>NZ_VOZS01000008.1:0-170105 GCF_013419675.1 Acinetobacter sp. YH12069 | reverse complement strand
GCAAGTAACTTGGACCAGTGTTGATCATTTAGCATTGTTCGAGGCATAGCGAGTGTAAAATTGGGTTTGGCGATTTAATTTTACTATCTCGCTATTTTTTTAATCAACAAATGTCAACAGATCCTAAAAATAAACAATACAAAACTTTGATTTAGCGTAAATCTGTCGTGATTAATTTTACAGTTATAATTTTAGCCATAAAAAAAAGCACCCTAAGGTGCTTTTTTAAGATTCTTAACTTATGGCTTAACCACTACCATAATTTGAATCGCTTCTGGTGTAACCGCTAGACCATCAAGCAGTGTTAAACCTTCTTTTTGCAGTTTTTGTAAACGTGCAATTTCGTCTTCACGAATACTTGGGTTGAACTGCTTCAAATAAGTTAAACGGTCAATTTCATATTGCCATTTGCTACCGTAGATTTCTTTGGCTTGTTGTTTAAAGCCCGGTAATGCACCACGAGCAATTTCAAGCGCTTGCGTATAACGCTGTTCAATGACATCACGACGCGCCTTAACCACTTGGCGGCAACTGTTGCCATCAAGATGATGTAAATAAGGACGTAAAATTTCAGGTGCAATTTTTTGCGATAAATCCTGACCTTTTTCGCTCAGTAATACACGAACCAACTGTTGTGGCAAACTTGACGGCAAATTCAATGCTTTCGGTGCAACGACATCGACTTTAAACCACACTTCCATTAACACAGAACCTTGCGGTAAAGCGGCCGATTTCAATACAGCAACGTTGGTACTACCAAAGCCTTGCGTATTAATCATTTCCATCACACTTTCAGTGAATGGATGCTCAAGTGTTAAATATTGAGCATCTTCACGGATCTGTGCTTGGTCACGATAGAACGTCGCCGTCATACCTTCTTCGTCCAAAGTCAGACCTTGAACTTGCATTTGATCCGTTGGCTTGATGATCACGGTACCATTACTTTGCTCATCAAAATCAATGTTTGTAGACGCCATAAAGCGTTTCATAAACATTGGCAAAGTCGTGTTGTCATCATAATCTTCAAGTGCAGTCACAATTTCTTGTGCCACGATTGGACGGCAAGAGTTGTATTCAAGTAAACGGTCACGACCTTCTTGAAGTTCAGCTTCAAGCGCTTCACGTTGCACACTTACGGCTTCGAGCAGATCTTCAAACTCTTGGCCTTTATCTGCCAACAAACAATCTTTCAGATTGACGATGAAGTTTTCTTGTAAGGTTTGCGCAGTCGGCGAGATATTACAGAAAATATTTAATGCTTCGTTATACCAACGGAACATACGCTCTTGAGCAGTACCAACCAAATAAGGCACATGAATTTGAATACGATTTTCTTGACCAATACGGTCTAAACGACCAATACGTTGTTCAAGTACGTCTGGGTTAGCAGGTAAGTCAAATAACACAAGGTCCGATGCAAATTGGAAGTTACGACCTTCAGAACCAATTTCTGAACATAGTAAAATTTGCGCACCGTATGACTCTTCCGCAAAGTAAGCCGCTGCTTGGTCACGCTCTAATAGGCTCATGCCTTCATGGAACATCGCTGTGCGAATACCTGCATGCAAACGAAGTACATTTTCTAAAGACTCAACCACTGGACCACTGCGTGCAATCAATAACACTTTTTTGTGTTTCAGGTCTGTACGCAGACGTTCCATCAACCACATCACACGTGGGTCAGTTTCCATCCACGAGCCATCAAGCTGCGCTTCTTCAGGCCACATTTGTTCACGTAGCTTGCCATCTTTAGACCAGTTTTCTGGTGCAGGTAATGGCGCAGGCTGACAGTCACGACCTGGGAAGCCTTGAATCGCTTCACGGGTATTACGGAATAAAATACGACCTGTACCATGACGGTCTAATAACTCATGAATAGCACGGAATCGTTGTTCTGGCTCGTCAGTAATTCGATGACCTAATAGACTTTCAATCGCTGCCAAATGCCCTTCTTCGAGTGGCAGATCAGACATCAGCACTTCAGCAATTTTAGCTGTTTGGTGATACTGCTCCTCTTCATCCAAGAAACGATCAAGTGAACTAAAACGTTGTGGATCAAGTAAACGTAAACGTGCAAAGTGACTTTCCACACCTAATTGTTCAGGCGTTGCGGTTAGTAACAAGACACCCGGCGTTTTTTCAGCAAGTTCTTCAACAAGGTCATAACGGTCATTGCCGCCTTCTTCTTCTGACCACATTAAATGATGGGCTTCATCGACCACGAGCAAATCAAAACCAGCTTCAAGCGCTTGTTCACGCAAGTCATCATGGTCGATCATCAAATCAACACTAGCAATAATGCATTGTTCAGTTAAGAATGGGTTGAGGTCTGGATCGTGTTCTTTAATCGAAGCTGTACGCGTCAAGTCAAATAATGAGAACTCAAGATTGAAACGACGACGCATTTCAATCATCCATTGATATTGCAATGAATCAGGTACTAAGACCAAGATACGTTCTGAACGACCCGTTTTGAGTTGCTGATGAATAATCAGACCAGCTTCGATGGTTTTACCCAGACCAACTTCGTCAGCAAGTAATACACGTGGAGCAAAACGTTTACCCACTTCATGCGCAATATACAGTTGGTGTGGAATGAGACCCACACGTGAACCTACCAAGCCACGTAGAGGGCTAGACTTCATATTGGCTTGAAGAAGCAGTGCTTCGATACGCAGGTCATACCATTCTTTATAGTCCACTTGGCTTGCAAGCAAACGATCTAATGGTTTTGCTAACTGAATACTTGCACCAATACGTGTTTCATTCAGTGCTTTACGCTCTTCTGTGCCATCGGCAAGTTTACGTACCGCGTTATAACGAACCACACCACCACGGTCTTCAAGAGATTCAACAGTCCAAATTTGACCTTCTTGGTCTTGGACTTCGTCATTTACATTGAAAACAATACGAGATAAAGGTGCATTGTGACGGGCATAGACACGAGTTTCATCACTTTTCGGGAATAAAATGCTGACCGATCGCTCATCAACATCAATAAGAACACCTAAACCCAGTTCCGTTTCTGTATCTGATAACCAACGTTGACCAATAGCAAACTGCTGCAATTTTTCCACCTTTTTCTCAAGTTCGGTCTGAAAATATTATGCTCAAACTGTGAACGTTATTTGAGCAAAAATCTAGACCATAAAGCAATATATTTTGACATAAAGCCCACTAAATAGTGAGCAGAATTCTTAGGGATTTAAATGATTTTCCTAAAATGGTACAGGACAGTGAAATTCCACTGTTTGCTCTGTTTCAGGATGGTTAAAACTCAAGCGCTCAGCATGTAAACATAAGCGTGGCATCAGCTGCTGTTGCTCAGGTGTTGCATACAAAGTATCACCAACAATAGGATGACCTAAATATTGCATATGAACACGAAGCTGATGGGATCGACCGGTAATAGGAGTTAACACTACACGTGTTACGGCTTGACCCTGAATCTCAAAATGTTCAGTGGCTTTCCAATGCGTAAGTGCAGGCTTATTATGTGCAGGATCGGCAATATGCAGTGGCGGATGTTCTGGGTCATACACGACGGGTACATCAACAGTACCTTCACCTTCGAGCGTACCCGCAACCAATGCCTGATATGTTTTTGAAGTTTGACGTTCTTGGAACTGGCGTGAAATTCGATTTTGCCCTTGACGGGTTAATGCAAAAACCAAAATACCTGAGGTATCACGATCCAAACGATGGATGAGCAAGGTATTCGGTTCAATTTTTAATAATCGATTGATAACACAGTCTTGTAAATCTGCTGTTTTTCCCGGAACTGTGAGTAAACCTGCTGGTTTATGGATCACCATAAAGTCAGTGTCACGATGTATCAGGTGTTCGGTTAGAAAATTACTCAAAGTTCAATCCAGTTCTGATCTCGAAAAACAAGGCGGCAATAATAAAAAGCTTAGCCAACAATTACAATGCACAAAGCTATATTTCCCGACGTATTTTCCGATTTAGAACAAAAATAATTCCAATTGGCTTTGTTTAATCTGTATTGAGCAATTTTTCTAGCAATGCTTTTAAACTTGCACCATCTAAAAAGTCTTCATAACGGATGTTTGCACCATTGGCACGCCACAACCCAATTAAGCTGACCATGGCAATGGAATCGAGCCCATAACTGCGTAAATCGATTAAGGGATCTATTTCCAATGCGTCCATATCTAACTGTTCTGCGATAGCCAATAATATGCCTTTGGCCGACAAGACGAATTCCGTTGGCGCTGACAGATTCCAAAGCCGCATCAAATTATAACTACTCATATGATGGATACCTTGGCCTGATATGGAGTCCACCCACAGAATATGCTGTTCCTGATTATTCAGCACAATTGCGTCATCAACAATACAGATTTGCTCTGTCACGCTGTATAGATGCGGCAAGATCTGTTTCAGCATAGGTGTGATTTGCCCTGCAAAGATGAGCTGCGGGTGTGTTGTTGCATATTCACCGAGCTGCTGCATGCCTTGAAGTAAATCATCACCATATAAATCTACAATAGGAATCTCTAAGGCTTTGGCTTTATTGGTCAACTGGATAATATTTTCCATCAACTGCGTATCTTGTATACCCTGCTGCATGCGTAAGTTTTGCAGTCCTACTAATACCAATACTGA
The DNA here is from genome assembly GCF_013419675.1 of Acinetobacter sp. YH12069. Taxonomy (NCBI): domain Bacteria; kingdom Pseudomonadati; phylum Pseudomonadota; class Gammaproteobacteria; order Moraxellales; family Moraxellaceae; genus Acinetobacter; species Acinetobacter sp. YH12069. Next base: position 165,476 of record NZ_VOZS01000008.1, on the reverse strand, counting down.
CTGTGTTGATGACAGCTGCCATTTTGCTTGAGATGGTGAAAATTGGATTTTTTTAGGCATTGGGTAAAGCATGGGAGATGAGTCAACTAATTATTCATAAATTAAACTTATGCTAGCGTAGATACACAAAAGTAATAAGTTCTTTGCTATTTACCTATGTAAACATAAACATTTCGTACAATCTTCATTATATTAAATGGATTTAATTTTGCTAAGCCTTATATTCTTTAAATGCTTGAAGCATTTCCTTTTTCTGTTCTTTAGAGGCATCTACATATGAGTAAAATCTTTCATAATCTGTTCCAAATTGGCTACTTTCAATTCTTTTCGCTAAGCCATCAATAAAACTTTTTCCTTGAGTCTGATACTGCTGAATCGCTTGTTCATCTAGGCAGATAGTTTTCTCCCAAGAAATTCCACTTATATTTATAAAAACATTGAGATATATATTTTCGCTATCCTCATATAATTCCCAAAAATAAGGTTCTATTTCTATTAGCTGCATTCTACTAGTATTCCTAAACTTTTAATTATTTTTACAATTAACATAATAAACCTTTTACGAAATTCTTGAAATTTACCTATAAGCATCAATATCTTATTAAAATCATCCATTTCAGAGTCCAGCACAATGAAACAGCTTTTTTGTGATTATTCACGTTCGACGCATCATTGGCTATGAAACTATGAATTTTTAAATATAGCTAAACTTAAAAATCTCTAAGGAAGTTTTATACCTGTGCCAAAAACTTCTCAATCGCCTGCTGTGCAATTTCTGCATCCTGAAATGACTTTACCCCAGACACGCCCATTGCACCCACCAATTGCCCTTCGTACATAATCGGCTCACCGCCTTCCAGCATGCCTGAAAAGGTATCCATGGTCAGAAAACCCATCTGACCACTTTTGATGATGTCTTCAAATAACTTTGAAGGACGACGGCTAATGGCTGAACATTTGGCTTTTTCTAAGCATAGATTTGCTGTCATTGGCGATGCACCATCCATACGTTTCATCGCCAATAAATTGCCTGTATCATCCATTACCGCAATGCTGACATTAAAACCATTTTCTACTGCATAAGTATGTGCTGTGTTTAGTAAAAATTCTGCATCTGCTAAAGTTAAATAATGCTTGGTTTTCATTTAAAAATCCTTTTCTTAAAAAACTGAACTTATAACAACAAAAAAGCCCACAGCAGGCTGCGGGCTTTATTCTAAAGCAGAATTTACCGATTTAAATGAAAATTACTTCATTTCAGCAAAAACTTCTTTCGCCATTTCAATGGTAAATGTAATATCTTCATCGCTATGCGCACTTGAGAAGAACCCTGCTTCAAATGCAGACGGTGCAAGGTTAACACCACGTTTCAGCATGCCATGGAAGAAAGTGCGGAACGCATCTACATCACATTTCAAAATTGAATCAAAACCAGTGATTTCAGTTTGATCTGTAAAGTAAATACCAAACATACCGCCCACTTGCTGGGTAAAGAACGGAATGCCCGCCTCGTCTGCAGCAGCTTGTAAACCAGCAAGTAAGCCTGCCAATTTTTCAGTTAAGGTTTCATAAAAGCCTGGTTTACGCAAATGTTTAAACATCTCAATACCAGCACGCATAGCCAATGGGTTACCAGACAATGTACCCGCTTGATACACCTTACCCAGTGGCGCGATGCACTCCATCACTTCACGTTTACCACCAAAAGCACCCACGGGTAAGCCTGCACCAATGATTTTGCCTAAAGTGGTCAAATCAGGCGTTACACCATAATGCGCTTGCGCACCGCCAAGACCTACACGGAAACCTGTCATTACTTCATCAATGATAAAGACTGAACCATGCTCATCACACACATCGCGAATTGCTTGCAAGAAACCATCTATCGGTTTAACCAAGTTCATGTTGCCTGCAACTGGCTCGACAATTACACCTGCAATTTCTGAACCGAATTTTGCAAAGCATTCTTTCAGCATGGCAATGTCATTGTACGGCAGTGTTAAGGTGTGTTTAGCGAAATCAGCCGGAACACCTGCAGAAGTCGCTTCACCTTCACCCTTGGTCAATAAGCCAGAACCTGCTTTTACTAAAAGCGAGTCTGAGTGACCATGGTAGCAGCCTTCGAATTTTACAATCTTGTCACGGCCGGTGTAGCCACGAGCAAGACGAATGGCGGTCATGGTTGCTTCAGTCCCTGAGTTGGTCATACGAACCAATTCAATAGACGGCATAATTTCGCAAATAATATCCGCCAAAGTCGTTTCATGAACCGTTGGCGCACCAAAACTCAAACCATCAACGGCCGCTTCTTGAACCGCTTTAATAATGTCGGGCTGCGCATGACCTAAAATCATTGGGCCCCAAGAGCCGACATAGTCGACATAGCGTTTTCCGTCTACGTCATAGAGATATGCGCCTTGCGCTTTTTCGATAAATACCGGTGTACCGCCTACACCATTAAATGCGCGTACAGGAGAGTTTACGCCACCAGGAATATGCTTGCTGGCTTGTTTAAATAATTGTTCTTGCTTAGCAGATAAGCTCATAAAAATTCTCTACTTATTCAATCTAAAAAATAAAATTAAGCTTGTTCAGCAAAAAGCTCAGACCATTCATAAACACGACTGCTTACAGCAGACATTGAACGACCTAATACATCACTAATCACAGCACAAAGATCAGCACCCGCTTCAATCACTTCAGCAGAATTTTCTACAGTTAATCCACCAATTGCACAAATAGGTACATTTAGTTTCGCTTTGGCTTGTTTTAGCGTTTCTAAGCCAATATTGCCTGCTTCAGGCTTGGTTTCAGTCGCAAAAATTGCGCCAAAAGCCACGTAGTTTGCGCCGTCTGCAATCGCCTGCTCAGCCAGTTCTAAAGAGTTATTACAGCTTCGACCGATCAAAACATTTTTAGGTAAGCGTGCTACAGCTTCAGCAATTGAACCGTCATCTTGCCCTAAATGGACACCCACACCATATTGAACTGCAGTTTCTAGATCGTCATTAATAACAAAAGGCACTTTGTACTGATTACACATATTTTTCATGTATTCAATTTCATAAGCCTGATCTTCCTTTGCCACTTTTTTACGGCGATATTGCAAAACAGCAACTTCATAAGTTGCCATCGCGCCTTCGAGTTTGGCTAAAAGCAATTCGATAGGATCATCATTGGTAATGAGGTATAAACCACGCATAATTCAATCACAACTTAAAACTTTTGAATATTATAACGATTAGGTCTATGAAATGTTGCTTGGGGCATAAAATTTTAATGCTTTGCCGCTGAGAAAGTTATATTCCTTTTCACAGGACTGCTTATATAAATGTTTAATTGAATTTTCTGTAGAAAATGGCAAAAAATACCTATTTTCAGGTATAGAACAAAACTGATACAAATTATTTAATACTGAAACAGAAGAACACAAAACGCAGCGCATAAAAACACAACACTTTATAAAAATAAAAATGTGTAACCTATTAGACTTTTTGGTGCTTGGTAAGAAACGTTTTGGGGAGCGTTCAGAGCATCAAAAAGTCTAGCCTATTTTATGAAAATTTTTATTGTTATATCTTTCAAACAATAGACCTTTTCTAAGGCCATAAAAAAAGCCTAGAGAAGGTCACTCTAGGCTCGGAAAACTGGGGTTTATCGACTTTTCATCTTATAGATAAGTAGTAAATAAACAATATGAACATTATTAGACTAATCACTCTAATTTTGCAAGTCATTTACTCAAAAAAATCACGCCTAGATCCATAAAAATTAAACGTTTGATTAATAAATAATTAACTATCAATCTTATCTAAATTACGGTCTTTTAAGCTTAAGTTTCCCTTCACAATATCAGACAGCATACGCCAATCGGAAATAAAACTGTACAAAGGTTGCTTGAAACTTGCTGGCTTATTTTTTTCAAAGAAAAAATGTCCGACCCATGCACAGGCATAGCCTGAAACCAGACCATAAGCAAAATACTTTGGTTGTTTTTTTAAAATTGCTTTCGTGAAGAAATAGAGTCCTATACTGCTGCCTGTGGCATGTAAACGTCGGCTCATGATATTTCGATGTTCAGTCAAATAAAATCGATAAAATTGCGAGTAGTCACGAATAGGCAACTGAAATTCGGGCTTTAAATCTCGATTAAACTCGGGTTGTACTTGTGAATTCATTTTGTGCTCATCCTGAACTTATTTTAACCAACATAGCTCAAAACTCGCCCACTTTAAAGGCGTAAAATTTTATTTTGATCCCATGAAAGTCGAACCATTGTGAATTATACAATTGATGGAATATCCATCTTTTAAAACTTTTCTTAGTCCAAAAGCAGAGTTTTCAAATCCGTCAAGTCTTACTTCTCAACTGTTTTTCGCTACAATCGATACGCGTTTAACTCATAGAAAATTTACGCACATTTTAGTTTTTCATTTTTATAAAAATTTAAAGATCGCTTCATGCCAGATCATGAAGTTGTGACATCAGGACAGAAAACCATGGTTGAAGTTGAATTAAAGTTCCAGATTCCAGAAGCACGTCGAACTGCATTATTAAAAGCACTCGATCCAAAAAAATCGGAACAAATTCAACTTAAAGCTAAATATTTTGATACCCCAGATCGACAAATGGCCCAGCAGCATGCAGCCTTGCGTCAACGTTTAGAAGGAACGCGCTGGATTCAAACCTTGAAAGCTGCTGGTAAAAGTCACATTGAACGGTTTGAACATAATTTAGATTTGGGTGAACTTGAACAAGCCCCTGCCCTAGATTTATCTGTTTATAGCAATGAAGCTGAAGTTCAGTCGGTTTTAAAAACCACTTTAGGTGATCAGCAAGATTCGCTACAACTTCAATTTGAAACTGAGATTCTGAGAACTTATCGCGTCATAGAGTTTGAAGATGCCAAGATCGAAGTTAGCTTAGATATCGGCTGTATCCGTAGCAACAATACAGAAACAGAGGTTCACGAAGTTGAATTTGAACTTAAAAGTGGCTCTATTCAATCACTCCTTGCCTTTAGTTTTGAATGGGTTAAAAAGTACCATTTGTGGTTAGATGTTCGTAGTAAAGCTGAAATTGGAAATTTGCTGGCATTGAATCAAACTGTGAGTCCAGCAGTTGAGGCTAAAGAATTTCAACTCAGTAAAAAAGACACTGCCGCAAAAAACTTACGACTTTTAATTGCACAGGAAATGCAGCACCTTCTGCCTAATATTGCCGCAATTTCTGCAGGTGTTGCTCAGGCCGAGCACATTACACAAGCTCAAAAAGCACTCCATCATTTACAATTAACCATTTCGCTGTTTAAAGATTGGAACAGCGATATCGTTGAAAAATGGGCTGTGCAATTGGGCGCATTTAAACAGCAGTTTGAACAATTACACCATTTTGAGCACATGCAAAATACCTTGGGTGGCTTTTTACAAAACCCAACGACCTCAGAAAATTTAACCAAAGATATTTTGTATGCCAAAGAGAAGTTAGGCAATTTGGTTAAATCGACTCAAAATGTGCATCATTATCTTGAGCTTTTAATGTTTAGTTTGAAAGTCGATGAAGCACCGCAACAACATGATTTTAAATGGTATGCTCAAACTACCCTTCAAAACCAATATAAAGCCCTGCAAGAGGCTTTAAATGATGCCGACATTAACAATTTTGAAAGCTTAGATGTGCTTTCTCAGCGCATACAAGAGCTTAAATTTAGCTTCCCAATTTTGACGTCTATTTATGATGTAAAAAACTTGCAGAAATATAGTAAAGCGCTCAATGATGCACAAGTCGCGGCTCAGGAATATCAAGTCCTTTCCTCTTCTGCACAATATATTCAGCAAACAGAGCTGGAAGCTAGTGATTGGTTTGTTCTCGGCTGGTTGACTGCAAAACAAGAGGTTTATGCAGATAAGCTATTAGAAGCGACCGAGCAATTCCTTGTCAGTCGAAAACTCATTAAGTAAAATCAAAAAGGGAGATTCAATGTGTCTCCCTTTTTATTTCTATCCTACATTGTCATAGAGATATTCATTTGTTAAACATTCAGATTCAAAGTCGGCTAATTTCAATTCATCATTTTTTTAGTTTGACTCAGTTACATTGAAATATTTTGAGAAGCTATTATTTTTATTTTCTGGATAAAAACTTTTAAAATAAGCTATCTGAAAACTTAGATTCAGGGTGGTTTTATGTTGAAAAGTCACATACCTGTAATTCATCCCCTATTTTCATTTTCACTTATTTTTATCATTTTCCCATTACTAAGTGCTTGTAGTGAACAACATAAGCCTGTGCAAAGCACCGAATTAAGGCGCACGGCATCCTTACAAGTCGAAAAGCCGCTTTCTCCAACTCAAAACTTTGATCAGACACGACGAACCTTTAAAGTCCTGCGCAATAATAATGAGGACTATGGTGATGAGTCTTACCAAATCAAAACCGATGCTGGCACACTGAGTATTTACAGCATGAACTTGAATCCGCAACAAGGTCTGTTACTATCTAGCGTCAAGTCCGGAGAATGTCTAACTCTATCGAGTCAAAGCGATAATTTAATTGCGGTTGATGGTTATATCAGTGTAATGGAATTAGGCGACATCAAAATTCATCCCTGCAAATCAACTTCAAAATAGTATTTGCATATCAGTCATTCAAAAAAACTAAGAAAATTGCGTTTAGACCTCGATGCTATTGGGGGTTTAATTCATGATCCATACTGATTGGACCTTGTGCTAATAACCCCCATGATTTCATCGCATTACTCACCATGCGTTGTAATTGCGTCAAGGCCATACCATCACGTGCTTGCATGGTCATCCCTTGTAATAATGGCATATAAAAATCAGTCAATTGCTCTGCATGGGCCAAACTTTCAATTTCGGCATTTGCCATAGTGGCTATTTTCACATTAGGGCGTGGATTACATAATCCAAAGCATCCTTGTGCAGCGAACTAAATTCACGTTCTAAGTAATATCGTCAACATATTTAATTAACTGATGTTACGCACGTAAAAGTAATTACGCATTTTTAAAATGATTTTTAAGTCTATTCGACGGAGTCTTACATCTAGGGTTTAAATAAAGGGATTAGCCTTCGGCTGGAAGTACTTTTGTTTCGGCAAAATGAGAAGCGAAGCTTCGCAAGGAAACCATCTTGCGGAGCAATGCTCCTCACCGCAAAACTCGTTCACTAGCGTCTACTTATTCAAAGTATCGCAAAAACATCTTTAAATAGATGTAGTTCTGTCTCAAACACTTGCGGATGACGTTGCCGCGTATCGCTCTTTTATTTGAATCAAATGGCGCTTCTGATGTTACTGCGTAACATCAGTAATTAACGATATTTCCCAAAGATTTTCCACGTATTGTTATCTGCTAAAGGGTCACTATAGCTATCGCTACGGGCTTTACGTGGTTTGTCACGGGCATCCACCAATTTAAACTCGTTTTCGACACTAAGTACAATGCCATTCACATAAAAACGAGTACGGGTATAATCACTTTGTCCATGTTGAAATACATAGGTTCTGAGGTCAATAAATTCACGGTGTGCGACCAAAGCAGCCGTATCATCGCTGTCTAGCCATAGCCGCATCGCTTGAATTTGATCTGCTTCAAACTGCCCACATTTTTCAACCAAACTTGCAATACCACGAAAGGTTTTAGATTCTTTCGCACGTGTTTTGTTGATTCGAATACGATCCACATGAAAATAAAAAAGCGGCAGATTCAAATGACTCGGCAAATGGATTGCATCAAGGACTTCATCTTCCACAAAGGGTTGAAATAAGTCTTGAGCACGTTCAATTAAGCCTGTCCACTGTGCATAATATTCGGCTACTTCAGACTGTGTACCATAATAAATGGGCAGCCCTTCTACATTGGCTAAGGTTGAGGGCGGCCAAATATTTTGTCGAAGTAATGCAATATCACTTTTCAGACTTTGCACTGCGATTGCGTCTTGCATGAAGCATTCCATTTTACTTAGGCTATTTTTTAGATTAAGTCAAAGGTTTAGTTTCTGCAAGGCTTTGCCTATAATACTGCATTAGATTTTTATGCTAGGACACATTCATGGTTCAAAAGATTGAAGCTACTGATGTAACCGAAGAAGAAGCGTTGAATGCAGCTTTCTTTGAACGTGCGGATGAATTTATTAAACAAGCCAATGAATTTTGTCGTGTTGAAAAAGGTTCTCAAGTTAAACCTGCAGAAATGCGCGGCCAAGTGAGTGCTGCCATGTTATTTGGTACTGCTCGCTTTAATACTTGGGTTGCTGCAAATGGCTTCAAAGATGGCAAAGAAATGCGTGATGCCAAAGATCAAGTGATGTCTTATATTCTTCAACAATTTCAAATGATGCTTGAAGATAATTATGATGAATATTGCGAACAGTTTGAAAACTATCTTCGCTTCCGTCATAACGAAGAATTCCATGCAAATAAGCATGATCACGACAACGATCATCAGCATTAATCAAAAGCCCTTCGGGGCTTTTTTTATACAACTTCTCTTTCACAAAGCTTTGATTTAATATTCAGTCATAACGTTGTATTTTCATCATTCAAACTATTTTCAGTACCTTGCGTATTCGGAAATACAATGAAATACGCAAGAAATGGACATGGTTTTAAGGACAAGGATAGCAATGCAGACGCTCGATTTTGCCATCGTGGATTCACATATACATCAATGGGATCCGTACAATACCCCACATGCCGCTTCACTTGCCGTGAAATTATTGGGTAAACATCCCTACTTGCTCGACAAAATGATGCGCTTAGTTAAGCCGCAAGAGTTAATTGACACAGTTGGTTTGACCAAACATGTGACGACACCGTATTTGCCTGAAAATTATAAGCAAGATGCAGGACATTATTTGGTTGATCAAATCGTACATGTAGAAGCGAGCTGGCATGACCATAAAGGCAAAGGGGTGGTTGGTGAAACCAAGTTTATTGAATCTTTAGACTTTAACGCTCAAAAAATTAAACTTGGCGCCATAGTCGGCACTGCAGACCCATGTGACAGTAGTTTTAAGAAAATTCTTAAAATGCATAAACAAGCCTCCCCACATTTTCGTGGCATACGAAAAATGGCAGCTGTACATGAAGACCCAAAAGTTCATGCATGGACCAATGAGCCCCATCTCTATACCAATAAAAAATTTATGAAAGGTTTTGAAGCTCTTGCTCAAATGAATTTAAGTTTTGATGCATGGGTTTATTCAGACCAGATTCGTGATTTAACCGCTTTAGCACGTGCTTTCCCTGAAACATCTATCGTTCTGGATCATTTTGGGACACCTGTCGGTGCCTTTGGACCTGTCGGCTCACATACAGGCTTAACCCAAACTTCACGTGACAATATCTTGTTTCGTTGGAAAGATGATTTAGCTGAACTGGCAAGTTGCCCAAATGTTTATACCAAAATGTCTGGATTATTCATGCCTGTACTGGGTCATCAGTTTCATAAAGAACAACGCCTTGCATCCAAACAAGAGATTTTCGATTGCGCCTTTCCGCTTATTTCTCATGCTCTACAATGCTTTGGGAAATACCGTGTGATGTTTGGCTCTAACTTCCCGATGGATAGTGTGAGTGCATCCTTGGTGAATATTATTGACGCCTTTTCAGATGCGGTCGCGAGTTATGATCATGATGCGCTGACTTTAGTCTTCCAACAAAATGCCCGTCAGTTCTACCGCCTATAAGTTCGTTAAGAAAATCTTGCTATCAAGTTATCCATTGCAGCTCAAAAAAAATCCTCCAGATGGAGGATTTTTTTATTAAGTTTATTTTTGAGTAGATTTTACAGCTTGACCATATTGGTCAGCCATCACCTCAACCAAACGCTCAGGTTGAATATATTTTTTGATGACAGCATTAACATCCGCTTTGGTCAAACTAGCAATGCGTTGATCACGCTTTTCACGATAGTTTAAATCACGACCTTTTTCTAACTGTGGAATCAACATACTATGAATGCGACGGTCATCTTCAAGTGCAGTTAAACGCTTTTTCAAAATACTGGCTTTGGCTGCTTCTACTTCCTGTTCCGTCACGCCATTTTTCAATAAGTTTTGCAAAACTTTATGAACAGACTGAGAAACTTGTGCTGATTTACCCGCAGTGTAGTTTGCATCAATACTCAGTACACCTGAATTCACCCATTCATCAAAATTAATGTCTGCACTAAAACCATAAACCAGTGCATTCTTTTCACGTAACTCTTGAGCTAAACGTGAAGACAACTGTGAATCACCAAGTATGTGGCGTAATACTTGTAACGCAGGAGAATCGGTATGCTCTACACCTACAGGTAGAGTCATAATGGCTTGGTAACTACCAAACTCACGCTGTTCAGACAATGCATGCACTTTCTGTGCAGGATACGCTGTAAATGTAGACTCTAAGCGTTGATATGGCTCGCTGGTTTTCCAATCTGCAAATTCTTTTTTCAGAATTTTTTCTATTTGCTTGGTATCAAAATCACCTGTTACCGCAATTTGTGCATGCTGTGTTTTAAAGAATTTTTGATGTAACTGCTGCACTTGATCACGTGTAGCCGACTCAATTTGTTTTTTCGCAAGTTCAGGTTCGAAGTGATAACGAATATCCCCCGGCTGATAGATCTCGACAATACGCGACAGTGTCATTGCAGCAACGGTATCCGGCTCTGTATAAGGTCGATCCAAACTCGATAAACTTTGCGCTTTAATTAAATCAAATTGTGACTGTTCAAATGCTGGATTTTTAATAACATCAATAACATATTGCAAAAAATCAGCAAATTTTTCTTTACGTGCAACCACCTGAATCATGAGACCATTATCATTTGCACTAACCGTTGCACCACCACCGACATCAATAATTTTATCGGCAATTTGCTGCAAACTTTGATCTTTAGATGCACGGAACATGAGATAAGCTGTCAAATCTAGCAACTCACCTTTATTCATTAAGCTTTTCGCTGTACCAAAATCCAATGCAATCGTAGCATAGGTCTTGTCGTCACGTGTTTTAGTTGGAAACAATGCATACTGAATGCCGTTTTTAAATTTAGCTCGTAGAATCTGTTTTTCTTTCTGATTTAAATATTGCTTAGACTCTGCAACATATTGCTTCACTTCAGCACGATAAACACTCGCATCTTTCAATGGCTCTTCTGCAGGCGCTTGCTGATCTAAAGTTTCAGCAGGTTTTGACGCAGCCTGTTGCTGTGCTTTCTTTTGATCTTCAGGTGTAGGCAGAATATTTCCTGTGACACGGTATTCGGGCTTTAGAAAGTCCTTATACACCTGATTCACGTCGCTTACATTCAGCTTTTGTACTTTATCTAAGTCTCGGAAATATTGAGACCAGTCCCCGTTATAAGCCACAGTATAAGAACTGAGACGTTCGCCAAGAGCCGTAGCGCTATTCTTAACATTGTCAGCCATATTTCGAGTCAAGCTTTTAACACGGTTTAGCTCGACGTCATTAAAGGCTTTATTCTGCTCTACACCTTGTGCCAGACTGGTTGCCACTTTGTTAGCATCATGACTTGGGCCATATATCGCCCCCATAAACACCAAATTAAAATCTTTATCTAACCATGTGGTGGATTGAACTGCGGTTGCTGTCCCTGTTTCCACCATGCTTTGATACAAATGCCCACTTGGCTGTAAGGTATACAAAGTTGGAGATACCGCCAAAGCGGTTTTAATCGGTTCGACTGCACCATTTAAATAAATATTAAATTTACCAAAGTCACTGCCCTTATGAACTGTAAATTCGCGTTGCTTTAATTTCGTTCCATCTAATTTAGGGACTTTGGCCTGTTCAGGAATTTGGCGTGCGGCAATTGGGCTAAATTGTTGATCAATTTGTTTTAATACAGCAGCTTTATCAAACTTACCAGAAATCACCATCACTGCATTATTTGGCGCATACCAACGGCGATAGAACTGGTTTAATTCGTTCATATTGATGGATTGAAGTTCTTTCAAATCACCTATCGGTAAGCGGCCTAAAGATTGATTGCCATAGGCTTCTTTTAAAACTTGGTCGATTAACACTGAAAATGGCTGATCTAAACGAATTTCACGTTCACGCTTAACGATATCAATTTCTGTCGGTACAAATTTTTCCTGAAGTACCAATTTGTCCATCCGTTCTGCTTCTAAATGCAAAACTTGATCGATTGAACTTTGTTCAGGACGAATCACATTGGTGTATTTCGTTGAATAATAATCCGTACTGGCATTGGTCATCAGCGTGAATTGGTCTAGGCGACGCTGAAATTCATCACCTTTGACATTTTCAGTGCCTTTAAAGGCCAAATGTTCAAGCAAATGCGCTAAACCACCTTTGCCCTCAGGGTCATTTAATGAACCCGTGAAATACACCGTATTCATAAACACTTTGCTTTCTTTATCGTTTTGCGCCAAAACCACACGAAAACCGTTGTCTAATTTATATTCTTCAATGGCTTGTTCAGTTTTAACCAATACAGGTTGAGCAAAGAGGCTTGTACTTAAACCTGCAAAAAAAAGTGAAAGCGTTAAATGTTTAATACGCATGTAATTCAAGTGTCCTCTATATTTAGCATCGATCAGCGCAGTGCTGTCGATCAGATTGGTTTTGATTTTATGCTGAGCTTTTCTGGATTAATAGTTACTTTTTATTAAATACATGCTGCAGAATGAGACAGCATGTATTTGATTTATGTTCAGATATAAATGTCAGACTGCATATACAAACACGCATAGCCTGAGATTTCTATACGGTCATTTTCGAGCATTTGACAGTGTAACTCACCACCACGACTCGATGCTTGATACGCTAAGATCTGACGTTTTTCTAGACGTTCTGCCCAAATAGGCACGATTCCAGTATGAATAGAACCTGTAACAGGATCTTCATTGATGCCATTACCCGGTGCAAAATAGCGTGAAATGCAGTCATATTGCTGGGCTGCCGCAGTGATTGCAACATCAGTAATCGTACCCGGCGCTGTAATTGCGGTGCGGATTTTGCCGAGTCGTTTTAAAATTTCAAAATTCGGTTGTTCATCCAAAACCTGTTGAGCCGTTTCGTATTCCACGATATACGCCTGCGCATTCAGATAAACCTGCTTAAAAGGTTGACTCAACCCTAGACGTAGCTCTTCAGGATATTCGCTCACGACCTGTGCCCGACGCACAGGGAAATTCATCAGAATTTTTCCATCTTCAGCTTTATTTACGCTAAAAATACCGAGATTTTTGACATGAAATTGGATATTTTTTTCAGCCGTATAAAACTCAAAAAGCACATAACTACTGGCCAATGTCGCATGTCCACAAAAATCCACTTCAGTGGTCGGTGTAAACCAACGAATTTCAAAATTGCTGCTGTCGATTTTTTTCACAAATGCAGTTTCAGACAGATTATTTTCCAAAGCAATCTGTTGCATCAAGTGTTCATCTAACCATTCATCTAACACCAAAACCGCCGCTGGGTTGCCATTAAATAACACTTGGGTAAATGCGTCTACTTGATACATTTTCATTGATAGAACTCCTGATTTAGTGATTTATATTAAAGGCTTTTGAAAATATTTCATGCGTTATATGCTATGTAGCAACACTTTTTAATAAAACATCTAAGTTTTAGATGAACTTAAATATAGGCACAATTTTGAAAACGCATATTCACCCCGTTCCTTTAGAAAAATCATACCGACTTTTAAATCATGGGCCGACTGTGCTCGTCTCTGCTCAGGATCAAACCCATACCGGTGTGATGACTGCGGCATGGGCATGCGCCTTAGAGTTCAATCCTGCAAAAGTGACGGTAGTACTGGATAAATCAACTAAAACACGTGAGATTATTGAAAATTCAGGTTATTTCGCCTTACAAGTACCAACACTGAAACAACTCAAACTGGTCTATGCACTTGGCATGATGAGCCAACGTGATGCGCCAGAAAAATTACGCCAATGTGGCGTGGAATTATTTCAATTTAATGCCTCAGATATTCCTGTGGTTGAAGGTTATGCTGCTTGGCTACTGTGCAAACTTATTCCTGAGCCGCACAATCAACGAGCGCACGATCTGTTTATTGGCGAAGTCATTGCTGCCTATGCAGACGACCGCGTCTTCCGTAACGGACATTGGTATTATCATGAAGTAGCAGATGAATGGAAAAGCCTACACCATATTGCTGGCGGGCACTTTTATACCATTGGTAATCCTGTATCTGTAGACGAGACACCAGACTAAAATAGCGCTATGAACTCTGTCGTTTATTTAGGGTTGAAAATCGATAATCATACCTTTTGAGCATTTTCATGCTAACTTTAACTTAATTTAAAATATTGAATGAATGGATATGACGTTTAAAATACATACATTGGATGTCAAAAATTCACTGCAAAATTATATTTGGCTGCTTGAGCACACCGAAAGCCATGATGTCATTGCAGTAGATCCTACTGAAGCCGCTTTGGTCGAGCGCTATTGTCAGGTATATCAGCTCAATCTTACGCAAATTTGGCTAACGCATTGGCATAAAGATCACGTCGGTGGTGTACCTGAACTTATTCAAAATAAAAACATTGCCGTTTACGGCCCCCGTGCAGAATTAAGCCGTATTCCATGGGTGAATTTTCCTCTCGATCATAATGACCGTTTTGAATTTCATGGTCTTGAAGTTGAAATAACAGCAACGCCCGGCCACACCCTCGGTCATATCGTATATTTTATCGATGACATTCATACACTTTTCTGTGGCGATGTATTATTTGCTATGGGCTGTGGACGTGTATTTGAAGGCACCTTTCAACAAATGTACGATTCCTTGAACCGTATAGCCGCATTCCCTGCTGAAACTCAAGTGTATTGTACTCACGAATACACCCTATCGAATGCGCAGTTTGCGCGGCATGTTGAACCTGACAACCTTGCCATACAACAGCGGTTTGATGAGGTTGAATCCCTACGCATGCTCGGGAAATGTACTTTGCCAAGCAGCATTGAATTAGAACTAGAAACCAATCCATTTTTACGTGCAGAAAGTGTTGAAGCGTTTCAGCGCTTAAGAGAACTTAAAGACAATTTTTAATTGGATTGAGAGGTATAAGCATTTTAAATTTCATCACAAATATACTGTTTTATTTGTGATGAATGTTTCGGGTCGATTTATCATTTTATATTTATAAAATTTGATTGCTTGCAGCAAATTCGTCCAATTCAGCTTGAGTCACAACTCGAACCGCTTGCATTTCATCGATACGCACCATCAATAAGCCACCTAATGCAGGCTGATAAAGTCGCGCACTGCCAAAAGGCGTATATGCCACTTTGGATTGCTCCGAAAAGACCAACCAATCTTCATGTCCAAGCATCACCGCAATAGGCGTCTGCCCCGCTTGTTGCATCTGTTCAATTTTTGCTTTGACATCGTGCTCAATGTTTTGCATGCATTCAATCTATTTATATCAATGGGACATAGTATAAAAGCATTTCGACAAATCTTGATGAGAAATAGCTTTGCATGCTCACCTATCCAGTTAATTTGGCTGTGAACAAGTCTTTATTTGCAATCAATACTGCACACCTAATCCACTATACTTTCTAAGTTAAGTCATCGCTTATTTTGCACACAGCTTCTCTATACGCATAGGATAGATTTTAAGCCAGCAGTTAAAACCCAAATTTCTAAAATACGTTATATTTACTTACATTAAGTTTAGCTTGTTATAAAACAGCGAGTTAAATGAATTTATACAGTTTACAAGCCGATAATCTGTTTATTTATCCATCAAAATTTCATATTTTAAAAAAAGTTTTCCATTTCCCCTTTAAAAAATATTTTGACACCCCTATTTAATATTTTAATGATTGATAAGGAGTTCGCTCGTGAAAAAAGTGGTTAAAGCAAAAAATTTAGTTGCCTTCCGTCTTTGGTTAGAAAAGTTAGGATATTCTGTTCGTACACTGGCAGATAATCGTGGATTTACATTCAGTTTTAAAAAAGAATATGGTTTAGTGACTGTAGATTTGTCTGGTAATGCTTTGGCCATGCAGCTCGGTGAAGAGTTTGAAGATCATTTAAAGGCATAATCTTCTCTATAATTTATTCGAACGATTTGAAATAAATGATTTAATTCGATTGATTCGAATCCGCATTTAAAAAACTTGCCCGTATATGCGGGCTTTTTTTTACCTTTGATGTTGCTGACACATTTTTATTGATTTAAATTTCAGACAATAAAAAAGCAAGATTAGACATCTTGCTGTATCTCCTGGTTCATCATCTTTCATTAGATTTATTTCATTAGATTATGTCTTCAAAAAAACCACGTTTGAGACACTGATTTTTTTCGAATTTCAAAAACAAAAAAGCAAGGTATAAAACCTTGCTTAATCTAATGGTGGGGACGGAGAGACTCGAACTCTCACACCTCGCGGCGCTGGAACCTAAATCCAGTGCGTCTACCAATTTCGCCACGTCCCCAACAGGATTGCTGACAATGTCAGACTTTAATTTGTTTTAAAAACCTGTTTATTTGGCAACTTAATAAATTAAGTGGTGGGGACGGAGAGACTCGAACTCTCACACCTCGCGGCGCTGGAACCTAAATCCAGTGCGTCTACCAATTTCGCCACGTCCCCAACAGGGTTGCTGACAATGTCAGACTTTTTAAAACTTGGCAGAGGATCAAGGATTCGAACCTTGACGAACGGTTTTGGAGACCGTCATGCTACCATTACACCAATCCTCTGTAACCTTCATTACCAAACTCATGTTTAGTAATTCAGTGGTGGGGACGGAGAGACTCGAACTCTCACACCTCGCGGCGCTGGAACCTAAATCCAGTGCGTCTACCAATTTCGCCACGTCCCCGATGGCTGTGTATATTATAGAGATCACCCCTACATGACAAGCCTTTTTTATAAAAAAGCATCTTGTTTGTTTAAATAAAAAACAATAGTGCTTTTTTTGTATTTTTCTTAAGCAAATTCAGCAACTAAGTCGCTTTTTAAGCGATAAAAATCCACCAATCTGTCATTTTTTTGCTTCATCAACATGTGTTGCAATAGCTGACTAAACCCTTGATATTGCATTGGCAGATCAAGCTTTAAGCGTTGGCAATGTAAATAGGCCCAATCTTGATAGTTTTTCGCCTCTAAACGCTGTGATGTCAGCCATTCCAAGAAAATAATCCCCAGCGCATAGATATCACTGTGCAAAGATTTCGCTTGTCCATGGAAAAGTTCTGGAGCCATATAACGTGGTGTCGCAGTTAAGGCATTTTGCTGATCAAAATCTAATGGTAGCGCTTGCTCAAAGTCGATGAGTCTGCACCGCCCTTGCCAATCCACAAAATGCTCTTGTTTTAAATCTGCATGTATCCAACCGTGCAAGCTTAATCGTTCAACCACATCGAGAGCTTGCCATAGCACCTGCCTCACCTGTTCGATGCTCAAACTCGATGCAGGCTGTAAGAACCAAGGCTCAGCATTCGGCAGTATTAATAAGCGATCAATAGGCTCTTGCTGAATACTGAGATACGACTGTTTTATCACTTGAAAAGGTAGCGTGATACTGTTTTGTGTAGACGCTTGATTGAATAGCTGGTACAGCTCAATTTCATGACCAAAACTAGCTACATGTTCAAGGCTGCTGTCACTGACTTGCGCCTTGAGCCAATAAAGTTGTTGATTGAATTGAAATTGATATAGACGACGGCCAAAAACCAAACTTTTGGATTTGGTTTTTGGCTCATAAATGATTTGCGTTAAATCCGTGGATTTAAACTGCAATAAACTCTGCATGTCGTTGACTGGGTTCATTTTGATAATTTAATAATTCCAAACAATGCTGAATGGTCTTACCGATGCGAGCTTGCGTTTCGATTAATGAAATCTTCGGCCATGTCGCTCTTTCACCTTCACGCTGCAAGACCTTAAACAGATAAGGTCGAGGATTTTGCAACATATAACTATAGTGTCTTAAGCCATATTTACCAACAATATTGACATCGCCATAGTAACGCTGATCCACCACGCCATAACCGTGATCAAGCAAACGTCTAACAGGTGGAATACTTCCTGCACGCTCACGGGCAAAATCCATCACCCCTTTACTAATCACCTTACCTTGACGACGAACGATCCGCTCAGGCCAACTCAACATACTTTTACGAAAGCGTGAAACATCATCCTGCATAAACGGCACAATATGCGGATTGACCTGACTGGCGATACTGTAATTAATATTATATAAACGCGCCATTTTCTCCTGTGGGAAATCACTGCGCACACTCCCATCTACCCAACGCGTTGCCGACATATATGGCGTAAATTGCCCGTCATAACGCTTACTGGTCAGTCGTACCGGTGGAAATAGAATAGGCACTGCACATGATGCCAGCACCGCACTCCATACCAACAAATCTGGTGATGTATAGGCATTCATAATTCTTGCATCTTGTGATGCATCATAAGGTGCAACTGCCACATTGATATGTAAACCTGATTGCTTATATGCTTCGGCAAAAGTTAAGTCACCTAAGTTTTCAACCAAAAACTTTTTCAGATATTTTACATCTGCCAAACCGCCATTACCCTGCACTAATTCAGTCAATTTACGGAAGTGAAATGCCTCACTAAAGAAGTTTTGTCCGTTTAATAAATTGGTAAATTCTGACGGTTTAGATACACCCAACATCCCGGTCATAATGGCGCCAGCACTGGAACCAGACAGAACTTTTGGCATTAAATCTTGTTCCATCAGTGCTTTACACACACCGGTATGAAACAAACCTAAAGTTGAACCGCCTGAAAACATCAAAACAGGTTGACCATACGCTTTTTGGCTTTGTTCAAAAAATTCAATTTTTTGTGCGGCATTGAGACAAACGCATTCTTCGGATGCGATAAAAGCCAAACTTTGACTCACCTCATCAACATAGTCTTCAATAATTTTTTTGGTGCCGACGTAGGCTACTGTAAACAGCAAGGGATGGGCAATATTGCCCACATCATAAGTTAAACCTTCACTTAAAATATACATCAAATCTCGAGTACGTTTCTGAGCTCGATATCGTCTCAGCAACCCTAAACGATGAGTAATAATTTCTGCATCAAAATACGGTGAACTATTATCGAATTTCCATTCTTGCGCACCCGATTCTTCGTCTATTTTAAGTGCGATATCTTTCCATTCTTCATAACATTCAGCACGGTCGAGCTGACGCTTTAATTTTTTTATCCGATATGCCTGATGTGGATTAATACTTTTTGAAAACCCTGTAAACAACATGACTATCCCTCAGCACACTTTAAACTGTTCACTCAGCTAGATTTATAACAACTTTTTGGTTGTTCGAATAGCGCTGATCTCCCAGAACAATCATTAAACTTTGACATATTTAGGCGATTATAACTGCATTATTGATGTACACTGCTGTCATATACTAACCAACAACAAGACACGACAAGCTGACTTATCATGGCTACAATTGATTTACCTGACAACATCCTTCAATCGCTATCTACTGTACTGTTACAACTACAGCACAGTTTGCCTGAGCTTAAACAAGCACCCGATTTTTCGAGTATCGCGTTCAAATGGCAAGATAAACAGCTTAAAGCCATTCAACAGCCCAAAGTCATGTATTTAGAAGACTTAAAAGGAATTGAGCGTCAAAAAGAAAAAGTGATTCAAAACACTTTACAGTTTATAAAAGGCTTACCTGCCAATGATGTTTTACTCACTGGCTCTCGTGGTACAGGTAAATCATCCATCGTCCGTGCCCTACTGACCCATTATGCAGATCAAGGTTTACGTTTAATTGAAATTGAGCGTGATGATTTATCTGATTTGCCAGAAATCCAAAAGTTAATTGAAAAGCGCCCTGAAAAATTTATCGTGTATTGTGATGATTTGGCATTCAATGCTGAAGATGAAAACTATCGCAGTTTAAAAAGTGTTTTGGACGGTTCATTACAATCAGGTTCAAGTAATTTTATTATTTATGCTACCAGTAACCGTCGTCATTTATTGCCTGAATTCATGCATGAAAATACACCTGTAACTAAGGTAGATGTTCCTCAATATACCGAGCTCCACCCACAGGAAGCGATTGAAGAAAAAATATCTCTTTCTGACCGCTTTGGGATGTGGCTGTCGTTTTACCCAATGGATCAAAATTTATATTTAGAAATTGTTGAACATTATTTGGCTAAAGCTGCAATGCCATGGACAGATGAAGCGCGTGCTGAGGCACTACGTTGGTGTCAAGGTCGTGGGCAACGTTCGGGGCGTGCTGCTTATCAGTTTTCAAAGCATTGGATTGGGTCAGAACAACTTAAACAAGCCTAGAGCCAAAAAACTAAATAAAAAAAGAACCGCAATAGCGGTTCTTTATAATTGAATATGACAAATGATTCTTTAATTCTGACAAATAGGTGGAAGCACAGAACGAATACCTAAACCATTGACAATTTTCTGCACTGTGTTTACCACATTAATATCATTAGCTTGATATGAAACCAACTGAATACCCATCGGCAGTCCGCTTTCACTTTGAGCCATTGGAAAAGCATAACTTGGTGCATCTAAATAGTTAAATGGACGCGTGTATTCACCCACATGACTAAACTCGATATCCATTGAGCTAGACACAGCTGCAAGGAATGGGCTCACTGGAAACAGCAAACATTGACCATTTAAAGAAGCTTTAAATGTTTGCTGAAACTCAGTTCGCTGTGCAATCAATGACTCGTATTTTTCCTGTGTAACACTCTTACCGCGCAGCACACGCTGACGAACTAATTCCCACATCTGTGTTTCAGCATTTTCAGCTGTATCGCCATGATATAAATAACTTTCATAAGCAATAATGTCAGACGTCCGGTCCGATAAATCATGAAAATCGAAATGTGCAGGTGGTTGCCAGTTTTTAATTTCGATTCCCAATGATTCAATGCGTTTTAGCCCTTCGCGCCAAAGGGTTAATACCTCAGGCTCAAGCGGATATGGAAATGCAGATTCATCTAAAGCATAAATTACATTTTGACTTGATGCCGCTCCAACATCTACATCCATCAATACATTGACTAAAGCGCTAATATCATCTGCAAATCGTGCAAAAGGCCCTAGAGTATCTAAAGTTTTGGATAAAGGTACTGCACCCGTGTCGGCAATTTTATGGGCTGAAGGTTTAAAACCAAATATGCCATTTAATGCTGCTGGTGTACGAATCGAACCACCTGTATCACCACCAAAGGCCATAGGACTAAGACCACTAGCCACAGCAACCGCTGAACCTGAAGATGATCCACCCGGTGCAAATTGCTGCTCTGCCCACGGGTTTTTAGGTGTGCCTTGCATTGGATTTTGACCAGACAAACCAAAAGCCAACTCGGTCATTTTAGTTTTACCTAAAATCACAAAACCTAAATCTTGCAATTGATCAACCAGTTTACAGTTCGCTTGCGCTTTTTGATCTAAATAAATCGTACCTGCATAGGTGATATGACCCGCTACATCCAGATTATCCTTTAGTAAAATTGGCACACCATGAAATGGACTCAATCGTGTGCCTTGCTGAAGCAACTCATCTAAATGTTGTGCCTGTTGCAAAGCCTCGATTTCGAATAATTCCGAAATACAATCTAGATGTTTAAATGTTTGGTTTCGATCAATATAAAATTGAACTGTCTCTACTGAAGTTATCTTTTTGCAGGCAATCTGGCGACCAAGCTCAAGTGCAGATAAATTCACAATATTCATTTTATATCTTCCAAACCTTTTCCTGCCGTTTCAGGCATTTTCATAAATGTGATTAATGTTAATAATGCGCCAACCAATACCATAAAGTAGAAATAATCTTGTTTACCAATACTTTGTAGCCAAGTTAGCACATACGGTGTTGTGCCGCCGAGTAAAGCCACCATCAAGTTGTAGGGTGCGCCAATGCCAACTGCACGAACTTCTGTCGGAAACTGTTCAGACATGACTGCTGGGCCAATGGCTGTATATAAAGCATATAAAACCAAGCCAAAAAGCTCGACCAATAAAATAGATACAAAAGTACCATCCATCCATTTAATGATTGGATAAAAGAACACTAAATATCCCACGGCAAATACGATCAACTGTGGTTTACGCCCAATTTTGTCTGATAGCCAGCCAAACACAGGCTGACACAACATAAAGATAATTAAGCCAACAGTATTTGCAGCAAAGGCTGTTTGTGGCTCTGCGCCTAAAACTTTAATGGCATAGGTCGGGACATAGACCACAAAAATATAGAATGCAAATGTTGTTAAGATAGAAATACCCACAATACGAAGCGTTTCTTTCGGATGACGTTTAACCAGTACAACCAAAGGATTTTTTACTGATTCTTTTTTATGGGTTATTTCGCTATCAGGTACTGATTTACGAATCCACATACCCACCAAGCCGCCAATCGCACCCAAAATAAACGGAATACGCCATCCATATTCGCTCATTTGCGTTTCAGTTAAAGTACTTGTTAAAGCCCAAGCAAGACCTGAGGCCATCAAAATACCAATCGCTGAACTGAAAAACATAAAGCTTGAATAGAATCCGCGTTTATTTTTCGGTGCCATCTCTGAAAGATAAGTTGCCGCTGAAGCGAACTCACCACCCAAAGATAAACCCTGAAGTAATCGCGCTAATACCAAAATAATCGGCGCAAAAATACCAATTGATTCATAGGTTGGTGAAAGACCTATCATCAAAGAACCACCTGCCATCATTATGATGGTTGCGGCCAAAGCTGCTTTTCGACCATAGCGGTCAGAAAAGATACCCAATACGATTCCACCTAATGGGCGCATGAAGAAACCTACAGCAAAAATTGCGAAGGTCGCAAGCAAGGATGCAGTTGGATCATCTGAAGGGAAAAATTGTTTCGCGAAAAATACTGCAAAAGTTGCATAAATCGTCCAATCGAACCATTCAATAGCATTTCCTACAGTTCCTGCAAGAATAACTTTCTTTTGTGATACATTTCCTTGTGTGGAAATTGAGTTTTGCATTTTTGACTCATCCATAAGCGTCTCATTTAATATTTAGACATAAATACAGGTTTTATTTTATTTTCTAGACTTAAATTTAGATTATAATTAGTTTTTAGACAAGTCAATCATCATGAGTGAATCTTTTAGTTTCGACGAAATCGATACTGCATGCATCAAAGCTCTTATCTCCAATCCGAGAGGATCATGGCGAGAACTGAGCCAGATTAGTGATGTCCCTGAAAAAAAGTTGTCTCGACGTCTAGGTAAGTTGCTAGATGACCAAGTTATACGAACTGCAATTGAATTAAATCCTGTGGTTGTTAATAAGGGTTACACCGTTCATGTCTGGATCAGTGTGAAATTTGGGAAGGAAAAAGAAGTTGCGCAATTTTTTGCAAACCGTCCAGAAGTACGCATTGTTTTTCTAACCACAGGACTTGCCGATATTTTCCTTGAAATTGGATTAGAAAAGGCCGCCGATCTCTCTGTTTGGATGCATGATTTTGTTACGCATATTCCGGATATTAAAACCGTAGAAACCCAAGCCGTATTAAAACCATTTACTTGGGCCAGCAAACCCAAAGCTTTAGAAGGTACAAGCGATAAAAACGTCAATTTTAGAAGTTTGACTGAAATAGAGTTAAAACTGATTCATGCTCTGTCTATTGATGGGCGTTCATCTATTAAAAGTTTGGCAGAGCAAATCGAACTCAGTGAACATAAAACTCAGAAATTATTGAATGATTTATTGGAAGAAGGCATTTTCAACATTCGTGTCGATGTAGAACCCAGTTTGATGGGCTATAAGTCCGAAGCGATTATTTTGATTAAAGCTCGTCCAGATGCAGCAAATCAAATTGCCAAGACCTTGTCTGAACTTAAAAACACACGCTGCCTATTTGGCATTAGTGGAGATTCACAATTTTTCTGGCATGTCCTATGTAATGATTCAAGTGATTTATGGAAACTCATTACAGAAGATCTTGGTAATTTTGAAGGCATTCAATCTTGCAATACCAACATGGTGACATTGGCATTAAAACGTGCAGGATTTATGCGAAAAATCAGCAGCGCGCAGTTATTTTCAAATTTAGATTAAAAAAAGAACCGCAAATGCGGTTCTTTTTTTAACGATTTTTACGCTTCGTTTGGATTACTTAATTCCGTCATCGGCCAACGCGGTGTAGTTGTAACAGACAAACCATCATACTGACCCGCTTTAAGACGCTGATAACCTGCAAACGCAATCATTGCGCCATTATCTGTACACAGTGCAGGTTCTGCATAAAACACATTTGCACGGATTTTTGCCACGTCAGCTTCTAAGCGCTCACGTAAACGCTTGTTTGCACTTACACCGCCGGCAATAACTAAACGTTTTAAACCAGTTTGTTTTAAGGCTTTGACTGATTTTTTCACCAATGTATCAACCAACGCTTCTTGGAAAGATGCAGCGATATCCGCCTCACGACCTTCGCCTTCAACTTTTTTCAATTGAACTGAAACGGCAGTTTTTAAACCACTAAATGAAAAATCTAAGCCTTGGTGTAGCATTGGACGTGGAAATTCAAAGGCATTGATGTCGCCATTGATCGCCAATTTCGAAATATTTGGACCACCTGGGTATGGTAGACCCATCATTTTAGCGACTTTATCGAATGCCTCACCTGCTGCATCATCAATCGACTCACCCAATAATTCATATTGACCAATTCCATAAGCAGCCATCAATTGAGTATGTCCGCCAGAGACTAAAAGTGCCACAAATGGAAATTCTGGTGGAGTTTTAGACAACAGCGGCGCCAACATATGACCTTCCATATGATGTACACCAATTGCAGGTTTATTCAGTGCAAATGCCAATGTACGACCAAACAATGCGCCTGTCATTAATGCACCCATCAAGCCCGGCCCGCGAGTATATGCAATGGCATCAATTTCAGATTTATCCATCTGACTTTCTTCAAGCAATTGTTTTAATAACGGAATTAACTTACGCACATGGTCACGTGAAGCTAATTCAGGTACCACACCACCATATTCTGCATGCAGTTTGATTTGGCTATACAATACTTGTCCGCGTAATCCTTGCTCACTATCGTAGAGTGCGAGTCCTGTTTCATCACACGAAGTTTCCAAGCCTAAAACGATCATTAAACTGCCTTTTGCCCATTTCAAAATATTGCGAAACCTATTATAGACTTGTGATATGAGATGTAAATGAGTAAAATACTGACCTTCACTTGTGATCAAGGGTAATTCGACCCGAGATCTTATCCATAACTTAATGAGGATTCTTCATGCCACAAGTTAAATTGAAAGAAGGCGAACCAGTAGACGTAGCTATCCGTCGTTTCAAACGTTCATGCGAAAAAGCAGGTGTTCTTGCTGACGTTCGTAAACGTGAATTCTACGAAAAACCAACTCAAGAACGTAAACGTAAAAAAGCTGCTGCTGTTAAACGCTACCAAAAGAAATTGGCTCGCGAATCAGTACGTACTACTCGCCTTTACTAAGATTAATTTGTGATTGATTGACTAACCTGGACAAGATAAATGACTACTTTAAAAAACCAAATAACTGAAGTTTTAAAAGCCGCTATGCGTGCTAAAGAAATGGATAAGTTAACGGTAATACGTAGTCTACAGGCAGCAATCAAGCAAATCGAAGTCGATGAGCGCATAGAGCTTGACGATAAGCAAGTTCTTGCGGTCATTGAAAAGCAAATCAAACAACGCAAAGAATCGGTTAAAGCCTTTTTAGGTGCAAACCGAGATGATTTAGCTAGTAAGGAACAAGCCGAGATTGAGGTGTTATCTCAATTTCTACCAGAAGCTATGACTGAGGAAGAACTTGATTCCATCATTGCGCAAACGATTACTGCGCAAGAAGCTACTAGCATGAAAGATATGGGTAAGGTGATGAACTCTCTACGTCCGCTCATAGCCGGACGTGCCGATCCTGCACAAGTTTCAGCTAAAATTAAAGCGAAACTCTCTTAATCTTTCATCTATATTGTTTGATTTGGTCTATTTAAGTACGCTGATGACTTAAATAGCCAAATTATCCAAATTCAAAAAAAATTCAAATCCATACATCATTTATTTTTCTTTATCATCTAACGATTTCATACTTACAAATATCTCGCCAACTTCCATCTACTGGATTTTGAATTGCAGCTTGTTCGATTTCAATCAATCTAAAATTTGCTCGTTCACATAGACGTCGTGCTTGCTTGTTTTCTGCATCTACAAAAGCATTTAATTGCTGAAATCCCAGATCATTCAATAATTGATCCACAAATAACTGCAAGGCTTCAGTCATCAAACCCTGCCCTTTAAATTCAACATTTCCCCAAAATCCAACAGCAGCTTGGTTTTCCAACCAATTGATTTGATGAATATCCATGACACCTAAAAAGTTATGCGACTGTTGCTCACGAATCACATAAACAAAATTTTCCTGATTTAACGCAGCCAACACTCTCGAATCACAAAATGCCAATGAAGCATCTAAATTAGGTTCTTGTAAAGACCAAGCCAAACTTGCAGGAAACATTCGTAAGGTTTCTATACTTTGACAGATCGCCTCATAAAGTGCTTTTGCATCGTGACGCTGAATCAACTGAAGCGTAATTCTGCCATGACGCATATCAAAATCATTGAGTTTCATTTTTATTCAGTTTCTCGTGATGATTTAAAATGCTTATAAATTTATTTTTAATTTAGGGTACATTGCACATTATATTTTTTTAATAATTGCATCTCTTTTGATGCGATCACCTGCTGAATCACATCCTGCTTATTCATATTACGGTACTCACGATCTAAAAATGCACGATTTTCGTCTGCAGCACGATATAGATCATTTACATAAGTCTGAACAATACCGCAGTATTTCACTTGCTGGTCTGCTTTAAATCCCTGTTGCTGTGGGTCTAACTGACTAAAAAATTGTCGTACATCGGTTTTATATTTTTCGTTAATATCATTCACAGCGATCACATATTGCTCTGCGCTCGCTGCTGCAATATTCGTTGCTAAGCCCAACAGACAGGCCGCCAAAATCATATTTTTCATTTGTAAGTTCTTAATCATAAACATTTTACATCCAGCTAGTTTACACTGATTAATCCAAGCCACTAAAACTACAATTTGCACTTTATAATCGACATAGATAAGTGCATCACATTTGAAATCTTTATATTTTTAATTTCCGTTCATTTTGCATTTCGTCTACACGTTGCTTGATTTTCGCAGAAAGACTTTTCGAGTCTTTGGCGATGCGCTGCGCCTGTAGCAAAGATTTAATCGCGCGTTCTTCATCCCCACCCCAATACTCTACTTCAGCTCGATAGCGCAGCACATTGACCGAACGGAAGCTTGCATCTTTGTCTGCATCAGCCATTTGCAACATCAGTCGCCAACCACTCAAGTCACGCGGATTTGCTTGTAAAAATCGCTGTAGAATCAGTTGTGCTTGTGCATATTCTTTGTTTCGAATCAAAGCCTCTGCATATTTATAATTTAATGCACGATTTTCAGGCATGATGATTGCCGAACTTTTCACAGCGTTCACGGCTTCAGCCGCTTTGTTTTGTCCCAACAGCACATCGGTCTGCAAAATAGTAAAAAGTGCATGCGATGCATTTTGTTTTGCCGCTTCATTCAATAACTTTTGAGCAGCACTAAAGTCGCCTTGTTTAATATGCAAGCTCACCAAAGCCAACTCAGCTGCATAATTCTTTTGCGCCACCATCGCATTTAATTGCAATTCAGTCGCCTGACCTGACAATACTCGACTATACCAGCGCAGAATTTCAAAATCTTGATCAACCAAACTAGTTTTAACTTGAGGCAACTGATTGGCACGTAAGCGCGCCTCGCTCATACGTTCCGTGGTTAAAGGATGTGTCAACCAAAAATCAGGCAGAAAGCTCACTCGACTCGTAGAGCGATGCATCACTTCAAAAAAGTCAGCCATGCTTTGCGGATTGTATCCTGCACGGTACATATACTGCATCCCGATGCGGTCTGCTTCACGTTCTTGATTGCGGCTATAGGTTAGCTGTTTATCCATCAAAGCGGCTTGTGAACCCATCATTACAGCCGCACCTACATCACCATCTGCCTGTGAGGCCACCAAGGCTCCGACCAAAATACCGGCTAGTGACAATAAACCTTGCCCTTTAAAAGCTTCTTGTGAACGACTGTAATGACGTTGTGAGACATGTGCAATTTCATGCGCCATCACCCCTGCCACTTCATCCATGTTGCGAGCTGAATTAATTAATCCAGCATTTAATGCAAATAAACCTCCCGGCACAGCAAAAGCGTTAATTTGTGGATCATTAATTAATAACAAACCGACCGGTTGGTTGAGTTGGGTTTGGCTCAAAATATGCGTAAAGACAGATAAAAGACGATCTTCCATCCACGGATTTTCAGTCACAGGAAGTTGACGATGCACCTCACGATACACTTTCTCACCAATGACACGTTCTTTTTGTTGATCCAACAAGCCGACGCCACTACCTATTTCAGGCACAGAAAATTGTGGGGATGAACTAAAATCTACGGACTGCGTCTGCGCCAATGTCGAACAAAGCCCGAGACCACATGCCAGTAAAATCTTTTTCAAAGTCTATTCTCTAAATTTCATATTCGTACTTCATCGAATATAGCATTGAATTTTGGTGAATTATGGAGAAAACTGTTGTGATTGTTTATTCAAATTTTGGATTGACCACATAGCGTGGCGCGCGCTCATGTACCAAAACATCCACTAGATTTTGATAAGCCAACTCTGCCATACGTTTACGGGTTGCCGCTGTTGCTGAACCCACATGGGGTAATGTCACGACATTGGCTAATGTAAATAATGGCGATTCTTGAAGCGGCTCTTGCTCATAAACATCTAAGCCTGCTGCAAAAATTTGACCACGACTTAATGCATCGATTAATGCGGCTTCATCAATCACTGAACCGCGTGAAATATTGACCAATACCGCATACGATTGCATCAAGGCCAACTCACGTTCACCAATTAAAGCTTTCGATTCTGCATTTAAATCCACTGCAACGACCACAAAGTCAGCACGTTGCAACAAATCATCCAAATGGCAATATTGCGCTGATAACGATTCAGCCAATTCAATTTTTTCTCGGCAATTATGATAGAGTACATTCATATTAAAGCCGTAGCGAGCACGACGCCCAATGGCTGCGCCAATATGTCCTAAGCCAATAATACCAATAGTTTTGCAAAGACATCCATGCCAAATTGCTCAGGGCCCACTGTACGCTTCCACTGCCCTTGTTTGGTCCATTGATCCAATACAGGCACTTTACGTGCCGCACTCATCAATAAGGTAAATGCTAAATCTGCTGTAGTTTCTGTCAACACATGTGGTGTATGACTCAACCAGATATTTTTTTGATTTAAAAATGCTAGATCATAGTTGTCATAACCTACACTTACACTTGAGATGACTTTTAATTGTGATGCATGGGCTAAATTTGAAGCATTCAACAAACGTCCCGCACCAATCATGGCGTCAGCATCTTTTGAATGCTCAAGAATTTGCTGATTCACATCGCCCAATTTAGGGCTAATTTGGAAAACTTTAAATTGCTGTTCTAAACGTTGAATTATTTCTTGATCTATTTGACTAAAAACCACTACTTTTTTTTTGCATAAATTGCCATAGGCGTTTTTTCAATAAAGGCTGTTCAATCATTTGCTGCAAAGATGCCAATGGATACACCTTCGCATGCTCTAAATGCGGAATATCGCCTAGGCAAATGACATTTTTATCCAAGCTCATCGCATCGATAAAACCTTGTACATAAGATGCTGCACCACGACCATCTTGCAAATTCACCCAACCAAATGGCCACTGTAAAGCAAAGAAATCGGCACTGACTGCGCGCTGAATATTGCTCCACAAAACTTGCTGCTCTGCCGTTAATTCTGTGGCATCAATGACAATGACACAGTGCATTAAACAGATGGCTTCTAAGTTAAACGAAGGGATTTGAACAATCGGACGAACTTCAACAGGCTCAACACCCTTAGGTTCATCTTTAGGTGCTTCTACAGGTTGATTTATAACAACATCAACGTTCTTTTTAAGCTCAGTCTGTGATGGAACAGGCGTTGGCTGAGGCGCATTTTTGAGTAGAATTTCAGAGACTATTTCAGGAGCCGCCTGATCTCGCCAAATATTTGAGCTAAATTGCTGACACGGTGCCGCCTGAGGAATCCATACATCAATTCCCATTGCCGCCATTATGCTTCGCTGATGCCCAATCATGCTTTCATTTTCACCTATTCAAGGCTTGATATTCTAACGGGATTCACACTTTTTTGCTGAACTTTTATAAAGCAATTAGACCACTCTATTTCTTTAATGATTTAGTAGAATCGCTCAAGCTACTTTTGATTCCCCCCACAATCTATTCATAAATCAAGCAGCTATAAACAATTATACGATCATTAAACTATTCTTCTTTTGCATTAATTCAACCATTTCAGCCGATTCAAATCCAATACGCCAATATAGCAACTGCAAAACATCCAACTCATCTTGCGTGATAATTCGATCATTCCATAGACATACTTCTGCAACCCCAAGGATGCTTAAACGCTCACGCAGCAACAATCCTGAAATATCATTTAGGATTTCAGCCAAGTCTATTGGCTCATCAGAAATATCACGATAAAACTCTAGTTCTTCTTTCGTTAAGATTCGATTGAGGATTTTTTCACGTACTTCGAGCTGGTTATCACTGTTAATTTGTTGCACATGCAACAAGGCATCAATCAAACGCACAATACTCGGTTTTACATCTTCTAATGATGTAGGTGTATGTGCAGGCAAAAGATTTAACTCATATTTCACTGTTTCAAGTAGCAAGGCATCGAGTAGACCAATTTCACCATCTTCTTGAATAATCTTAGCAAGCTTGGTTAAGAACTGCCGAGAAATCGTCGCAGGCATGGTGCCAATATTTTTACATGCTTCATGAAAAATTGAGATATGCACACGACCATCAAGATTCAATAAGGCATCTACAATCGCACGACTCACCTCAGCTTCAGTCGGAATAAACTCTCGGTACTGACGAATCATTAAAATCGCAACCATGACCTCACGCGAACCCGTTGCTGTTTGTAAGGCACGTTGGATTAATTCAGGTCTTTGCCAATTTTCACGAATCTCGGGGTTCAACGGTTTAATTGCATCTCTTATCGCAAAACTAATCGGTGATAAGCGCAGTAAAGGCAATGGTTGTGGCGAATTCCATGGTGTTGCAACATCTGGATTAGCTTCTTCTAGTGAACGGAATAAATAAAATAGCGGTTGGTTTCGCAGTTTTTTTAAATTTTCTAGTTGTAAATCATGAATGAGCGCTGGATTTAATTCAAAAATGCGCTGTTCAATACTCGGATGAATATTCATCCAGTTTTGCGGACTGAGTGAGTTTGCAAAACACATATGAGAAATCGATTCCGCATATTCACTATGAATTTGCGAACCTGAATGATGCACATAAATCCTTAATAAGGTTTGAATATTGGCATCATTTTGAATCAGACGTTTGGTTTTCTGATCATTGCGATAGGTTCGAGAACCCAAAGAGATATATTTAATAAAGCGGGAAATCAAAACACCCAAGCTTCCGATCAACCAAATGACCGCGCCAATCGCTACAAAGAGGGTTTCAAACTTATTGTCCCGTGCTTGTCCATTTTTATAGAAGCCACGTTTTGCAATTTTACTGCCCCACTGACTAAAGGTCGTCAACCCGCTATATAAGATTTTCAAACGGGTATTTTCTGCAGCTTCGCCCGACAAGATTTTATTAAATTCATGGCTCAGCAAACCATACATTTCCATCTCATCTAAGGTTTGTAAGGCACCCCAAGTTAAAATGATCGATGTATCTCGAGGGCTAAAACCAGCGGTGAGCGCATTCACGCCCACTTCATCAGGTAGGACATAAAGTGCGGGAGTATCGATTAGAAAGGTATCTGCCAGCTGCTCAGTCATACGCAGTGCAACACTTTCTTCTGGAATACTTTCTATCAGACTCAGACGACGCGCACCTAACTGTTTGGCAAGTGAATAACCACCTAAGCGAAAGGTGTAAAAATCATAGAGAACTGAAACCAACATAATCAGCAGCACAGCCGCCACTAAAAATGGGCTAAGGACATGCCAATAGATAGACTGAGTGGAATCATAATAATCCACAATTAAACCGACAATTACATTAATAATTGCGACGGTCAAAAACACTGCCGCCATACACATGGTGACAGGCCAAAACATATTTTTGTTTTTTATAAAATCATAACCCACACGTCTCAATGTAATACCCTTAAGCTACATTGTCTTTTGTTTGCTCATCATAAATGAAAAAAGCGGGAAATTCCCGCTTTTTCAGTGTGTTTTCAGCAGATTATTCTTCGCGAACACCTGTTAAATCCACAGAAGCCGCATCAATGTTGACATCGATATAAGCTGGCTTTTCATTTTTTGCAGAGTCATTACGCTTACGCTCTAATGCTGCCAAATATTCAGCATCAATACCACCTGCCACATATTTACCATCAAATACCGAGCAATCAAAGTCTTGTAACTCAGGGACTTTCTTGGTGCGAACAGCAGATTTTAGATCTTCCAAGTCTTGGAAAATTAGGCGATCAGCACCAATAATTTCACGAATTTCTTCAACGCTACGTTCAGACGCAATCAGTTCAGATTTGGCTGGCATATCAATCCCGTACACGTTTGGATATTTCACCATCGGTGCAGCAGACGCAAAGAATACTTTTTTCGCACCCGCATCACGCGCCATTTGAATGATTTCGTTACAAGTTGTACCACGAACAATCGAGTCATCAACCAATAGTACGTTTTTGCCTTGGAACTCTAGCTCTACAGGGTTAAGCTTTTGACGCACAGATTTCTTACGAAGTTGCTGACCCGGCATAATGAAGGTACGACCGATATAACGGTTCTTCATGAAGCCTTCACGGAATTTCACACCTAAAGTATTTGCAAGCTCTAGCGCCGAAGTACGTGAAGTATCAGGAATTGGGATCACGACATCGATATCGTGCTCATCGCCCCATTCACGTAGAATTTTCTGAGCAAGTTTTTCGCCCATTTTCAAACGTGCTTTGTAAACTGAAATACCATCAATAGTCGCATCTGGACGCGCAAAATATACGTATTCAAAGATACAAGGACGATATTCAGGGGCTACTGCACACTGCTTAGTCGACATCACACCATCAGCAGTAATATAAATTGCTTCACCCGGTGCAATATCACGTTCAACCTTAAAGCCGAGCGCTGTAATTGCGACAGATTCAGACGCAATGATATATTCCATACCATTTTCAGTCTCACGCGAACCGTAGATCAATGGACGAATACCATTTGGATCACGAAAACCCACAAGGCCCTGACCGGTGATCATAGCAACAACCGCATAACCACCTTTGCAACGTTCATGCACACGTGAAACCACGTGGAATACATCTTCAGCGCTTGGTGTAAGTTTTGCGCGTTTTTGCAATTCGTGAGCAAATACGTTTAATAATACTTCTGAGTCTGAATCGGTGTTCATATGACGTAAGTCAGTCTTGAACAAGTCATCATGAATTTCAGCAGCATTAGTTAAGTTACCATTATGTGCAAGCGTGATGCCATAAGGTGAGTTTACATAGAATGGCTGAGCTTCAGCACTGCTTGAAGAACCAGCAGTTGGGTAACGAACATGGCCAATACCATAATTACCCTGTAATGCACGCATATGACGTGTGTGGAACACATCACGCACCATACCCGTATCTTTACGCAGGAATAAACGACCATCCTGACAAGTTACGATCCCGGCTGCATCCTGTCCACGATGTTGTAACATCGTTAACGCATCAAACAACATTTGGTTAACAGGTGATTTACCAGCTATACCAACTACTCCACACATAGCAACCTCGCAGACAAGCTAGGGTTAATAAAAAGGATTATTTGTTGACTCACCCGATCCAGAACGTCCGTGCTTGTTCTGCGACTCAGATGGTAGGTCTGAAGATTTCTGAGCATCTTCAGACTGAATATGATGAAGTGCTTGATTTGCAGCATCTTTGGACAATTCGGTTGCCCAAGGCGCATATGGCAATAATGACTGAACCATTTTCGATTGTTTCCAATGTGGTGAACTTTCTACCCAAGGACCTAGCCCCTGCATAGTGATCAGCACCACCAACAATCCTTTTAAGCTTCCAAAAACACCACCTGCCAGTCGATTTAACGGACCGAGTTTTAATGTTTTCAAAATACTGTTCAATAACCATGTAGCGACCCAAGTCATGACTACAATCAACAATACAATAAATGCGAACGCGGCAATCTTCTGTACCACTGGATCTGTACTTAAAGATGTCATCGAAGGTGCAAGGACGGTTGCATACTTTGCCGCAATGACAAGTGCAAGAATCCATCCAATGAAGTTCGCAAAGGCTTTTACAAATCCTTGACGCAAACCGTTAAGCCCTCCAATGAGCAAAATAATCAGTATAAAGATATCAATGGCATTCATGATATTTACAATGCGTCTACGCAGTCTTTTACAAGTGTCGGACCTGTATATATGAGGCCACTATACACTTGTACAAGGCTTGCTCCTGCTTTTTGTTTCGCAACAGCATCTGCGCCCGACAAAATACCACCTACACCGATCAATGGAATTTGACCGTTTAATACTTTAGCAAAAGCCGCCAAACATGCCGTACTTTTTTCAAAGACTGGCGCACCGGATAGACCACCAGCTTCATCACCAAACGGAAGTCCTTCAACACCTTCACGTGACAAAGTCGTATTGGTGACAATCAGACCATCAATTTTAAATTTTAACAATTGTTGTGCAATAAAATTAATGTCTTCAGGTTCTAGATCTGGTGCAACTTTAAGTACTAAGGGTACATAATGTTGATTTTCATCCGCCAACTCGAGTTGACGTTTCTTGAGCGTCTCTAACAGTTCAGTCAAAGCATCACCGCTTTGTAAGCTGCGAAGATTTTTTGTGTTAGGAGATGAAATATTAACGGTAATATAAGAAGCGTAGTTATAAACTTTTTCTAGACAAATCAGATAATCGTCAACTGCTTTTTCAACAGGTGTGACTGCATTTTTACCGATATTGATCCCAAGTACACCCTTAAATTTTGCAGCTTTGACATTTTCGATCAGCTGATCCACGCCATCGTTGTTAAAACCCATACGGTTAATAATGGCTTTTGCTTTCGGTAAACGAAATAAACGAGGTTCAGGGTTCCCTGATTGTGGAAGTGGTGTAATTGTACCAATTTCAATAAAGCCGAAGCCCTGGCTCGCCAGCGCATCGATATAAGCACCGTTTTTATCAAGACCGGCTGCTAAACCAACAGGATTCGGAAATTCGATTCCCATACATGTTACTGGTTTAGACGCCACGTTTTGACGCATCATTCCCATCTTGTGAGAAGATTTCAACAGCGATAATGTCAGCTCATGTGCACGCTCTGGTGCTAAAGTAAACAACAAAGGGCGGGCTAGAGAATACAACATATCTATAAAAGTCTACTGCTTTTTAAGTCGGCATATTATAGGCACAGCACAAATAAAACACCATGCTTAGCAGATCTTTATTTTTACCGATTATTGTACACTCGCTGTTAATTTGATCTGTCCCGCTTCAGAACTTAATTCCATCTTTTCAATACTTAAACCCATTTGAACCAATTGCGTCAAAAAATTGGCCAGAATTGCATAATTTTCATGCATCACAGCAATCTGTATTTGCTCGCCGACTTGTTGAGATGCTACTGACAAGCCCTGTTGTTGCGATACACGCTGAACTTTTTCCAACGCGCTCAGTTGTGTATCACCTGCTGGTTTCATCGTGACGGCATTACTTTGCATCCAAACAACAGTATCTTTGAGTTCATTCACGCGCTTTTGTTGAAAATTTGCAGCTTTGTTCATATAAAACAGTGCCGAACCAATCGCTGCCACTACAACAAAAATTGTGGTAAAGATCACCATGACTCGTTCACGAGTAGAAAGTTGGTCTAAATAATCAGTGATGCGCTCAATTTGCCCATCTATACGTTGCTGTAGGTTTTCCATTTTTATCATTATTGTATTTTCACCAATCCAATCGCGCCGTTGGCACTTGGTTGAATATTCCCTAATTCGACTTTAAAACCTTGTTGTTTTAATTGATCAGTTAGGGTTTGTAGTACTTCTGCCGAATTAGCTTTTAACTCCATATTCAGCATCGAGGCTTCATAGCTCACACGATTTGCAGAAATTTGGTTTTGCATTAGAACAGGACCAACACGGCTCAGTAAAGACAAAGCCTGTGCATTGCCCGTTTGACTCTGACGCAATTGTGATTCGAACTGGCTTTTCAGCGTTTGTTCAGTGACAGGATAGCTTTGACCAAACCAATATTTAAACTGATCAATCGCTTGTGCCGCAGTGATATTGGCCACTTTTTTGTATTGATACCAGCGAACTGCATCATAACTAAACTGAGTAATTAGAGCCGCAACCAAAACAGCTGCACATGCTTTCCAATAGCCACTCACACCCGTATTGGCTTTGGCTTTCGGCAAAACATTGAGTGGGTGTTGTTTCGGTTTTTTTATATTGGGTAATTCATAATGAAAAGATTCAATGTGATCATGCGTTACAGCGGCTTCAAGACTATGCGTCTGATCTGAACTTAGATTTGAAATCTTATAGTTCGGCTGACCAATTTGATAATCTAAGTACAAAGCCAAATCATCAACGGATTGCCCGACATATTCACCATTTCGGACCAATAAATGACCGCTGACATTTGCCAAAACATGTTGCCCTGATTCTGGACTTGGTAAGACCAAAAAGTCAGGTAATAACGAAATGACTTTTACAGGAATTAGCGTCAAAGCATGCTGCATCGTTTCGACTGCACTATGTGCAATCCCCATGACCGTTAATTCATCTGGACTTTGAAAATGATGCAATACTTTCATTGCATCCAAAGGCAAAATGACATATTCCTCAAGTAAATATTTTACGCCGTCTGGGCCAAGTTTTTTATATTGGTTTTTTGGAAAATTTTGCTGAATGATTTGTACATCACGACTCGGAAAGAAAACAACCGCTTCCTTTCCCGCATGTGGCTGAATTTCCTGAATCAACTGTTCAAGTGTCGATGACTGCTTCCAGAAATCCCCTTCTGACCATTGCCAAACCCCATTGGCTTCGGGCATCCATAAATACAACATTAATTTTTCTGCCGTTTTAATTGGTTTTTATGTTGATGGTATAAACGTTTTAATTTGTGTTGATAACCCTGGAGCAATGACCGCTTGTTCATAAATGCGCGCTTCTGCCAAAGCATAGGGATTAAAATATTCTGAGACCAAAACACTGGCCATATGTGCCACAACGTTCATATGGCACACCACCACAATAGACTCATACGGTAAATGTGACAACCATTCCACTGCAACTTTGGCATCATCTTCCGGTTTGATGGCATTACAAATAACCACAGGCACATGTGGAAAATGTTTTTGCAAAGATGAAAGTGTTTGCTGCGCACGCAGTAGCGGACTCACCACAAAAACGTCTGGTTGAATTATATCTTTCAAATATGCTGCAGTTTCTGCCGCTTGAGTTTGTCCGCGCGCTGTTAAAGGACGCTTTTCATCATTCCCCATTACTGGCGGAGCAGCTTCGCCATGCCTAACCAATGTCAGTTGCATAAAATTTCCTTATTCTATTCCGCACATTATATACAGCCAGTATGACAAAGCTATGTGTATTGCATATTAATCAGCAAACTTAAACTTGCTGATGTGGCAAGACAAATTCAACATCACTGCGATGGCCATTTTTCATCAGTGACAATGCAATATTCAGTGCCGGCGCACCTTCAAAAATCACTTCGTACAAGGCACTGGTAATTGGCATATACACACCGAGCTCTTCAGAGCGTGCGCGTACTTGCACAATCGTATTAATCCCTTCCGCAGTTTGTCCGAGTTCTTTGGTAGCTTGTTCTAAGCTTTTACCACTACCGAGTGCAAAGCCGACTTGGTAATTGCGGCTGAGTGGACTACTACAAGTTGCAAATAAGTCACCGACACCAGATAAACCTAGGAATGTTAATGGGTTTGCGCCTAATTTCACTGCAAAACGGCTCATTTCTGCCAAAGCACGTGTCAAAATCATACTCTTGGTATTTTCACCGACACCATAAGCCGCAGCTAGACCCATCGCGACTGCATAGATATTTTTCAGAGCACCGCCCAATTCCACACCATGCACATCATCACTGGCAAACACACGGAACAAAGCACTGTGTAGCGCTTGTTGAACTGCATAACGAACCAGTTCAGATTGGCTTGCAATCACAGTCCCCGCAGGTTGTCCCGCAACAATTTCCTTCGCCAAGTTTGGCCCTGAAAGCACACCATAAGGGACTTCAGGAAGTTCTTCACGAATAATATCGCTCATAAAACTAAAGGTATTGGCTTCAATACCTTTGGTCAAAGACACCACTGCTTGTGACGTGATAAAAGGTTTGATCTGCTGTAAAACACTACGGAAAGAATGGCTCGGAATAGCCACTAAAATAATGTCACGATTACATACTGCTTTTTCTAAATCTGAAACAGCGAGCAACCCAGCTTCTAATTGAAAATCTGGCAAGTAACGTTTATTAATATGTGTTGCATTAATGTCCGCAGCTACCGCCTCATCACGAATCCATATCATGGTGTCACAGCCATTACGTACTGCGGTATTGGCCATCGCAGTACCAAAACTCCCACCACCCAACACCGTAACACGTAGTGCAGTTTTTTGGTCAACTGACACAGGGCTAACAAGACTTGCAAAATCAAGTTCTGACATTGTTCTTTTATCCTAATTTCTTTACTGATCGAACTTCATCAATCGATCTATTTTTCACTTTTATTGGTTTGCTTTATGCCAATGGCTTACAAAGTCAGCAGACTGTATTTCAGCACGAGGTGGAATTGCTTTCACAGCTGTACCGATATAAATAATGCCTGAAATCAAATCATTTTCCGTTAAACCCAAGGCTTGTTTAAACAATTTAGATTCAACCACCGCCCCACTACGCCACATGGTTGAAAAGCCCTGTGCTTGTAAAGAGAGCAAAAAGTTTTGTACTGCTGCGCCTGAACTTAAAATTTGTTCGAAATGCGGAACTTTGGGATGATCTTGTAATTGAGTTAAAGCCAAAACCAATAGTGGCGCACGAAATGGATGGTGTTTCACACGTTCCAACTGCGCTTCTTCTGTTTGTCCAGTATCAGCTAAGGCATGTGAAAGTAATTCACCAAATGCTTCACGTTCAGTTTCAGGAATAATCACGAAACGCGTAGGCTTAAGACGATGATGATCTGGCGCCGTTAAAGCGGCTTGAAACGCATTTTCCAATTGCTCAGCATTCGGCGCAGGTTCAATTAAATGACCAATCGACTGACGCTGATGAATATTTTGATGAACTGTATCAACTGCTGATTTTAGAATTGACATCTATACACTGTACTTTAAAACGTTTGCTCAAGATTAGCATATTCTCAATAACTTACTCTAGAATGTTTACATCAGACTCGGTGCTTATTTGTTAAGTCAGCTTTATTCACAGATTTACTATAAAAAAACCGCATAACTTGTACAGCAGTTCCCTGTTCTATAAGAAATTTTATGTTCAAATAAATCAAATTGTTTCTAACTCGGGGCACCGCATGAAAAAATTCAACAAAACTGTTGCCATTGTTAGCACGCTAAGCGCAACTGTGCTTTTAGCTGCATGTACATCTACGCCAACAAAATCTTTAGCGATTCAAAAACCGAATAATCAATATGAAGTGACTGCCGTAGGTAAAACCAGTTTAGCGGCAAAAAATAATGCAATTGCAGCAGCAAATAGTACCTGTGGTAAAAATGCGACCCCTGTTGTCGTGGATGAAAAGCAAGAATACAACGGTGTTTTAAAAGGCGTGGTCGATGAAAAGACAGGTCAAATGATTCAGGCTGCGGCTGGCGTA
This sequence comes from Acinetobacter sp. YH12069, assembly GCF_013419675.1. NCBI lineage: Bacteria > Pseudomonadati > Pseudomonadota > Gammaproteobacteria > Moraxellales > Moraxellaceae > Acinetobacter > Acinetobacter sp. YH12069. The sequence continues at coordinate 125,315 of NZ_VOZS01000008.1, read as the reverse complement.
CTTGGCACCATTACAGGAAATAGCGGCAGTATCAGCAAAGATGATGATTACCAAACTGTACTGACCTTTAGTTGCCGTGCCAACTAAAACGTTAGTCTGTGATGTCGTTTTGTCATTAACTCAAAATGAAATTATCGTCATGAAATAATTGTTATGAAATAGTCGAGATGAAATAAAAAAAGCCTGCAAATCTGCAGGCTTTTTTTGAAGCAAAAATTAGCAATAACCGTCTAAACGGGTTAAAGGTAATTTTTGACCAATGGCTTTTTCAATTTCAGGTAGTGAAAAAGCATCATCTTCAGACAAGAAACTAATACTGACACCACGTGTTCCTGCACGACCTGTACGACCGATACGGTGTACATAATCATCAGACTGTTCAGGAAGTGTAAAGTTCACGACATGAGAAACGCCATCGACATGGATACCACGACCTGCAACGTCTGTTGCAATCATGATGTTATGTTGACCATTTTTAAACTGATCAAGCATTTTCAAACGCTTATCTTGAGCGATTTCACCTGACAACATCACCACTTTATAACCGTCTTTTTTGAGATGATCATAAAGTTTACGCACTTGATCACGACGGTTGGCAAAGATCATGACCTTTTCAATTGGTTCATCTCGTAAGATGTCTTCCAATAATTTATATTTATCAGACTTCGCCACCATGTAGACACGTTGCTCAACGTCTGCATTGGTTTTCTTTTCAGGCTCAATTTCAACTGTAACGGGTTCAAACAACCACTGCTGTGCAAGATTGAGCACGTCATAACTAAACGTCGCAGAGAACATTAGTGTTTGGCGTTGTTCTTTACGTGGTGAGAAACGCACAATACGTTTAACTGAAGGAATAAAGCCCATATCTAAAAGACGGTCAGCTTCATCAATCACTAAAAATTCAATTTGATCGAGCCAAACTTCTTTTTGTTCCACAAAGTCAATTAAGCGACCTGGAGTTGCAACCATAATGTCGACAAAATTACGGTTTAATAGATTTTTTTGTTTATCGAAATCTACTCCACCCAATAAAGTCATGACATTGAGATCAGTGTATTTCACTAATTCTTTGGCATCACTTTCAATTTGCAATGCAAGCTCACGGGTTGGTGCAAGAATCAATGCACGCGGCTCACCGCGGAAGCGTTGTTCTTTAATTGGATTATTCAACAGATCATTTATCACGCTGACCAAGAAAGCAGCTGTCTTCCCTGTACCAGTTTGAGCACGGCCAATAGCGTCATGTCCAGCCAATGTAAATTTTAAAACCTTTTGCTGAATAGGCGTCATATCCTTAAAACCCAAAGCATCAATGGCTTTTTTAAGGTTCGGATGTAAATTTAAGGTTTCAAAACCTGATGACATATAGATGTGCCCTAAATGAATAATCACAAAATTATCGAAGCATTATAAACAAAAAACGCCCCAATTTACATTGGAGCGTTTCTGAGTACATTTAGACGATTAGTCTAAAGGTTGTACTTCTTCAGCTTGGAAGCCTTTTTGACCTTTAACAACGCTGAATTCTACTCGTTGGCCGTCACGAAGTGAACGGTGGCCTTCGCCCATAATTGCGCGAAAATGAACGAATACGTCGTCGCCGCCGTTACGTTGAATAAAGCCAAAGCCTTTAGTGTCGTTGAACCATTTAACAACGCCTTGTTCACGAGCTGTCATAAGTTAATCCTTATCGTATTTAAAAAAGAAGGACCACCCGGTGTTGCAAACAGCAGACCAAACAAGGTTAAAAAATATTTTTATTTCTAAGCTTGTAATCATTCTGTAAAACTATCAACAAAATCCCGGTTACATCCAAATATATCAAGAGTTAAGAGGCTTCACAGCCAACAAAAATCTTAACAACGCAACGAGCTTAACACGGGTTTACCGCAATTAATAGATTTTTTTGATCTATTTTCCTTTTGAATATTCTTATTTTTTCACATCGTTTGAGTTATAAATTACAAAGGATTTTTACCTATTTTAGGTTGGGATTTGGCACTGTATTTGCTAATATTTCCATTGAAATGTAAACATGTTGGATCTGCTTCGTGAGTGACAGCCAAAATTCGCTTTTAACTGTAGATGCAATGGGTAAACCCTGCCCGATGCCACTATTGATGCTCAAAAAAGCTTTAAAGAAAAGTCCAGACCAATCTTTATTGTTAAAGTCATCCGATCCGCACAGCCAACAAGATGTATCACGATACTGTCAAATACATCAGTTAAACTGTGAAATGCGCAAAATTTCCGATTCTGAGTTTCATTACTTAATTGAATCTTAAAAAGATTCAGTTAAACTAAATTGCTTCATAATTGAATAAAAGTTTACATTTCTATACCCAATTTTCCATAATTTACGGAAATATTGGATTAAGATGAATCTTAGTTATTGGGCTTACCCATTTTTAGTTCTCAAGGAGAAAACATGAGTGACAGCAGCAATCAATTGATGCCCCTGTCATTATCGGCACCTGGGGTGAATCTTGGTGCTTATATTAGTACTGTTAATCAGATTCCAATTTTATCGGCCGAACAAGAAAAAGAGCTGGCCGAACGTTATTATTATGACCAAGATTTAGACGCAGCTAAAATGCTGGTGATGTCGCATCTTCGTTTTGTTGTGCATATCGCACGTAGCTATGCAGGCTACGGCTTGCCACAAGGTGACCTGATTCAAGAAGGTAACTTGGGCTTAATGAAAGCGGTAAAACGTTTTGACCCAAATATGGGCGTACGTCTCGTATCTTTTGCTGTGCATTGGATTAAAGCAGAAATTCATGAATATGTGATTCGTAACTGGCGTATTGTCAAAATTGCGACCACTAAAGCACAGCGTAAATTATTCTTTAATTTACGTAGCTTAAAAAAGTCGTCTAAAAAATTAACTTTGGCTGAAGCACAGTCAATTGCCAATGACTTAAATGTGACACCCGAACAAGTCTTGGAAATGGAAGGCCGTTTAACCGCTTATGATGCTGCGTTTGAAGCTCAAGGTGATGATGACGATGAAGGTTCGACTCATGTTGCTCCTGCCCTTTATCTCGAAGATAACCGTTACGACCCTGCGCGTTTAGCGGAAGATGAAGACTACGAAGAACAAAGTACTTCAGCTTTACATGAAGCCATGGATCAGCTGGATGATCGTTCACGTAACATCTTACAACGTCGCTGGTTAGATGACGAAAAGTCGACACTGCATGAATTAGCGGCGGAATATAATGTATCTGCTGAACGTATTCGTCAGTTGGAAAAAAATGCGATGGAAAAAATTAAAGTCGCAATGTCTTCAAACTAAGTTGAAGACTTTTCCCAGTCATTCTAAAAAAGAGCATTTCGATGCTCTTTTTTATGTCTGAATAGTATTGAATGACAAACTACAACACAAAAACTTTGGGCATTTTTGCTTTAACCCTGCGCGCTAAATATGCTATGGTTATGCGCAAATTTTGTTAAGGTGAATGCACATGTGGATTGCCATTTCCGCACTTAACTTAGCTTTTGCTGTGATGCTTGGTGCCTTTGGTGCACACGGATTAAAAGCGCGCGCGACTGAAGCCCAATTGGCTTGGTGGCAAACTGCAACGGACTATTTCTTTTACCATGCACTAGGCTTACTTGCCCTCGCGATCTTATCCAAAGTCATTCCCCAACTTCCAATAAAAGCTAGTTTCCTCCTTATACAAGTTGGTATTTTCTTCTTCTGTGGTTCTTTATATGTGATGGCTCTAGGCTTACCACGCGGTCTCGGTGCCATTACCCCAATTGGTGGAGCGTTGATGATTGCTGGATGGCTCATATTGGCCTGGAATGCATTTAAATACGCAAAATAATTAACAACAGATTTTGGCCTTATTCAATAGGTAAGGCAGCAAGAACGGAATCCACAAATGCAAATCTATTTAAACGGCGAAGCTACACAAACCGAATGTGTCAACCTCTTGCAATTGGTTCAACAATTACAACTGGAAGGCAAACGCTTCGCTGTTGAAAAAAATGAAATGATCATCTCGAAAAGTAAATTGGAACAAACCCCAATTGCAGAGCAAGATCATATTGAAATTATTCATGCCGTAGGTGGCGGCTAAAATGGAGCTCCCATGGAAGATACACCCCTTATCATTGGTTCACGTACATTTAATTCACGACTTTTAGTTGGTACAGGTAAGTACAAGGACTTAACGGAAACTGACCAGGCCATTCAAGCCAGTGGTGCTGAAATTGTGACCGTTGCCATTCGCCGTGTGAATATTGGTCAGCATCCAGACCAGCCGAACTTGCTTTCTGTAATTCCACCTGAAAAATATACGATTTTGCCAAATACAGCAGGTTGTTTCGATGCGAACAGTGCGGTCCGTACTTGCATGTTGGCGCGTGAACTATTAGATGGTCACAATTTGGTTAAACTTGAGGTTTTAGGCGATGAGAAAACCTTATATCCAAATATTACCGAGACTTTAAAAGCTGCACGTACATTGATTGACGATGGCTTTGAAATCATGGTTTATACCTCAGACGACCCAATTGTGGCACAAGAACTGGAAAGCATGGGCTGTGTAGCGATTATGCCTTTAGGTAGTCTCATTGGCTCAGGTTTAGGCATTCTCAACCCACATACTATTTCGATCATTAAAGACAATGCCAAAGTGCCTGTCTTGGTCGATGCGGGTGTAGGTACAGCAAGTGATGCAGCGATAGCGATGGAATTGGGCTGTGATGGCGTATTAATGAATACAGCAATTGCAGCTGCACAAAACCCTGTTCTGATGGCTTCAGCGATGAAAAAAGCAGTTGAAGCAGGTCGTGAAGCATTCCTAGCAGGACGTATGCCGCGTAAACGCATGGCAAATGCCAGTTCACCTGAAACTGGATACTTCTTTAAATAAGAACTCATTCACGGTATAAAAGAGGACTCTATTGAGTCCTTTTTTTGATTTTGAAAACCTGATAACAATGAAAATATCCCATATATTTTGTACTTTGAGTCTTTGTGTCGCATCTAGTTGGCTGTCTGCCCAAGTGCCCAGCACAGCCAAATCACTCGCGCCTCAAGGTTGGGAGATTTTGATGGCTACGACTGGCGACCTAAACAAAGATCAAATGCCAGATATTGCGATGATCGTGGAAAAACAAAAAGTCGATGTGGTGACCTATGATGACGATGGCAAAGTCGTTCATAACCATCCACGACAACTCATCGTATTTTTTAAAACCGCAAAGGGATATCAACGTATCGTTGAAAACAACAGTATCCCAGTCGCTCAGCAGCCCAATTCATGCTTACTTGATCCACTTGCTGAAGCAGAAGACATCCAAATCAGTAAAGGCAATTTACTCGTTCATTTTAGTTATTTTATGGCTTGTGGTGGCTGGGAATGGCCCCGACATAGTTATACCTTCCGTTGGCAAAATCAACGCTTTGACCTGATTGGTTTTGACTACAATAGCTTTCACCGAGCTTCTGGTGAAGAAACATCGAAAAGCTATAATTTTTCGACCTTAAAACGTAAGGAAATTGTAGGCGGCAATATGTTTGAAGATGCCAAAACTCAGACCAAATGGTCAACCTTCAAAGCACCACAGCAACTGACGCTTAAAAATATTAACTTTGATGATTTCTATACACAGTTCGAGTATTAAGCTAAACCTGAGCAATAAAAAACCGCCAATTTCGGCGGTTTTTTTAATTCAATTTGAATACACAACTTAAGGAATCAATCCTTCATCACGCATCGCAATTTGAACTGATTGGCGCTCTGCAACTTTGTTTCGTAATGCAATGATATTTTTATATGGCGTTAAATCATGTCCGATGCCATTTGACCAATTTGTCAGTACAAAGAGATAGGCATCCGCTGGGCCGAAGTTATCATCGACTAAATAATCGTTATCCGATTCACCAATCGCTTTATCGATATATGTCAATAAACGATCAATTTCTGCATAGGCTTTTTCTTTAGCGTCTGCATCTAGTGGAGCACCAAAGAATACGGCATAAGCATCATGTAATTCTGAGTTCAAATAGCCAAGCCATTCTAAAACTTTGGCACGACCTAAACCTGATGGCGGAATTAAGTCTTGTTTTGGATCATGCTGTGCAAGGAACGGTAAAATGGCCACGTTCTCGGTCAGGATCAAACCTGGGTTAATTTCTAATGCAGGTACATAACCTTTTGGGTTGATCTCGTAATAATCCACCCCTTTTTCTGTTTTATGGTTTTTTAGGTCAACACGGACCAAATCAAAATCGACATTAATTTCATTTAAAATTATATGTGATGCTAATGAACATGCACCTGGAGAATAATAAAGCTTCATATCTGATCCTTGTTATGTACTATTCAATGTTTTAAATCTCTTCTGTCAAACTTTCAAGTGATCAAACCTGTAAATTGCAAAAAAGCGTAAATGCTGAAACACATATACTCATTGACTATTGTCCATTATCAAGAAGATTTCAAGTCAATCTGTTATGCATTTTTATACTCAGTTGTTTTAACATAGCCGCGTTTAAGATTTGATGAAAAGTTACCGTGTTACAACTTAAAAAAAAACAATGGTTTTCCAATATTCGTACCGATGTGCTCGCAGGCTTGGTGGTTGGACTGGCGCTAATTCCAGAATCGATCGCCTTTTCAGCTATTGCTGGGGTTGACCCTCAGGTTGGTTTGTACGCTTCGTTTTGTATTGCCGTCACCATTGCCTTTTTTGGTGGTCGTACAGCAATGATTTCTGCTGCTACGGGTGCTATGGCCTTACTTATGATCACATTGGTCAAAGATCATGGTTTGCAATACCTTTTGGCTGCCACGGTTTTGACGGGTGTGATTCAAATTATTGCTGGCTATTTTAAAGTCGCAAAACTTATGCGCTTCGTCTCGCAGTCAGTGGTGTATGGTTTTTTAAATGCTCTCGCGATTTTAATTTTTGTCGCACAGCTACCTGAAATGTCAAAGATGGATAGTTTGGGCTATGTGTTTATGCTTTTAGGGCTTACGATTATTTATCTGTTTCCATATCTACCAAAAATTGGCAAAGCTATTCCATCACCGCTGATTTGCATTATTGTCCTCAGTGGCTTGGCATTATTTTTAGGTGCAGACCTGCGTACTGTGAGTGATTTGGGTAAGTTTCCAGAGACTTTACCTATTTTCTTGATTCCTGAAATTCCTTTCAATCTTGAAACCTTCACGATTATTTTCCCTTATTCCATCACCCTAGCAACAGTTGGCCTATTAGAAACCATGATGACCACGACAGTGATCAATGAAGTCACTGGAACTGAAGGAGATCGTCATCAGGAATGTTGTGGTCAAGGGATTGCTAATATTGTCAGTGGTTTTATGGGGGGCATGGCTGGCTGTGCCATGATTGGTCAGTCGATTATTAATGTCAGCTCTGGCGCGCGAACTCGCCTCTCCACTTTGGTTGCAGGTGTATTTTTGTTGTGCTTAGTGGTGTTCTTAAAAGACTGGTTGGCCTATGTCCCAATGGCGGCCTTAGTCGCGATTATGGTCATGGTGTCGTTTACCACTTTCCAATGGAATTCAGTCAAGCAATTTTCAAAGCATCCGATGTCTTTTAATGTCGTGATGATAGCTGTGGTGATCGTGGTTCTTGCAACACATAACTTGGCGCTTGGCGTATTGGTTGGTGTGCTCCTCTCTGCGTTGTTTATTATCAATCAATTAGAAAGTTCGGTAAAAGTCACATCTGAACTTAAAGACAATATTCGTAGCTACACAGTCTATGGACAAATTTTCTTTAGTAGCTCTGAGAGTTTTTATCAATTTTTTGATTTTCAGGAGAGGGTTAGTCATGTGCGAATTGATCTAAGTCATGCACATATTTGGGATATTACTTCTGTTAATATTTTGAAGAATGTCGTGCAAAAATTTGAATCAAGACAGATTCAAGTAGAGGTTTTTGGCTTAAATGAAGCAAGTAGCACTTTACTTGACCGTGTCAGTGACTAATGGATTTTTGAATATTCACTTTGAATCAAATCAATTTTCAATAAAGTGTGACCTATTGAAACCCTATGCAGGATGTATATAGCAAAGGGTTTCAAAGATCGAAGCTCTGATGTGTAATGACATTACATATAATACTAAGCCTATAAAAAAGAGAAAAATTCACCATTCATTCGATTTAACTGTATAATTCATCTCATAAAATTATAACTATTAAAAATAAAACAAAGATTTGATGTGACTTTCTATATATTTTTTTAAATTGTGGATACACAAAATTGGGGGAATTTTGATGGTTTGGTTTTGGTCACGACACTGCATTCAAGCAAATCGGCTGCTGGTCTTAGCGAGTCTATTTTGCCTGCTATGTTGTATCGCTATACCCAGTTTTGCCAATGCCACCCCACAGATCTCAAGCAGTCATTGTCCTGTTGAAATTACCCATATTGCCACAGCTAAAAGCGCTGTCGAGCAAGAGCGCCCACGTACAGGTTGGCAAAATCTGCAAAAGCTTCCAGACACTTGGAATAAACGTTGGCCGGATTATCATGGTATCGCTTGGTACAAAATCCAATTTAAATTGAACTGTGACCTCCATCAGTTAAATCAGCCCATTGCTATCGCTATACAAGGCATCACCCAAAGTGGTCGGGTTTACATTAACGATGCCCTACTTTGGCAAGATTACATTTCAGCAGAACATTTTTCGCGAAGCCAACATCAACCTAGACTATTGAACTTGCCTAGCTCAAGTTTAAAGCAAGGTGTAAATACCATTTGGGTGCAAGTGTATGGTTCGGTGACCCAAAAATCAGGACTCAGTTCAGTTCAAATTGGGGATTACCAGCAAGTCTATGACACCTTTAAAATTTGGTTACTCGAACAACGACAATTAGTCGAACTGAATACGATGATTAATTTCGTCGTGGCCGTGTTCTTTTTTTTAGCATGGCTCGCCAATCGTAATGAAAGAGCTTACTTATGGTTAACCATTACAGGCATGGCTTGGGTATTTTATAGCCTGTGTATTATTTTTAATGGGCCAATTGCATTACTAACCACCGTACAGGTCGATCGTCTACAAAATATTATTTTCTGTTTTTATACGGTTTTTGGCTGTATTGGTGCGTGGTATTTTGCAAACCACCCCTTCCCAAAAATTCAAAAGCTGTTATTAAGCCTTGCCACTATCGCAGCGATCTGTATTGGTTTTGCACCAGAGGCTTATTTAAAGACCGTCATCCAAATTTGTTTTAGCTTCTTTGTTTTAGTCTTTGTGGCCAAATGTATTAGCTACCCGTACTTGGCGTATAAAGCCAAAATGGCCGAAACCTATTTGCTTGCAACGCTGTATCTGATTTATTTACCGATTGCAGTACATGATGCGCACTTTATGATGACCATGGAAGGTCATGCGCTCTCGCCCTATACCGGGCCAGTGACAACCCTCATCTTTGGCGGCGTACTGGCTCTACGTTTAGCTCGACACACGCGTCAAATTGAGCGTTTTAATAAGACCTTAACTGAAAATGTTCAACGAGCTGAACTGAAACTCGCTACTTCACTCGGTCAACAACATCAACTCGCGCTTGAAAATGCACGACTTCAAGAACGAATTCATTTATCTCATGACTTACATGATGGTTTAGGCGGATCAATTGTCCGTTCAATTTTACTGTTAGAACAAAATGACAAAATTGAAAAACCACAAATCATGTCGATGCTTAAACTGTTCCGAAATGATTTAAGACAAGTTATCGATTCGGGTTCAAGTATAGGGACGAAAGTTCCAGACACCCCGATCGAATGGGCGGCGCCGATTCGCCATCGCTTTGTACAGCTCTTTGAAGAATTAGACATGAGCTCGAGCTGGAAATTTGCTGCCGAATGGATTCACTCACCCTCTGCGACCCAATGTCTCAATTTGACTCGTGTCGCAGAAGAAACCCTGACCAATATTTTAAAGCACAGTCAAGCAAGCAAAGTTCAGGTCAGTTTGTGCGAAACAGAGACTCAGCTGATCTTACGTATTGAAGATAACGGTATCGGCTTCAACCCTGACGAAGTTGAGCAAGGCCTACATGTCGGCCTTCACAGTATGCAAACGCGAATCCATCGTATTGGTGGTGAATTTAAAATACAGTCACAGCCGGGTTGTACCGTGCTTGAGGCCATTTTGCCGTTTAAGCTTGACGGTGCTGATAATGAAGATCTTGACGATAAAAACGCCTAGCTTAATGTTATTTCATCACTTTTGAGCTGAGCATTTGACTGCTCATTGCAAATGCTCAGCACGGCTTCAGTCGGTGAGATTGAGCAAAAAGCGGATTTATTCACGGTAAAAAATTTGACTTGTGCATCTCAGGACTTAAAATACCGCATTCGAATTTTTTACATTTGCCAAAGTTATGTCGAACGATCAATTAGACCAGCACGCAGTAGATCTGGATAACCTAAACGAACACCGTGAAATCGTGACGTTTATGCGCCGCTCTGCGCCACTTAATACTTCGCAACGTACTGCGCTGGAACAATATGGTCATCTAATTTTGGAATATCCTGTTGGGGATTTGCGTCAGCATTTTGAACACCCTGAACGCCCATTAACTGTCGAGATCGGTTTTGGTATGGGGCGTTCTTTGGTACTAATGGCAAAAGCAAACCCTGAACGTAACTTTGTCGGTATTGAAGTACATGTTCCGGGTATCGCTCAATGTGTTTATGAAGCAGGTCTTGCAGGTTTAACTAACCTTCGAGTATTAGATGCTGATGCCATCCAAGTGCTACGTGAAATGCCAGACAACAGTATTAACACTGTGCAATTATACTTCCCAGATCCATGGCAGAAGAAACGTCATTTCAAACGTCGTTTTGTATCTCATGACCGTATGCCATTGGTTGAAGAAAAATTAGAAATCGGCGGTACATTCCATTCAGCGACTGACTGGGAACCGTATGCTGAATGGATGATCGAAGTACTTGAAGAACGTCCACGTCTTGAAAACCTTGCAGGTAAAGGCAATAGCTACCCTCGTCCAGACTGGCGTCCGCAAACTAAGTTTGAACGTCGCGGAATTGAAGCAGGCCATAAAATTAATGACTTCATCTTCAAAAAAGTATATTAATTTTTGAATGAAGCAAAAAACCACCGTTAGCGGTGGTTTTTTATTGCTGTTTTTGATCTAAGATTTATCTGTGTTGTATCAAATCATATAAAACGAATAACCACTAAGCTACTTGCGCTTGGAGCTGACTTTGTCGAATCATATCCACGGCTTTTTCAGCAATCATCACTGTCGGTGCATTGGTATTGCCATTCACCACAGAAGGCATGATAGATGCATCGACGACACGAAGGTTTTGAATCCCGTAGACTTTCAATTCAGGGTCAACCACAGACATCTCATCCACACCCATCTTACAACTACCGACAGGGTGATAAACCGTATCCACACGCTGACGTAAGATTGCACGTATATCATCATCTGTTTTGACCAGTGAGGTAAATAAATCTTGCTGATAATGACTCGATAAAGACGGCGACATCATTAATTGCTGCGTCAACTTAAAGCCTTGTACCAAATCTTCTAAATCCTGTTCATCCCCTAAAAAGTTTGGATCAATCAATAATGGATCATTGACACTGGAACCACTTAGTTTGATCGTGCCGCGACTTCTTGGATTGAGCAGACATACATGACACGATAAACCATGGCTTGTATGAAATTTCCGTGCATGGTCATCTACTAACGCCACGACAAAGTGTAATTGCAAATTTGGTATCGCTAAATCGGGTGAAGACTTTAGAAAACCGCCACATTCTGCAAAATTTGAAGCAATCATACCCCTTCGTTCCTTACGATAGCGATTGAACTGCTTGAACATATCAATTGAGCCAGGTAAGGACACGCCAAATGTGCCTTGGTATTCTTTGACTTTATAACCAAAAATGAAATCGGGATGGTCGTGGAAGTTCTTTCCTACACCCGGTAGATGGTGTTTCACTTCAATGCCATGCGCTTGGAGCTCGGCCTGATCGCCTACTCCAGACAACATTAAAATCTGCGGTGACTGCATCGCTCCGGCACTGAGCAAGACTTCACGTCTGGCTTTTAGGTGTTTCATTTGCCCTGCATGTTGGACTTCAACACCTGTGGCCACTTTATCTTCTATAATGATTTTATGTGTTGTGGTTTTGGTCAATACAGTTAAATTTGGCCGATCTAAATGTGGAAATAAATACGCACGTGCCACACTACAACGCTCTCCATTGATATGCGTTACCTGATAAACCCCTAAGCCTTCTTGTTCTGCGCCATTAAAATCATCGAGGACTTTATGGCCTTGTGCACGAGCCGCTTCGGTATAGCGTTGATGGAAAATATTGTCACTTTGTACATCTGTGACGGACAGAGGGCCGTCATTACCGTGGAATTCATTCTGTATTCGGTTGTTATTTTCTGAGCGAATAAAATATGGCAAGACCTCGTCGTATGACCAGCCAGTATTGCCCTGTGCCGCCCATTGATCATAGTCATTTTTATGTCCACGAATATAAATCATGGCATTAATACTGGATGAACCGCCAAGGCATTTTCCACGTGGTTGATAGCCTTTACGACCATTCAAGCCAGCTTGAGGCACAGTTTCAAAGGCCCAATTATTGATCTTGGTCGGCAAGCTCACCACGCATGCAGCTGGAATATTGACCGTCCACTGATCACCTTGCCCACCTGCTTCTAGTAAGCACACAGATATATGTGGATCTTCACTGAGGCGTGCAGCCAGTACGCATCCCGCACTTCCGCCACCAATCACAATATAATCAAATTCCATTTTAGACATTATTTTCATCCAATTGATTATTTTTATAAATGCACAATAATGGATTTAACGCTGACTGAAAAGTTTCTTTCTTAAAATAATGAGCGCGATACCGAGCAAGAAAAAATGAGACTATTGATCAAAATTTTGATGCAAGTTTCACTCATGCAAGGTAGCAACAATATCTGTCAAAATGATCGATGGATTTAATACACTCAAACTTGGTCTTTATTCTTTTAATCCATAGACGTTTTAAAAGCACAGTAAGCTGCATAGCTAAAGATTTGACTGAAACAATGGATTTGATCAAAGCCTATTTCCCTCAGTAAGCTTTGATAGTGCTGCTGACTAATCAGTTCAAAGTCATCTTCTAAACGTTGCATCATTTTTGTCGCTTGCGATGCAGATAAACCCTGCATTTTGCAAAACTCAGGCAGTACATGCTGCTCAAAACGCGAATGAGTTTGCATCAAGTCAAAACTTACAAAAATACCCTGCGGTTTAAGCAATTCAAAAGCTTTTGCTAAAAAGTTAGTTTTCTCTGACAACAGAATGAAATGCGTCACCAAGATACTCAGCGCCGCATCAAAACAACTCGCCTGCTCAAAAGTAGTGTGACTGCCCAAAACAAATTTGACGCGATGCAACTGTCCAGCAGCTTCAACACTTTGCCGTGTTTGATTCAGCATATTTTCAGATAATTCTGTAACGGTAAATGACCATGTTGGATTCAAGGCCATGAGATAGCCCAATTCATAGCCCGTCCCACATCCAATGATCAGTACATGGGCATCTTCAGCGACATGGCAATTCAACACCGCCTGAATCTGTTGATGGACAAGTTCATAGCCGGGAATTAATTTTCGTATATGTGCATCATAACTTTCGACCACTTGCGGACTATTAAAATCTTTTGCCATGTAACATCCTGATTGACATGTATGTCTAAGCTAATAAATATTCATTATTCTATATGGATTGTTTATTTCTGATGATGCCCAAGAATCTGCTGACTCAGCATTTCATAGACCACTTTCAGATCGACTTGATCAGCTTGCTCAAGCATATTGGCATGCATCTGCATGATATTTTGATCTCCACGCATTGCAGGGCCTGTTTGCATGTTCCGTGGTTCAGCCTGAGTAGCTTTATTGGCTGTCTCTAAAATCAAAGGATAAAGCAAACTAAAATCGACATTTTTTGCATCGACAATCTGCTTTGCAATGTCATAACAATAATTACTAAAATTACATGCGAACACCGCAGCGAGATGCAGACTTAAACGCTGTGCCGAATCATATTGATAAACCCTTTGGCTTATGCTGTTTGCTAAATCTGTAAGTGTCCTCAAATCTGTAGAATCCGCCGCTTCTACAAAGATCGGTGTCGACGTCCAGTCCACATCTCGGTCTAAACTAAAGGTTTGTAAAGGATAAAACACACCTGCTCGCGAATGCTGTTGGGTCAGTACCGTGATATTGGTGCTACCAGACGTATGCACAATCAAAACCTGTGGCAGATAGGCTGTAACTTGCTGAATAATGGTTGCAATCGACTGGTCGCTCACCGCAATGATCAAAAGATCAATCTCAGCATTCAACTTATCTGGGTTATGAATAGCTTCTGCACCTACTCTGGCTGCAAGTTTTTCTGCATTATCAAGATTTCGCGCATAAACTTGCACAATGTGATGTTGTGGATGAAGCACATTGAGCAAATGATGTGCAACACGACCTGCACCCACAATACTGATTCGCATATAGTTTTAACTCATTTTGGATGGCTACAGCATGTCAGGAAAATATCCGACGTGCAAATCGAGTCGTATCGATAGAATGATTTATTTTCAATTCTTCACATCAGCTTCGCTCAGATAAGACAAAAGGGATGCACTTCATCCCTTTTGCTAGACGTCAATCTGAGTCTGATTCATATCTTGCCCATTTCAATCTAGACAAAATCCACGATATGCATTTGAGCTTTTACGATTTACCAATGATTTGATTCAAAGTCTGTAGGTATTGTTCTGCATCGCGGCGCGCATTGAATTTCTTTTCAAATACACCTGTGTTTTGCACACTGTTGGGTGTGTATTCTACCGAAACAACAAAGGTATCAAGCAAATCTCTATTAATTCGAATTGCAATAATATGATGTGAGTTTAAATAAAAACCTTCATCAACCTTAACTAACATGACCCGCCTCAAAATCTTGCACAATGAAATAGATAAAAAAATCTAAACATTCATGAACTTGGATGCCTTACCGCATACAGTCATTCATGTGTTAGACCTATTTTATTGTAGCGCCATTATGTGATTTATATTGCAATTATTATGTAATTTAAATAAATGCTCAGAGAAATTTTTTGAGTTTCAGTCATCTAAACATGATTGATTTTCAATCCTAACTAAAGTTTAGATAAAAAAGACTGGATATAAAAAAAGCCTGCTGCCATACCTATGACAACAGAC
Organism: Acinetobacter sp. YH12069; assembly: GCF_013419675.1. Lineage (NCBI taxonomy): Bacteria > Pseudomonadati > Pseudomonadota > Gammaproteobacteria > Moraxellales > Moraxellaceae > Acinetobacter > Acinetobacter sp. YH12069. Next base: position 110,041 of record NZ_VOZS01000008.1, on the reverse strand, counting down.
TCATTTTAGTAGGACTGATTTAACTCAAATCAATCGTACAGAGAGGTTGAATGATTAAACACTCAACATGCTATTTAAGGTTTCTGATACATTCTTCGATTTCACGACAGGTTTAAGCGCTTCAAGTTCGGCTTTAACTTCACTACGCTGCGGCTCTGCCAACGTGTACCAACGGGACAAAATTTGCAGTAACCGTGAACCGACAATTGGATTTTTCTCATCGAGGAATTTTGCTAATTCAACAATATGCTGCACACCAAAGCTCCAAGTGTTGACAGGATTGCTATTTAAGCCACCAGTAACCGCACGAATACGGTTCGGCACTTTCAAGTCATAATCAGGATGAGCAGTCAGTGCCTTAATGATTTCCGCAGTTGCTTTCGGATGTGCCGCTTGCAACATAAACCATTGGTCCATCGACAAAGCTTCATTTTTAAAGCGTGTATAGAAGGTTTCTAAAGCTTGCTGTGCTTGTGGTGCATCATTCCAAACCAATACTTTTAAAGCACCAAGGCGTTCAGACATATTGCCTGTTGAGCTGAATTGTTCATAGGCCAATTCAAATACAGAGGCATCGCCTTGACGTGCCATCATGCTCAACATAATGTTTTTCAATGCACGAACACCCATAGCTTGTGAAAACTCTTTCTGCGCATCTGGGTCTAAAGTTGCATAAGTCTCTTTAAAGAATGAACCTAACTCACGTGCCACACGACTTAACAGTGCTTCACGCTGTTCCTGCACTTTAGCAGGACTGTAGTCGGTATCAATACGGCTACCTAAATAACCCTCTGTCGGTACATCGAATAAACGTGAAGCAAGTAATGGATCACGCTCAACCAATGCCGGTAATGTATTTTGAATGGCTTGAACATAGATGTCGGCATCATGGCCATTTAACAAAATGCGTTCTAACAAGGTTTGGCTAGCTTGCCATTGGTTAAAACCATTCGGCTCGTACTGCATCAGGAAAGCAAGCTCTTTATCTGAATAGTTAAATTCAAGATTAACGGGTGCAGAGAAATTACGCAGTAAAGACACAACAGGCTGGGTTTTTACACCGCTAAATGTAATGGTTGCAGTATCGGTATCAAATAAATACACGCCATCTTTGATGCCATTTTCAACCAATGCATCTGAGCTGAGAACTAACTGTTCACCACTCGTCGCATCAAACAATGCCAAAGCCACAGGAATAGGCACAGCTTTTAAATTTGGATATTTCGGATGAGCTTTTAAGCTTTGTTTGAAGCTTAAAGTATAAGTTTGATTTGCAGCATCGTACTCACCTTTTGCTTCAAGTTTTGGTGTGCCCGGTTGGTTATACCAAATCAAGAAACTCGATAAATCTACACCTGAACCTGCTGTCAGTGCTGCCACCCAATCTTCAACAGTCACGGCTTGACCATCGTGGCGTTTGAAATATTCGTCAGTACCTGCACGGAATTTTTCTTTGCCCAGGAGTGTCGCCATCATGCGGTTAATTTCCGCACCTTTTTCATACACAGTTGCGGTATAAAAGTTATTAATTTCAACAAAATGATCTGGACGCGGTGGATGTGAAAGCGGGCCTGAATCTTCTGGGAACTGATGAGCTTTTAACACAGCAACGTCATCGATCCGTTGTACCGCAGCAGATTGTAAATCTTCTGAGAACGACTGATCACGGAATACCGTCAAACCTTCTTTTAAACAAAGTTGGAACCAATCACGACATGTAATACGGTTACCTGTCCAGTTATGGAAGTATTCATGTGCAATCACAGACTGAACACGCATGATCGCTGCATCTGTGGTGTATTCTTCATCAGCAAGCACACAAGAGGTGTTGAAAATATTCAAACCTTTGTTTTCCATTGCACCCATGTTAAATGCACTGGTTGCCACGATCATATAATTGTCTAAATCATAAGGACGACCATAATGTTCTTCGTCCCAACGCATCGAATGTTTTAAAGCTTCCATGGCAATATGACATTTTGGAATGTCTTTTTCTTCTGCATAGATTTCTAAAGCAACATTACGACCTTCAGACGTCACATAAGTGTCTTTAAGTACTGCCAAATCACCAATCACACAAGCAAATAGATACGATGGTTTTTTGGTTGGATCTTGCCAAACGGTATAATGACGACCTTCACCGGTTTCACCCGCTTCAATCAAATTACCATTGGCAAGTAATACAGGGAATTTTTTATCCGCTTCGACACGTGTGGTAAATACCGATAGCACATCAGGACGGTCAGGATAATAGGTAATTTTACGGAAGCCTTCAGGCTCGTTTTGAGTAACGAATAAATCGCCTGCCGCTTGGTATAAACCTTCGAGTTGAGTATTGCTTTCAGGATGAATCACGACTTCAGTTTCAATGACAGCTTGGTCAGGTGCATTTGAAATCACCAGTTGTTCTGCATCTACAACATAGGCATCTGCTGGCAAAACTTGACCATTTAAGCGAATTGATTTGAGTTCCAAATCACGACCCAATAACACCAAATCCCCTGCCGTTTGACGCTGCATCACTAATTTTGCATTTACATTGGTATGGTCATCAAAGACTTGAATATCAAGATCGATACTATCTACGACAAATGATGGTTTTTGATAATCTTTTAAATAAACAGTTTGGTCTGCTTCGACCACTGGATTTGCCGCAATGTTCATATCTCGTCCTATTCCTTAGTTATTGCTTCATCAGCTTTTTGAACACATTGTGAATGACTTGATCATACGACAAGATGCATAAGCTGTCTTCGCATTTACAATGATTTATATATGGGCTCAGCGCATGTTGTTTTCAATCATCTTTATAGAATAATTTAAAGGCTGGCACATATTTTCGCCATGTTTAAGCAAAATAAATGCCTGAGTTGAGCACAGCTACTGCAATATGGAAATTATTTATCTACATCAAATAAATAAAGTACCTAGATACTAGAAAGAGAAAGTACAGGTGCTTTATATACTTCTGTAACTTCAAATTATTGCGCTCAAACTTTCCTGCTTAAGACTTAGAGGATTATTGATTTTCGAAAATTAAATCGAGCGCGCTGTCATAGTCTGCAGCAAAGTAAAATTGAAATGCCGTGACTTTTGAGGTGAGGAATTGCTGAATTTCTTCCGTCGCACCCGCCACATAAATTTTAGATACTTGATGTTGCTGCGCCAGGCCAAGTAACTCGATCGTCTTTTCTAGTGTTTGATCATGCCCAATAATCAGCGCGCCAACCGTACCCTGTGGCTGCTTATATAATTGCATGCGAGTGATATTGCTGTTTTTAAGTGCGTCTGACATGTGTATTCCATACAAAGAAAGGATAAAAAAAGATCAAAACCTTTAGAAATCCAGCTGAATCATGCTGTGTATCAAGTTCAGTAGATTCCGCTTGGTTTCAATCCTAGAAGCCTAGATCATTAAAAATTATAAGCTCAATATATACAAATATACTTTTCAAATCCAATCGCTTAGGTGATTCCTTCCAAAAAGCACCTTAGTACGTAATTCATATCAATCTTCTAATTTGTATTTGATTGCATACTTCTGTTTAAACGATGCACCAAGATGTTTCTTTTTCAACAGTTTAAGCATTTTGAGAATTCATTAGACATAGCCATACGCATCAATATTATTTTGTTACTTTTAAATTAATAATTTATTTTCAATATCTTAGTAAATAATTATAAAGTTTATCTGCTTTAAAATGTCTACTCAAAACATTTGAGCATGCGTTTTGCATCTACTTAATTGCCAAAAGCAAAATCATCAGGCTAAAACAAAAAGAGGTGCATTATGTTTATTAAAGAACACATCATCCGTATTGAAAATATGAAGACCCTGCAAGCGCTTGATGCTGCAAATATCGACCATCAAGTAATTGCAATGTTTATGACCTGCGAAGGGATTCCGCTCAAAGCCTTTGAGGTCAGTTCATTACTTAACTCATATAGTGCATTAGGCACTAAAAAAGTCGCGTCTAAAAAAGTGCAAGCCTTAATACAAGCCAAACAACTTGGAGAGGAGGACGAATCGATCCCATGCCCAGCCGCCTATTAATAATCCATTCTGACTAAAAGCTGCATCATCACTATGCAGCTTTTTTTATATGTCGACTTCTCGCCTGAGCTGCCGCAACTCAAATTGCAACCCCGTCTTTAAACAGAGATGTGTATAATCAATTTAATCTTTCAAGAAACGCTGGAAACATGTTCAATATTCTACGCAAACAAATGGATGAAAGTACGCAATGCCCGTTGTGTCGTGCATCTATGTATTGGGTAGATGCTGAAAAATTAGATGAGCAAGAATTTAATTTTTATCAGTGTAGCCACTGTCATCATCAAATATTTCCAGAACAGCAATACAACTGTCATTGTGAAAACTGTCAGGCTGCGCGAAAAAAACTACTGAAAGAAACCCGTTTACAAGAACAGCGTAAACTCAAAAATAAAGATATCGTTGAACGTGAATTAAGTGAACTGAGTTTTTTACAGAAACTCTTTTTGCTGGCTTTATTGGATAATCACGTCCAAGAACATACGGCGCATCAAGAATTTATCGACTGGGACGCTATTAAGTATCATAACATCAGCCCGAATTATTTCTTCCAACAATCACTCAAAAAGCATCTCGTGCATGAGCAAATTTTGATTGTGAAAGATGATGCACTACAAGCTGAACAGTATTATATCAATGTCCGTTTGGATGGCTATTCGGAGCCCAGCCTTTTTAGCGTAGCACAGCAACTGCGCCATTGGTTTTATGAAAATTTAGCTCTGGGTGTTCCTTTTAAAAGCGCTGACGAAGTGAAAGAGTGCTTGTATCTCCTACTGTTTCAAGAAATTGTCCAATTCATGCAGTTTTACTGTAAGACATGGGGCATTCAAATTGCAGGGAATAAAAGCTTTCAAGTGTTCTGTTATCGCCTACTCGACCATCTAGCGGTTGGGCAGATTTACTATATGATTCAGTCAGCACTCGAATACCTACATAAACAAAAAGCTCTGCAAGTACGTAATGAAAACTTCATTAATACTAATCTGTTAAAAAAGACCTTACAGCAATACCGTGAACGTGGCTTACAGGAAAAATGGGAAACCTTTACCCTCCCTCGTCCGCCACAATTACCGTTTAGTAAAATGAGTGAAATTTTGCTCTTTAACTTTTTAGGACTCGATGAAAGTATCTTTGTGCAACCGATACGCCATGCTTGGAAAAAAATCGAACCACGATTAAATTTTTATTCCACAAAGCGCTGCATGTACTGTGGTTCACAAGAGCTCTCTGTCGATTATGATGCCGCAGATTATGTGACCCTGTTCTGCCGTAATTGTAAACATCAAGACCATTACTTCACCCGCTAAGGGAGAAAACGATGAATCAATCTGAAAATTTTGAAACGACCATGAACAGTGAATTAACTGACTTAAATAGCCCTCTTTTGCAAAGCGTTATCAATGCGTGGATTGAACTTCAATCCAAACAACCCTTGGTGCATATCATCACCAATGCAGTCGCGAGCAATTATGTGGCCAATGTCCTTTTGGCTGCGGGTGCTTCTCCTGCAATGATTGACAATCCCTTTGAAGCTGAAAGCTTTGCCTCGATTGCCAGTGCATTGAATATCAATTTAGGCACGCCAACGTCTGAACAAATGCAGGCCATGCAAATTGCTGCACAAACAGCACAAAATTTAAATAAACCTTGGGTGCTTGACCCTGTCGGTTATGGCCCCGTTTTGCCATGGCGATCTGAAATGGTTGACCAATTACTCCAATACAAGCCAAGTATTATTCGCGGCAATGCATCAGAAATCAGCTGTCTTGCAGGTAATCAAGGTGAATCCCGCGGTGTCGATAGCACGCTCAATAGTGCCGAGATTTATTTAAATGCTGTGCCCTTGTTAGAACACTGTGAATGTGTGGCAATTTCAGGCGAATCAGATTTCATCTTATCGAAAGAAATGAATGCAGTGATACAGATTAATGGTGGGTCTTACTTACAACCCAAAGTGACGGCTTCTGGCTGCGCTTTAGGTGCGCTAACAGCAGCTTATTGCGCCGTAAGTGAATCACTAACTGCTGGCACGGTCGCAGCACATTTGCACTTTGCGATTGCGGGTCAAAAAGCCTATGAAATTAGCTCAAGTGTCGGCAGTTTTAATGTTGCATTTTTAGATGAAATTTATAATCTCAATGAAGATGATTTTAATCAACTTGCCAACATGCAAATTTATGCACTATGAAGCTACGATAGCTTGAGAAAAAAATAGCTTGAGTAAAAGACTCAAGCTGTTCAGGGTTTCACGCTGTTTTTTATAATTAGAACGCGTCAAAAGCTTACTGTGCCGTGCTGTTACTTGCAGCATTAGCATCAAACATTTCTGAATCTTCGATCGTTTCTGTTGGATTACTCAAAATCATGTCGAGGTCATAGTCCCCCGCATAAACAATATTTTTGATTTTTGAACAGTCGCCATCACTCATTTCATAATTTAATACTTTGGCTTCATCGCCAATTTTAAACTCAGCACGAACGACGTTTTTATTTTCATCAAAACTCAGTTTAGGCTGAACGCCTTTTTTCGAATCTTGCTGCGGATCTTGGCTATCCGTGAAAATATCAAAATCCACATTACACGCTTGTTGCGACTGCTTACAGTTAATTTCTGCTTGCATACGTTCCGCTAACGATGGTTCAAAATAGGCAGTAAGTTGATCTTTACTCAAAGCATGCAATTTCAACTCTTGATCATAAATTTGTTTGACCAGTTTTTCGGGGGCAACACATTTCTGCGATTGCTCCTGTACTTTTTGCTCTGCTGGCTGACAAGCCGTTAAAAAGATCGCCGCGCCGAAACCGAATAATCGATATATCGTCATTTGTCGCATAACACATCCATGCCCATCATTAAACTGCCCGCCCAACTGCCAGATTCATACTTGCTTCAAAAATAGTTGAAACATTTAATTTACAAATACACATTAAACCCATGCCATCAAAATAATCTGGCACGTGCTGCATAAAAAATTGAACATGTTCATCAGATTTTTTCCGTAGCCGAACCAATTGCTCAGGCGTCACCTTCGGTAAATCACAACGATGAACAAAAATATCCTCAGCCCGATGCTGCACATCATGCTGACGGATTTTATAACTATTTAAAACATCCATATACTCTGTGGGCATCGGGACACCATGTCTTGGATAAAACTTAACAGAGCGCGAGGCAAATAATGTATATACCTTTGGTTGTGCCAATGTAGCCACAAACCACATCGGAATCGCTGGAAATCGAATCTGATGCTGCATCGCCACTTTAATCGCCGAATTTAAGGTCAGGTTTTTCCGCCGGTAATCTACCAATACCCCTGCCCGTGAATTAAAAATAAAAATCGGCCGATTGTTATGCATAATTTTTAATATACGCACAATGTTTTGCCCGATCAGTTTATCTTGCTCAAAATACTGAATAATTGGTAATGCTACAATATCGGGGTCATGCATGTATTGATAAAGTTGCTCAATTTTCGATGTCGGGAAAATACGTTGATCAAACTCCCAGAGCCGTTGAAACAACTCATGTTTTTCTTCAGTCGTGAGTTTACTAAAATCAATGATATTCTCAGTGATCGCCATACCAACACCCATTTTTTAATGGATTAACTTTGAATTTCTTCAAAGTACCTAGTTATAAATTTGTCAAAACCGATATTTAAAATGAAATAAAAATTATTAATAGATCATCTATGATGATTAAAACCCCGAGTTAAAAATGAATCACTATTTAACCTAATGCTTTTTTAAAACCAACCCTATCAATATTAATTACTTTTGAACCGTTTTAGCCCTCTAAAAGCTCAAAAGATGCAGCGTTTTTTTACTGTTACATCATGTAAATATAATACGTTTTAACATCGTGAATTACAGCCCCCTTGGATAGGATTTCTTATACTTTCTAGTCATACAAAAAAGACAGCTTCGAAAAGCTGTCTTTGAGTTATTTTAAAATTTAAGCATTAAGCTTGGTAATAGATATCAACCGTTTTAATGCGGTTTTCATCCATTGCCGTAACTTTAAATTGGATGCCTTTAAAATCAACCACAGTACCGACTTCTACATTGCCGTGAGTCTGATCCAAAATGAGGCCTGAAACACTGATGTAACCATCATCTTCTTCGATCAAATCCAGCATTTCCAATTCAAGTTCTAACTGATACAGATCGAGCATGCCTGAAGCTTTCCAATGTTCATCATCGATTTTAATCAAATCAAGTTGTTCATCCGCATCAGGGAATTCACCAGCAATCGCTTCAAACACATCGAGTGGTGAAATCAAACCTTGTACCGCACCAAATTCATCCGTAACCAGTACCAAAGAGCCTTTAGAGGTACGCAAGGTATTAATCGCATCAATCACCTTCATCTTTTGGAAAATAAAGATTGGACGATGACGTTTAATCAATGCTTTTAGATCATCTTCACTGTCTAGAACATCAATAAGTTCTTTCGCGCGGACAATACTAATCACTTTATCCAAGCTACCACGACACACAGGGAATAAACTGTGCGGCACTGAAAGGACTTGCTCACGAATTTGTTCAGGTGTGTCATTTAAATCCACCCAAGAAATTTGATTACGGGGAGTCATGATCGACGCAACTGAACGCTCTGCAAGCGTCAACACCCCCCCAATCATGTAACGCTCTTCGTCTGCAAAGGTTTCTTGCGCCTGATTACCGACTTGATCAGCTTCTAAGCGCCCACCCATCAGTTTTAAAATACTGTCTGCAGTACGATGGCGTAATGGAATTTTCGCTTCGTGTTTTTGAGCATTGCGTTGACTAAACTGGTTAAAGGCTTCGATGACAATCGCAACACCAATACCTGAGTAGATATAGCCTTTCGGAATATGGAAACCAAAACCTTCTGCTATCAAACTAATACCGATAAGCAATAAGAAGCTTAAACATAGGATCACGACGGTCGGATGTCGGTTTACAAAAGCCGTTAGCGGTTTAGATGCAAGTAACATCACTGCCATTGCCACAATCATTGCAGCCATCATGACATAAATGTTGTCGACCATACCGATCGCTGTAATGACAGAGTCTAAAGAGAAAACCGCATCTAAGACAACAATTTGCGCAACTACTGCTGTAAAGCTGGCATATGCCACTTTTGTTGTCACTTGAACTTCTGGTTTTCCTTCTAATTTCTCATGTAGCTCTGTGACTGCCTTATAAACTAAGAACAATCCACCGAACAATAATATGAGATCTCGACCAGAGAATGTCCAATCAAAAACGGTAATCAGGGGCTTTGTTAATGTGACCAACCAAGAGATTGCAAATAACAATCCTAATCGCATAAATAATGCGAGTGAAAGACCAAGTACGCGGGCTTTATCACGTTGTTCTGGAGGGAGTTTTTCTGCCAAAATGGCAATAAAGACTAGGTTATCAATCCCTAGTACAATTTCTAAAATAATTAATGTAAGTAAACCAACCCAGATTCCGGGATCTAACAAAAATTCCATTAGCTCTCTTCCTCATTCTGGATTGTAAGAATATCTTCAATCAGACCAACGCACGGCGACGGATCCATAAATTTAACCTGTGTAACTAGAGACCATTCCATTATGCATAATCTTGCGCATTTGTAATGTATTCAAGCATATTTTTTCGCATCAACAATATGACAAAATGTTAAAAGCGCTTAATGCGTTGCCGATTGAATGGGCTACATCAAATATAAATCTAGATCGTAATACTGACTTTTATAGATACATGCCAACGCTGTTAAAAAGATTGATTTCATCTAACTTTTTAATTAAATATTATTAAATGCGTTGTATAAGATTGTATGACAAATCTAATGAATTATTTATTTCAACCTTTTGGTAAAATATATTAATATTCAATTTGAATTAAAAACTTATTTATTTTCACTACACTATCTCTCTATAGCAAAAATTACTTTTATTCTTTTTTAATCGCTTGGACAGAATATCAATATAATCTATTAAGATAATCTAAAAATGAGATATCTTCTACTTTCTATTTTTTTATTGTGAACTCTTGCTATTACCCTCTATTTTTCAATAGAATGTTAAAACATTAAATAAAATTAAAACAAATATTCAGGGGACTTCTTCATGACAAAAAAGTATTCAAAATTTTTACCATCCACCGATGACTTTAGCTTAGAAAATTTTCCTTTCTACTGGGTCACTCAGGTTCATGCTCAATACGTTTTAAACGTTGACCATGCGTTGAAAAAATATGGTGTTGATAATTCACGTCGCCGTATCCTTCTCGCACTCAAGTCTAAGCCACATGCGAGCGTTTCGGATTTATCTGAAATGGTCGTGTCTAAAATGTCGACGACAACCAAAATTGTTTATCGCTTAAAAGATGAAGGCTTAGTAGATACCTATTCTTGTGAAGATGATGCGCGTATTACCCGCGTCGTGTTAACCGATAAAGGCACTGCAATGACGCAGAAGATTAACGATCTAACGAATGTCGTTCTCGAGCAATCTTTTGAAGGCTTAACACCGCTACAAATTGAAAAAACCATGGAAAGCTTAAAGCACATCTTCAAAAACTTAGCGCGCTAAGCATTCTGCATCACCGAAGTATTAATCGAAAAAGTTCAGTTGGGGACTGATTTTTTCGATTTTTATTTTAGGTGCATGCGCGCATTCAAATTCATCAACGGGAAAACCCTGTACAAAACTTTGGATATTGGGTGATTTCCAGCTTAACCATTCCTCTAATCGCGCATGCGGAATCACAATCACCGAGCGTTTTATATTTCCTGGCTCATGAAAGTGTTTCATCATTTCATGATCGATAGCATCCATCGTAATCATGGTTGCAGAACGTACAATCTCATCACCTTGCCGACAAATGTCATATAAGGCAGCGATATAAAACGCTTCTCCATCTTTGCGTTTAACACTCCAACGCTGCGGCTTATTGTCGATATACATTGACTCATAAAATTCAGACACTGGAATTACGCCAAATTTACATTTGGAGATGGCATTGATAAAAGACGGCTTTTGGTACAAGGTTTCATTGCGGGCATTATAGGTTTTTAGTGCAATTGATTTGTCTTCGGCCCATTTAGGCACCATGCCAAAACCCACTTTTCGCCACTCTAGCCCTTGTTCAGACTTAAAGAGCAGCGGCAAATCATAATTTGGATAGACTTCATCAGGATATTCAAAACTGATTTCAGGCAAGTTTTGAGACTTTAATTGCGCTAAGGTAATCGGTTTGAAGTTGGCGCACATATTTGCCATAATCCGCAAAAATTCAATCTTTATAATAAATGAAAAATCTAAATCGAAGTCGCTTTATCGTTTTAATTCTAATTTCAAGCCTTTATTCAACCGCACATGCCGTAAAAGTCTCTGTACATACCGTTTCATTTCTACCTTTTAGTCTCGACGCGCTCTATTTCAACGAATATCCATTTAAACAAGACCTAATCAATGAGACTGAGATTCCTGCAGGCAAGTACCGCATTCAATATAAGCATTTTCGCAATCAGCAAATGATCAGTACACATCATTGGGTTACGGTCAAAAATCTTCCCAACACCCAAGAACAACAATTTTCATTGGTCATCTTGCCTCATGGTGAAGCGATTGATGTCTCAGACTTTAAAATCACTTCTCCAGAGATGTTTCCTGAAATCCGTTTTGCAAAACGTGCTCAAAATAGTTATCGCTTGATGCAAAATCTGCAAAGACAAAGAGATCAGTTTGGCGTGATTCTTCCTGACGCAGATGAAGCCCACACGACAGAATTAGAAGATCAATTTGGCTGGTTTACGGTGAATGCAGATGAAGGGCGTGTCAGGATTTCTTGTACTGGCACGTTTAAAATCAACCCTCAAGATGCGCTCCCCTATTTCACTACTGCAAATTCAGCTCTTCAGTTTAATGATTAACAAGGAAACCAAAAACATAACGCATATTTAGCGTTTAGTGATAACAATCCGCTTATTCCAATCGAAGATCGAACAATTCATGAGGCAACGGATTACAAAAATGGCTTGAAGTTTGATGTCTATATTCACCATATCCAAAAAATGAAAACCGAGACTATTTCTTCTAATTATTCAATCTACAATTATAAGGTTCAGGTCAAGCTGTATATGACGGCTTTGCAACGTAAGCCCATGCTGTTGATGAATCAGCAAATGCACTATCAGGATAATTGTTCAAGCCAAGATCTTGGCGCTTTTCTGTATTACAAAACACGTTGGAGCCGTTTTTGGGACTATATTCTGCCGCATATTTCATGGAAATAAACTAAAAATGTCCTGCATAACAGAACCTGCAGTGAAGTCTATTGCACAAGATTAAATAGACTTCACTTTGCGTATTTTAAGCAGGGAAAGTTTGCCAATGGGTGCGGGTAAATTCCTCAAATATCCACTCACCATTAAAACGACCAAGGCCTGAATTACGTTCACCGCCAAAGGGTGCATTAGAATGATCCGCCACACTGATGCCATTGATATGCGTCATGCCTATATCGAGTTTGGCAGCAAACTCCCCGCCGCGCGCCAAGTTTGACGTACATACCGCACTCGATAAACCAAATCGGGTTGAATTCGCCAATTCTAGTGCATGTGCTTCATCTCGCGCTTTTAAAATCGGCAAGATTGGCCCAAAGCTTTCTTCCAATGCAATATCAGCGTGTGCATCCACATGGGTAAAAATATGCGGTGCAACCAATTGACCTTCAATACCGCCTGCATAGGCTAAAATTGCATCTTGCTGAATAGCATTTTGAATAATGGTTTTTAATTTATCAACCTGCGCCTTGTTGATGATAGGCCCTATGAGGGTTTCAGCAGCATTTGGATCACCGACAACAATACTTTTTACCCGCTGAATCAATTTTTCAACATAAGCATCGTGCAAGGATTCATCCACAATCACTCGATTGGTACTCATGCAGATTTGTCCTTGATGCAAAAAACGCCCCATCACGGTCAGTTCAACGGCTAAATCTAAATCGGCATCATCTAAAATCACTAAAGGCGCATTACCGCCAAGTTCTAGCGCTAAACGTTTAATCCTTGAACTTCCTAGTGCTTTCACCCCGACCTGCTGACCCACTTCAGTTGAACCTGTAAATGAAATCATTTTAGGCACAGGATGCTCTACAAAATAGTCGCCAATTTCACTGCCACTGCCTGCAACGACATTTAACACGCCATGCGGCAAGCCCGCTTCTTCAAATAATTTTCCGAGCAACGTTCCACCTGTCACTGGCGTGTCACTTGCAGGCTTCAACACCACACTATTACCGCAGGCAATCGCAGTCACCACAGAACGCATCGATAAATGAAATGGAAAATTCCACGGGCTAATCACCGCAATGACACCCAAGGGTTTGCGCAATACAAAACTCTTTCGACTCGGGTCTTTACTCTCTAGCTGCGTAGTTTGCATTTTTTCAGGAAAACGCAACGATTCTTGGATAATGCCGAGCGCTGCATCAACTTCAATATTGGCTTTTAAACGTGTACTTCCTGATTCATCTATCAGCCATTGAATAATTTCTTCTCTGCGCTGCTGAATGGTTTGGGTTAATTTAGTGATGACTTGCTGACGTACTTCAATGGGCTTGGTCACTTCTGATTTAAAGGCAGCTTCTGCCGCACTATAAGCACTGTCTACATCGACACTGCTGGCTGCCTGCAATTCAAAAATCTCTGCTTGGCTAAAGGGATTGATATTCTTGATGTGACGTGTTGAAGTCCCTGCTCGCCATTGCCCACCAATATATTGCAAATCTAATGCGGTATAAGCTGACATCGTTTCCATCCTATTTTTATCATTCATCCCAATGTAAAGGCTTCAGCATTGAAAAGCTATGAGAAAAACAGGATAAAACTTTATAATTAATTTCTTTTACAACCTTATACTTTAAACAGGCTGATGAATCTGCCGCATCGCTTTATAGATTCGCCAATAAATATAACAGCTAATGATGACTTCAAAACTTAGATCTTTAACTGTGGTGAGTTGCTCAAGCGCAGCCTCCTCCATGTTAACGGTCAACATGGGTAACAGCCCTTCGACAACAACAGCGATCAAGATAAAGAGGACTAAACTCTGAATCGTTACGGGCAAATACAATGCAATAAAGCGCTTTAAAAAATCTCGGCCTTGCTCGCCGCCATTGGCTTTAAATATGGCATTCACCCAGCTGATCAGCAGACCAACTTGTAAAACAAACGAAGCCCAAGCTTCTGTAGGTTTGGATTCTGGGGTTAAGGTCAGTGCTAAGTAGCTAAAGAAAATCAATATTGAGCTGGCAATATAGTAGTTTTTATAATGGCTTTCTGAGACTTTATTCAGTCTTATATCATCCACCAACCGATTTACATTCCATAAATACATGGAGTTTCCTTTTCATTTTTTATGTCGACATTCTAACTTTCTCAAGCAATAAAAAAGCCTCCGAAGAGGCTTTTTTTGATTTACAGATTAGTCACCTGTATAACCTTTTAATTTTAAACGGTAAGCATGAAGAAGCGGCTCTGTATAACCAGAAGGCTGCTCGCCACCTTTGAATACTAAGTCATAAGCAGCTTTGTATGCATAACCATCAAAGCCTGGTGCCATTGGTGTGTAAAGTGGATCGTTGGCATTTTGCTCATCCACAACTTTCGCCATGCGCTTAAATACTTCTTCAACTTGTTCAGCAGTTACGATACCGTGACGTAACCAGTTCGCAACGTGTTGAGAAGAAATACGTAAAGTTGCACGGTCTTCCATCAAACCAACGTTGTTGATGTCTAGTACTTTTGAACAACCTACACCCAAATCAACCCAACGAACAACATAACCCAAGATACCTTGAAGGTTGTTTTCGAGTTCTTTGGTTTTCTCTTCTTCAGACCAGTTTGTATCTGTCGCTAAAGGCGGCGTTAACAAGTCATCTAAAGATAGCGGCTGAGTATTCAACAACTCTTTTTGACGCTCAGAAACATTGCACTGATGGTAATGAATCGCGTGAATTACAGCGCCAGATGGAGACGGAACCCATGCACAGCTTGCGCCAGCTTCTGGATGCTCAATCTTAGTTTTGTACATATCAAGCAACATATCTGGTTTTGGCCACATGCCTTTACCGATTTGCGCTTTACCACGTAAGCCGGCTTGAAGACCGATCATCACGTTACGGTTTTCATATGCAGGGAACCAGATTTGAGACTTCACTTCGCCTTTACGAACGAATGGACCTGCTTCCATGAACGTATGAATTTCGTCACCCGTACGGTCCATGAAACCTGTATTAATAAAAATCGTGCGATCTTTCGCTTGCGCGATACAGTTTTTCAAGTTCACAGAGGTACGACGTTCTTCGTCCATGATACCGATTTTCAAAGTCTTCGCAGGCAAACCAAGCGCTTGTTCAGCACGCTCAAATAATTCAACTGCAAATGCAACTTCTTCTGGACCGTGCATTTTTGGCTTAACGATGTACATAGAACCTTTACGAGAGTTCTTGTTTTCGTTTTCGCCTTTAATGTCTGCAAACGTCAATAACGGTGTGATCAATGCATCCATAATACCTTCGTAGATTTCAGCACCATCTACAAGGATCGCAGGGTTTGTCATCAAATGACCCACGTTACGAAGTAACATCAATGAACGACCGTGAAGTGTAGTTTCACCACCGATCAAGTTTTTGTGCGTACGGTCTTTATTTAATGTACGAGTAACGGTTTTACCATTTTTCTCGATAGATTCAGAAAGCGTACCTTTCATTAAGCCTAACCAGTTACGGTAGCCTTCAACTTTCTCTTCAGCATCAACTGCTGCAATTGAGTCTTCCAAGTCTTGAATTGTCGTTACCGCAGCTTCAAGAACTAAGTCTTTCACGCCAGCAGCATCTGTTGAACCAATTGGGCTCGTCGCATCAACTTCAATGATTACATGTAAACCATTGTTTAAAAGTACGATTTCAGTTGGTGCAGCTTCGTCACCATTAAAACCAACAAACTGAGCTTCTTTCGCTAAAGTTGCAGTTGAGCCATCTTTTAGGCTTACAACTAACTTTTTGCCTTCGACCGCATATTTAGTTGCATCTGCATGCGAACCATTTGCTAGCGGGAAAGTTTCATTTAAGAAGTTTTTAGCAAATTCGATAACTTTTGCGCCACGAGCTGGGTTATAGCCCTTACCTTTTTCCGCGCCGCCTTCTTCAGAGATCACGTCAAAACCGTAAAGCGCATCGTAGAGTGAACCCCAACGTGCATTCGCAGCGTTTAAGCAGTAACGTGCATTACGCACAGGTACTACCAATTGCGCACCAGCCAATAATGCGATTTCTTCGTCTACATTTTCTGTGCTGATTTGGAAATCTTCTACTTCTGGTAATAAGTAGCCAATTTCAGTAAGGAAAGCTTTGTAAGCTTCGAGTTCAAATTTGTTGTTGCGGTGCCATTCATCAATTTTCGCTTGAATGTCGTCACGCTTAGCCAATAGTGCTTTGTTCTTTGGGCTAAGATCGACAACGACTTGTTCAAAGTTTTTCCAGTAAGTTTCACTGTCTAAACCTGAACCCGGTAGTGCTTCATTTTCGATGAAATCGTAAAGTTCTTTAGCAATCGCTAACTTGCCTTTTTGAATACGTGCAGTCATTGTCTTTCCTGATATTGCTATTTTTTATAACAAGAGATTCTAGTATACCCATTTATACTTTGCTGAATAGTACTATCACATTCCTAAATAATGATCATTTTCTATGTAATGAAATACCCTCATCATTCAACATAATAAAGATCAGAAATACGACGTCATCATCAGCCTGAATACCTTTTTACAGTGTATAAAGTTTTTGAAATGTCGAAATTAGACTTAAGTGCAGAATTTTGTTCTAAAACTGAACAAATAGACCCAAGCATCTAACAAACTCACTCGATTAAGCCATGAAATGCTGCCAATGTCGATGCTACAACTTCAACCAATCAGTTTAAATTTAACGCTTTTATCGATGAATTATTAAACAACCCTTCTTCTTATTAAATGATGCTTTTATCTTGAGACTTTGCTTTAACTTCTATTGTTCGTTCCACAGCGTTTCTTAATTTATACATGTTATCTAAAACTAAATATCAAAAAAAGAACGCCATCAAGACGTTCTTTTTTTATTCCAACAAAAACGCTTAATTTTCTGCTGTAGATTCTGGTGCATTGATTTGACGGTGAGAGGTATGTAGATAATCATCAGATTGCATTTCCAATAAGCGCGAACGTGTACGCTCAATTTCAAATGCCAATTTTTCACCTTGATATAATTCAATAATCGTATCTTCTGAAGTAAGCAACAACTTCACCCCACGGTCATAAAATTCATCAACCAAGTAGATAAAACGACGTGTCCCTTCAGACAAATAATCCGTCATGTGCGGCACATTACTCACCAAGACCGTATTATAAATATTGGCAATTTCAATAAAGTCCGCTGGACTACGTGGTTTTAGGCAAAGCTCAGAATATTCACACCACAGTACATCTTCCGTATGACCAATGGTTTCCACAATACGCTGATTAATAATAATTGGCTCTTGTGAAACCGTTTGGGTTTGCGTTAATGCTGTAAAACGCTGTGCCATCCACAACTTATGTTCATGTGTTAAAGGCGACTTAAACAACTGCGCTTGTTTCAATACACGTAAACGATAATCTACGCCTGAGTCTACATTTAAAATCACACAGTTCTTTTTTACCATTTCGATGGTTGGGATAAAACGGTCACGATGAATCCCGTTTTTATACAAGCCATCGGGTGCAATGTTAGATGTTGCAACAAGAGTGATGCCACGCGTAAATAATTTTTGGAATAGATCACTCAAAATCATCGCATCCGTGACATTGGATACAAAGAATTCATCAAAGCAGATCACGACCGCTTCTTTATAAATTTGGTCGGCCACAAGGTCGAGTGGATTACGCTGACCTGAAAGCTTATTTAATTCACGGTGTACGTACTGCATAAAGTGATGGAAATGCATACGAGTTTTGCGTCGAAATGGCACAGAATCATAAAACTGATCCATCAGCCAAGTTTTACCACGTCCTACACCGCCCCACATATACACCCCTTTCGGTGCAGTTTGACGACGGAAACGACGAAACGCTTTTTTAGAAGCCTTAAAACGTTGGATTAATTCTTGCCAAACTCGATCCAACTCATGCACTGCTTGCGCCTGTTCCTGATCTGGTAAAAACTGACCAGATGCTAAGGCTTGAGCATAACGCTCAGCCGGTGAAATCGGAGTAAATGCGGTGTTGTGTGGTGACTGAAAATCTGACATATCATTAAATACTTTTTGGGGCTAAATGAATTATAACGAAGAATAAACTCGAAGATATAACACTTTGGCAGTAAAGCGCATTGGCTATTTATTATATTGTCTCGGACTATGCCCAAACCAACGTTTAAACGCATGATTAAACGCCGCAGGTTCTGAATAGCCCAGCAATTCTGCAATCATTTCAATTGAATATTCATTATATTCAATCATACGGAGTGCTTTATCTTTAATAATATCTTCACGAATTTGCTTATAACTGGTATTTAACTGTTGCAGTTGATGACGCAAAGTTCTTTCAGGCAAGTTCAACGCTTGAGCAGTTGCTGCCATACTTGGCATCGCACCACTTTGTAATTCCAAATAATCTTGCACACGTTGAACCAATGATGGCGCATCTTCATCGGCGCTTAAACGTTCTAACTCCGCAATACACTTCGACTCATATAATCGAAAAGTAATAATATCTGCGGATGGAATACGAATATCTAAAACATCTTCATCGAACCAAAATGCCGCAAATGGCGCACCAAAGCGAACTTGTGGACCATAATAATCGGTGAACATTTTTAATTTTTCAGGATCTTTGGGTTCAGCAAAAGGCAAATCAATTTGAACTTGTGGTGTCGATAACCCCATCATTTTGTAAAGATCGCGGATGAATTTATACGTTCCAGAAATTTCCGACTGTGCCAATAATGCACCCAGTGGTGCATACACATCTTGGGGTTGATAACATAAGGCCACTTTATGCTGACTGATTTGCAAACTCAAACGCCCAGTTAGATGTGTCAACTGTTGAAAGCGAATCCCCTGATTTAAAGCTTGGCGTAAAGTATCACTGGTGACCAATAACATCAGCAACGGACCATAACCCGCCAACGTATAATGCTGACCAATAAATAACCCTTGCTCAGGTTCTACATCTTTACCAATGACTTTCAGTACATCCCACTCCAAACTCGGATGAATCACCGAAGTAGGATCGAGTGCATCGACACGCAGCCCGATAGTTTGCAAACGTTGATCGACATCTACGCCTGCTTTACGCATTCCTTGTACAAGATACATCAGGCTTAGAATGGATCGTTTCATAAATCGTAAAATGACATTAAATTTCTTCTTTTTTACTACAAATTTGCAATTATGAACATTGCCGTTTCGATCAATTTTTCTGTCATCTCAATCATATTGTTCTGATCATGAACTCAAGTATGCTTAGTTTGTAATCTCGCTTGGAATTAAAAAAATGATGCAGGAAGCGCAAACAAAAACAGTGCAAACCCCAAAAGCCAATTCGGAAATTCATACGCAAATCGCCATCATCGGCGGTGGTTTTGGTGGTATTGCTATGGCAATACGGCTTTTCCAACAAGGCAATCAAGATTTCCTGATTCTCGAAAAAGCCAATGATTTTGGTGGAACTTGGCGTGAGAACCGCTACCCTGGCGCTGCCTGCGATGTGCAATCACATATGTATTCGCTTTCTTTTGCACCCAAAACAGATTGGTCAAAACGTTATGCCGAAGCACCTGAAATATTTGATTATATCCAACACGTCACCCGTGAATATAATTTAAAACAATTCTGTCGCTTTAATAGTGAAGTGCTTTCAAGTCGATACAATGAATCAACCTGCGACTGGCATTTAGAACTCAAAGATGGTGTTAAAATTACCGCTCAATACGTGATTTTTGCATCTGGCCCGCTACATGTCCCGCAAATTCCACACATTCCGGGCATTGAAAAATTTAAGGGTAAAGTGTTTCATTCTTCGCAATGGGATCATCAATATCCATTAGAAGGTAAAAAAGTCGCATCGATTGGTACAGGCGGCAGTGCCATCCAATACATTCCAGAAATCGCACCACAAACACAGCAACTGTATGTTTTTCAGCGTACAGCGGCTTGGGTCATTCCACGAGATGAGCGTAGTTATCATGGTTTAGAAAAATCATTATTTAAAAAATATGATTGGTTTCGAAAAATTCACCGCGCTCGCCTGTATTGGACCAACGAATCACGTGTCGTACCAATTGTTAAACCAACCACCATGAAATATGCGCAAAAACTGGCAGAACTGTATATTAAATACCAAGTCAAAGATGCTGAACTTGCCAAGAAACTAACGCCAAACTACATCATGGGTTGTAAACGCATTTTAATTTCTAATAAATACTTTCCAACCTTTAATCGACCTAATGTGGAATTGGTCAGTGATGCAATACAAGAAATCACTGAAAATGCCATTATTACCAAAGATGGAAAATCCCGTGAAATCGATTGTCTGATCTATGGCACAGGCTTTATTACCGATCCAAGAATTTATTTAAAATCATTTAAATGTATTGGTGAAAATGCTCAAGAACTCAAACAAGTTTGGCAAGCTGGCGCAGAAAGTTTTTATGGCATTTGCACCAAAGGCTTTCCAAATCTATTCCAATTATTAGGCCCCAATACCGTACTTGCGCATAATTCAGTGGTATTTATGATTGAGGCACAAGTCGATTACATCTTACAAATGATGCAATTGGTTTCAAAATCTAATGTTCAAGCCATCGCTGTCAAAGATCAGGTGCAAGACCAATTTAACACTCATGTACAAGACATGCTTGATGGCACGGTATGGCAATCAGGCTGCGTAAGCTGGTATCAACAAAATGGCGGTAAAAATTTTGCACTGTGGCCAACTTATACATGGAAATATTGGCTGGCTACTCGAAAAATAAATCCAGCCGATTTTCGACTCCTCAGTAAAACAAAATCTAGTTATGCAGCTTAAGCAATAACAGGTCATAATAGGCAGGTATTCATTATCTGCCTATTTTTGTATGCAATCTTTCTGGCTGATTTTCCAGCTCTTGGCCTGTTTAGGGCTTGGTTTTATTCTTGCACGTCGCCTACCCACTTGGCTTGAAAAAATCGCCTTTAAACTGCTGCCGTATTTTACTTATATTTTGTTATTTGCGATTGCGATCG
Organism: Acinetobacter sp. YH12069; assembly: GCF_013419675.1. Taxonomy (NCBI): domain Bacteria; kingdom Pseudomonadati; phylum Pseudomonadota; class Gammaproteobacteria; order Moraxellales; family Moraxellaceae; genus Acinetobacter; species Acinetobacter sp. YH12069. The sequence goes on along the minus strand of NZ_VOZS01000008.1, from coordinate 88,706 downwards.
AATTTTCTGAAACATTACACACTATTCCAGCACCTCTGCAAATCCTTTCTTCATCAGTACTTATTGCACTATTGACCTCAGTGGGTGCTTTTATTTGCTGCTATATTTTATTTAAGCTTTTAGGCTATAAACCCAGTCATGGCAAAGTGTCCATGCAGTTAGTGACAAACTCACTCATCAATATTAGCTATGCTTTTATTGCATTAGGTTTAGGTTATGCTTTTGCCGAAATGGCAGCACATTTTGGTCTTCAGCCACATATTAGTACTTGGGATCTACTTTTAGTCTTCATGTTTATGATTGGGCTTGATCTCGCCTACTCACCGCTCGATCGCTCTTGGTTAAATTGGAAAATTCTACTTGTTCCACTCGGTTGTATCGTCGGTTCACTTTTGGGCGCTTTTGCTGCTGCCTATCTATTACCACAAATCAGCTTGAAAGATTTGATTATGCTGTCACAAGGCTATGGTTTCTATTCGATGACAGGTATCGTCGTAACTGAATTAAAAAATGCGCATCTAGGTAGTATTGCGTTGATGAATGATTTATTCAGAGAAATCTTTGCGATTGTGTTTATGTATATTATTGGCTGGCGTTACCCACGCTCTGCAATTTCATCTGCGGGCGCAACAGCCATGGACGTCACACTACCGATGGTCAAACAAGCTTGTGGTAATGATTTTATTCCACATGCCATGGTCAGCGGCTTTATCCTTTCTGTACTTGCACCTATATTGGTAAGTATATTGGCGGCTATCTAACCCCCTCACCTAAATCCTCTCCCAAAGGGAGAGGACTTTCTCTCTCCCTTTGGGAGAGAGTTAGAGAGAGGGTAAATATTAAAGTGTCGCCAAAATATCTTTTAAAGTCTGACGCATATTCTCCGATTTAGTAATTGGACGGCCAATCACCAAATGTGTAGAACCATCAAGCATGGCTTGTTTAGGTGTCACAATTCGTTTTTGATCATCAGCAGCAGAACCCGCAGGACGGATACCCGGTGTCACTAAAGCAAACTCTGCACCCAAAGTTTCACGTAACATTTTCGCTTCTTGCGCCGAACACACTACACCATCTAAACCACTTTCTTTCGTTAAAGTCGCAAGACGTTTCACATGTTCAAAGGGTTCAACATCTAAACCTAAATCAGCAAGATCTTCACGACCCATCGAGGTCAAAACAGTAACAGCAATCAGCTGAGTATTGTAATTGCCTGCTTTTAGGCGCTCTACACAGGTTTCCATCATTTTACGACCACCTGATGCATGAACATTCACCATCCACACACCCATATCCGCAGCTGCACAAACTGCTTGCGCTGTGGTGTTTGGAATATCATGGAATTTTAGATCTAGAAATACTTCAAAACCTTTATCATGCAAGGCCTTAACGACACTTGGACCCTCATGGGTAAATAACTCTTTACCAACCTTAACTCGACATAATGCAGGATCTAACTGCTCTGCAATTGTAAGTGCGTCATATTGGCTTTTAGCATCTAGTGCAACGATGATACTCAAGAGACTTACCCTTCATTTTGACAAAATTAGTGCATTATAGATGTATTCAACTTGATCAGAAAGTCATAAAACTCATGTTATTTGAAATGATTAATTTGAATTGAGCTATCTCATTATTTTATTTGAGATAAGCGTATTATTTTTTCAGCCCATAAAAAAACACCCCGATGATCCCACCAGAGTGTTAAATATAAAAAATTAAATCTACTCATAAAAGTAGTGAATTTACTTCAAAAACCCAATTATAACGGGTTAGAAGGACGCTCATTTGCATCAATATCTAAAACTGTCTTTTCATGACGCGTATGTGCAGCCGCTTCAGCAGCAGCCAGTTGAGCAGTTTGAATTTGCTCTTTACGTAGGCGGTCAATATCTTTACGTAGACGTTTAATTTCCCAGTTATTTTGAAATACTCGGAATACTTGCACTGCCAATAAAAGACCTAAAACTAAACCTAAAGACAAGGTTAATAGCAATAAAAGCCCTAAACGCATTGCAGGCACTTGTGTAAATAACAAATCGACTGAAAGTTCAGTTCCGTTTTGCAGAACCAAAGCCAATGAGTATCCAAATAGAACCAGTAAAATTACGACCAATACGTAACGCATAAACACCCCTAACAATGTTTTGAATTAGTTTGCAGATTCGTTTACCGCATCACGTAAAGCTTTACCAGGTTTAAAGTGCGGTACAGCTTTTGCTGCAACTTCTACTGATTTACCTGTTTTTGGGTTACGACCCACACGTGGTTCACGGTGATGTAATGCAAAACTACCAAAACCACGGATTTCAATTCGGTTGTCTGTAGATAACGCTTCGATCATTTGATCGATCATTATCTTAACGGCCTCTTCCACTAAGGGTTCAGCTAAGTGTGGGTTTTTAAGAGAAATACGCTCTATTAAGTCAGACTTATTAAGTGCTTCAGTAGTCATCTGCGACCTCTTTAATTATCAAGCTACCTAGGATCAGTTTCCTGATAATAACCTGTTTAAATACAAAACGGTAGCGTAATAATCACTTACTACGCTACCGTTACAGTAATTGTGTAAAAAATATTAATTAATTTACATTAATAATACAATTCAAACACTTACTTAGTGGTTCATTTGAGCTTTGATCAAATCACCAATAGTCTTAGGACCATTGTCTGAAGATGCTGTAGCTGTCTTGTTCAAGTTAGCTACCGCTTCTTTTTCTTCAGCTTCGTCTTTCGCTTTGATAGACAAGTTGATAGAACGTGATTTGCGGTCTACGTTGATGATTTTAGCTTCAACTTCTTGACCAACTTCAAGGAACTTAGTTGCATCTTCAACGCGGTCGCGGTTGATTTCAGATGCTTTAAGAGTCGCTTCAACTTCGTCAGCTAACTTAACAGTAGCGCCTTTAGCGTCAACTGCAGTTACAGTACCTTTAACAAGCGCACCGCGTTCGTTAGCAGCTAAGAAATCGTTGAACGGATCGCTGTTCATTTGTTTGATGCCAAGGCTGATACGGTTGCCTTCAGCGTCTACTGAAAGGATAACCGCTTCAACTGTGTCACCTTTCTTGTAACGACGGATAGCTTCTTCGCCTTGTTCGTTCCAAGAAATGTCAGACAAGTGAACTAGACCATCGATACCGCCTGGTAAACCGATGAAGATACCGAAGTCAGTGATTGACTTGATCGTACCTGAAACTTTTTCACCTTTGTCGTGTTCTTTAGCAAACTCTTCCCATGGGTTAGCACGAGTTTGTTTGATACCAAGAGAAATACGACGACGCTCTTCATCAACTTCAAGAACCATAACGTCAACTTCGTCACCGATCTGAACAACTTTAGATGGGTGGATGTTTTTGTTAGTGTGGTCCATTTCTGAAACGTGTACTAAGCCTTCAACGCCTTCAGCGATTTCAGCGAAGCAACCGTAGTCAGTTAAGTTAGTTACACGAGCTTTAACGATAGAACCTTTAGGGTAACGGTTCATGATCGCTAACCATGGATCTTCGCCTAATTGTTTAAGGCCTAAAGATACGCGGTTACGTTCGCGGTCGAATTTAAGTACTTTAACAGTAACTTCTTGACCAACTTCAACAACTTCTGAAGGGTGCTTGATACGTTTCCAAGCCATGTCAGTGATGTGAAGAAGACCATCAATACCGCCAAGGTCAACGAACGCGCCGTAGTCAGTAAGATTTTTAATAGTACCAGTAACTGTTTGACCTTCTTCAAGCTGAGCAAGAAGAGCTTCACGGTCAGCTGAAGATTCAGCTTCCATAACAGCACGACGAGATACAACAACGTTGTTACGTTTAGCATCAAGTTTGATTACTTTAAATTCTAACTCTTTACCTTCTAAGTGAGTAGTATCACGAATAGGACGAGTATCAACTAAAGAACCTGGAAGGAACGCACGAACTGGACCGATGTCAACAGTGAAACCGCCTTTAACCTTACCAGAGATAACACCAGTAACGATTTCGCCGTCTTCAAAGATTTTTTCAAGTTTAGTCCAAGTTTCAGCACGTTTCGCTTTTTCACGTGATAAAACTGTTTGACCCATACCGTTGTCAAGAGCTTCAACAACTACGTCAACAGTGTCGCCAACTTGAACTTCAAGTTCACGTTGTTCATTTAAGAATTCAGCGCGGTCAACAATACCTTCTGATTTAAGGCCAGTGTCAACTGTTACCCAGTCAGAGTCGATATTTACTACAACGCCTTGGATGACAGCACCCTTTTCAACGTTGAGGTTTAATTCGCTTTCTTCAAAGAGGGCTGCAAAAGATTCGGTCATGATATACCTAGTAAAGTCAGCGGTCTTGGATCAGACAAGGCCGGTTTAATTAAGCGTCTACATAGTCCGTATAAGACTGATCAAGCTATGCTTCTGCTGAAAATTCTTTAGTTTGCTAATTGCTGATCGATGTAATTCGTCATCAGCGTAAATACTTCATCAATACTCAAAGTTGAACTATCAATGAAATAAGCATCTGGCGCAGGCTTGAGTGGAGCGACTGTGCGTTCCATATCTCGCTTATCACGCGCTTCGATATTAGCTAAAATGTCGTTTATTTTAACATCCACGCCCATAGCCTGCAACTGATTTACACGGCGCTCCGCACGGGACTGAGCAGAAGCCGTTAAATAAATCTTGGCTTGGGCATTTGGAAAAATCGTTGTTGCCATATCACGGCCATCTGCAACCAAACCAGGTGCTTGGGCAAAGGCATGCTGACGTTCTAAAAGCGCAGTTCTAAGTGCAGGAATTGCAGCAACTTTTGAGGCAAACTCTCCGACTCTCTCAGTACGGATAACTTTTGAGACATCTTCACCATCTAAAAGCACCGAAACACCTGCTTCATTTGCCACAAATTGTATGTCTAAATTTGTTGCAATTTTTACGCATTCATCGAGCTTTGAGTCTAATGCATCAATTAAGTCTTGCTTATGCAATGACAATCCCAACAGACGATATAACGCACCTGAGTCGAGTAAGTGGAACTGATAATGTGCCGCAATTTTTGCTGCCAATGTTCCTTTACCTGAGCCACTTGGGCCATCAATTGTAATGATTTGAACTGTCATTGCTCTTCCACTTTTGTTTATACGGTTTTTGCAAGTTTTGAAAAACCAATTTTAATCGCTGACTTCAGTTGCGCAAGGATTAATTGACTAACGAATGGCGCACGCGCCTGTAATTCAATCGTATAAGTGACTAAAGTACGCGCAGCATCAATCGCTTCGAATTGAATCACACCCAAATGATGTTTCACCAGTGGGTTTTTAATAATCTTATATTCAATGCGTTGGTTTGGCTCAAGTAAGGTAATTTGCTCTTGTAACGGCTTCACTGGCCCAAAGCCCATACGACGTACAGAACCCACACCATCAGGACGTTCAGGATCTGCTGAATCTTTGACACGCACCACTTGAATCGGTGCAAAAGCCACGTTATAGGTCGAATGTTTTGAAAGTAAGTCAAAAACTTGCTCGACCGGTGCATTAAATTCTTTTTTTACTTGAATGGATTTCATGGTGTACCCTATTTTATTTGACAATATTAATTGTCAGTAGAGTTTACTTGATTTTTTAAATTAAGTTCAGTCAAAGTGGCTTTTTCCTGTAACTTCATCAGTCGTTTTTGTTCACGACGCATTTTAAAAAAATCACTTAATTGTTGGGAGCATTGCTCTTGTAGGCAACCATGCTCAAACTCAAAGACATGGTTATAGTAGCCTGAATTTAATAATTGACGCGAACTGACCAAAGAACCTGCTTTAGGCTCAGTCGTCGCAAATACCACACGTTTAATTCTCGAATGTACCAAAGCACCCACACACATTGTGCATGGCTCCAATGTTACATATAAGGTTGCATCATCGGGTAAACGGTAATTATCGATATTTAAACAAGCTTGACGCAAAGCTTGTACTTCCGCATGTGCGGTGGGATCTTTCAGAGAAATCGGCGCATTAAACCCTGCACCTATGACTTGATTTTGACTCACAATGACTGCGCCTACAGGAATTTCTTGCAATTCTGCAGCTTGTGCAGCCTGCTCGAAAGCCAGCTGCATCCAGTGTTCATCACTATATAAGTTTGGTTCAGACATCAATTAATTAAATTACACCATACTGTCTTAACAGCGCATTCCAACTGTCAATATTGGTTACAGGAGGCTCATCAGCCAGAATTCCTTTGAGGGAAAGATCTGTACCTTTTTTCCATTCTGGAGACAGGTCTTTATCGACTAGGCGGGCGCGCACACCTTCCACAAAGTCCGCATGACGAATTTTCCAATCCGAAATTTGGGTTTCCAGTTCAAACACTTCATTCCAAGAATGCACTTGCTTGCCCCACTGCCACAACAACCATGTTAATGCGGCGGTTGCAGGTGAACCTTTTTGTAGATTTTCACTGGCTTGGCGTAACCAATCACTGCGCGCATCACTTAAACCAATAATTGATTCATAGTCATGTTCAAAATTATGCCCACGGCACACACTTTGAATCACATCTAACGAGTTTTGTAATGGCCCCGGCCCCACAGGACGATGCATACTATTTAAAGTGTCATCAATGGCACGAAAATCTCCCGCTGGATAATGATCCCAATCAATATTAATGACAGTTTCAAGTACATTATCACGCTGAGCATCACAAATATGCGTTGCCCAGCCGATACCATAAGCACCAGCTGCGGTCATAATCGAGCCGGTTAACCCAGTAAACAATCCAATGGCACCACGGTCAGCGAGGAAACGCGTCGCACCTACATCTGGATACAAACCGATATTAATCTCAGGCATTGCTAAACGTGAATAAGGTGTCACCAAACGGAAAGGTGCAGCCATAAATAGACCTAAACCACCTCCCATGACATAACCTTCGCCCCAAACCAAAATCGGCTTTGCATAGTTATGCAGCAGCAAATCTAGGGCATATTCTTGTTCAAAGAATTTATTCGCCGTTTCAACTTCATCATTGACCACCAATTGTCGCAATTTGCGTACATCGCCACCTGCACAAAATGCTTTCGGCGTAGTGGAATCTAACCAAATCGCTTTTACTGCATCATCGTATTGAAAGTCCTGAAAGACTTCAAGCAACGCTGTACAGATAGATTCATCTAATGCATGAAGCGATTTTGGGCGATTCAGGCGAACAATGCGCCAGCCCTTTTTCGCTTCTTCAACAATCAGATCTGGGTGATAATTTTTTGAAACGGGAGAATAAGTCATGCGTCCAGCTGCCAGTCTATTGGCTCAATGCCATTTTGTTTAAGATAATTATTACTTTTTGAGAACACCTTACAACCAAAAAAACCACCGCGGTTTGCAGCCAAAGGTGATGGATGCGCGGCTTTTAGCACCAAGTGCTTATTTTGGTCAATGCGTTGTCCCTTACGCTGTGCATATGCCCCCCATAAAATAAAGACAATATGCTCACGTTGTTCATTTAAAACATCAATCACATGGTCTGTAAAATCTTCCCAGCCACGTTTTTGATGTGAAGTTGGTTGCCCAGCCTCAACAGTCAGTACCGCATTTAAAAGCAAAACACCTTGTTCTGCCCAGCGTGTTAAGTCCCCATGTTTTGACACAGGCACCCCAAGGTCGGTATTTAACTCATGGAAAATATTACGTAAAGAAGGTGGTAATGCAACCCCCTTTTGTACCGAAAAACTCAAGCCATGTGCCTGATTTGGCCCATGATACGGATCTTGGCCTAAAATCACCACCTTTACATTTGCCATAGGCGTCGTGTTTAGGGCATTAAAAATCAGCGGATTCGGTGGATAAATCACTTTATCCTGTTTCATTTGTTGTAGCAGAAAGTCTTTTAACTCATCCATGCGGGGGCTAAGCAAAAACTCACTTAGGCCATATTTCCAGCTAGCATCAAGCTGCACTTTAGCGAGTTTTGCTTGTTGCTCTTCTGTTAAAGACATCACTGTTAACCAATCCTAATAAAACCAAATATTTACTTAAATTTTAACTTGTAAATCAACTGCAGGGTTTAAAAATTTTTGACCCTGTTTTAACTTTTCATACATCTGGGTATCGTTCCATTCCGATTGAACCTGTTCGGAAAAGACGATTTGATCTAACTGCAACAGCCCCATTTGTACATTATCGATATCTTCTAAAAAGCTTTGCGCATAGCCTGTGTCCGTCTCATGTACGATCACAGAATACACTTCAACATCACCCTCACCATTTTGAGTTTTTGTTGATTTTAGAACTTGTTGTGCCAAGTAAAAGAAGATCCGTGAAAACTGTTCTGCTGAAGGCGATACGGGTAGTTCAACCCACCGTGCGCTGAACTGTTTGCAGGCACGAATGTACTCGGCATCATCATGTTGCCAAAAACAAATCGCGTGATCAAAACTATCAAATAAGTCTTTAATTACCCCTTTGAGCAAACCGAAATCGTAAACCATTTGTCCATGGTCAAGTTTCGACGCTTTAAGTAATAGTTCGACTTTATAACTGTGTCCATGAATGGAACGTTTGCAACGGTCTGACGTGCAATTACGCACGATATGCGCGTTTTCAAACTTAAATAACTTACGAATTAACATGTGTCGTAATGCAATCAAATAATCTATGGGTTCTGAGAGATTATAATGCAAAAGTCTAACAAGAGGCATTAATTTTGCTGTTCAGCACAATTGGGAAAAGGCATCATGAAAATTTAGCGATATTTAAGACCTAAAATGGTGCCATACTGCGAAAAGCCACATATACATCTTTATCTTTTCGCACTAACTCACTGGTAAATTGACGCTTTCTTTCATTTAAAATAATTTCAATTTGCGCTTTAAAATAGTTCGACTGCACACCCAATTGTGAATTTAAAACTTCCCTATTTTCTGTGCTCACCTGTGCAAATGGCTCCATTGCCCATAAATCATTGATATTTTCGAAATGTTCAAATTTGGCTGCTTTTTGTTGCAAAGCTTGTTCAACTGCATTGACATCTAAACGATCATCCAAGGTCGCTAACAAAAATGCAGGAGCGGTATTAATGTTTACCGTTGTTTCATGCGAAGGTAAGCTACTCACATAAGGCGCAATTAGTTTATATTGAGCACCGTCAAAACCACGGACTGATTTCAGCTCTTCCACACTATGGAATTTTGCATTTGGCGGTAGTGCCGCATTATTTAAACCACGATAATACGCCAGCTCTGCTCCCATTGGGCCAGAGGTCTCATCATCTTCATCTTGCCAGTCAATCACGGCTTGACTTAATTCTGCGGGTAAACCAACACGCTGCAATATTTTCTCAAACCATAATTTTGCTTTGTCATTTACCACACCCTCTTCTGAAACCAAACTATTGAGGTTAAATTTTCCAGATTCGTCTTGCAGCACACCTGCAACGGTTCCACCTTCCACTGGAAAGGCGGGCATAGGCTGAGCCCAATTTTCTTGGAGGTGATCCACCTGCCCTGCATTTTCGGCATCATTCACCAAAAGTTCAGCAAAAAATGCTTCGGCACTTTTCGCATATAACAACGATTGATTTTGGCGCATCACATAAGCGGTATTTTCAGAAGTATTGGCTTGTTGTTTTGCGATGCCTGCTGCAACTATGGTTGCCAAAGCTACCATCATCAGGATAGTTAACAAAGCGATGCCACGTTGCTGTTTCATAAGCAACTCCGAACTTCAAATGCCTCTACTACCTGACCGTTAACCATTCTTATTTTTATCCAATAAAAAATCAGTATTTAACAAACTGAATAACCATTCGTAGTTTGTCCCATCAACTGTGAGCTGCATCCTGATACCCCGCGGTAACAGTTGTATGGTTTTTTCATTATTCAAATCAGCGGCAGCATCTGGCCAATTCTCTAACTCATTTGGATTGAGTACCGTGATTTTAAATTGCTCTACATTATCTAGTAACACACTCGAATCTGGCTGATCATGCCCCGTTTGGTTTAGATTTTTAAACTTTAGCCGATACAATTTTTTTTCATCAGCTTTGTATTGATATTCCACTCGCTCATCAGGTGCAATACCCTGATTTAATGGGTCAGTGACACCAGTCTTACTGAAATTAAATCGGCCATTTTGCAACACCAGCGCTGGTTGAATATCTCCATTAATATTGGCAGTTAAAGGCACAGCTTGTACCGTGTCTCTGAGTATCTGCTGATGGGCATCTTGCAACTGACTGAGCCGTGCCTCATGGGTTGCGTTTCGTTCTTTCACTTTCGAGACATAATCAAAAACCTTCCAGCCCAATGCAGATAGTACTGCAAAAATGGCAATCGCAACCAAAAGTTCAACTAAGGTAAATCCTGCTTGATTCTTCATTCCTTGCTGCACAAGCACAGGCATATCTTGAGATGTACGTTTTTTTCTAGTTATTATTTTCATCCAACGGAGCCTTATAGTTAAAGAACACTAAACTACTAATCCCTGCTTCTACATCCCCAGTTTCAGCATTCATCAAACTCACTTGGATATCGATACGTTGTACATTTGGACTAATGGTGGCTTGGGCTTTTTTGTCAATTTGCCATTGTTCGCCTTGTTCAGTGACTTGTTTAGATGCAGTACCTGTCATCCATTCACGATTGATTTCCATCTTAGCGATTTCATTCAGCGCGACAAATTGTGCTTTATTTCTTAAAATTGCGTGTGCTGTCGACTGCGTATATTGCATCGCAACATTAGACAAAGCCATTGCCGCAGTAGCAAAAATCGCCAATGCCACCATGACTTCAAGTAGCGTAAACCCTTTAGCCCGCATTAACTTTCCCTAAATGATCGATTTCGATTTCATTACCAATGGGACGTTCTTCAAAATAAAACTGTATACGCACAGGCTTTACCTCACCATTACCCAACCAAATCAACTTGGGTGCATTGGTATTTAACAAATCATCATTATTAGCATTTTCATACTGTTGATCTAAAGGCTGAATCGTAAAAGAGACATTTTCAGGTAATACTCGGGTTTCAAAATCTTTATAGTTTTGCCATTTATTGTTCTGATTTAAAATACTATTTTCTACACGTTTTTGTTCTGGTAAATATTCTTGTACCGCATAGCTTTGCGTGTTGACATCCGTTCCAGCTTTTTGCTGTAAGGCCAATATCAAAGCTTGATCATTTGCATCACGTAATATTCGTTTCAGATCCATTACAAACACTTCGCGTGCTTGCATGGCTTTGCGTTGATCTGTCCCACCGATATTCAAAAGCACCAATGAGGCCATGATGCCCATAATCACAATCACCACCATCAATTCAACGAGGGTGAAGCCACGAACCGATGATGGTGATGCTATTTTCATAAACAGCCTTTAAGCGAATTGAGCAACCGCATGCACTTGTTTTGGTAAGGCCAAGGCTTGATCAATATAAGCAACCCGCAAGGTGTCTCTTGAACCCAAATAACGCTGATAAAAACTAGAGTTCAAAATTGCTGCGGCGCCATGTGTAAGTGACCAAATCGAAGCAAGATAATCACGTACTGGCATGCTACTTTGAATCGACTCCAAATAACGCTCAGTCATACGAATGATCAATCTTAGACGCTGTTTGCGCACTTGATAAAGTTCACTAAACAAGTGTTGAATACCCACACCCGTTGTCGATAAACGCTCTTCAATTTGATGAAACAACACTGTACGTTCTGGGTGATGTAAGTGATGCAACATAAAGAAAGCAAGGTGTTCAGGAAAAGCTTTATCGGTGTCTTTAATCATTTCCAATAACATGCGTTCATTACGAATAATGAGCAACATATATAGTTCATCTTTACTTTGAAAATGTTTATATAACGTCCCTTTTGCCAAGTCGAGTTCTGCCGCTAGCGCATCTAGTGTCATCCCTGCTTCGCCATTTTCCAATAGCAGTTGCTCTGCCACTTGGAAAATTAATGCTTCTCTTGCTCTAAACTGAGCTTGACGATCCATCTTCACCCTATACTCTCTTACTCTTATATCAATTCAAATTATTTACTTAAGATTGAGGAGATTTTCAAAGTTTTGCATTGTAATGAAAGCCATCTCTTCAATTGACTTATCATATACATCACTTAAGGCTTTGGCTACATAGGGAACGTATTTTGGTTCATTAGACTTTCCTCTATAGGGCATCGGTGCAAGGTATGGACTATCAGTTTCAATCAGCACTCGATCCAATGGTACTTGCTTGGCCACATCACGCAAATCTTGTGCATTTTTAAAAGAAACAATGCCTGAAAATGACACGTAATATCCACAATCTAAGACAGCTTTTGCCGTTTCCCAATCTTCAGTAAAACAATGCAAAATACCGCGAGTAGATTTCTCTGCACGGATAATATCCACCGTATCATGCTTTGCAGAACGGGTATGTACAACCACCGGCTTTTTTACGGCTTGCGATGCGTGAATATGACGGGCAAAGCATTCTTTTTGCTCTGCAATAAAGTCTGTACTATGAAAATAGTCCAGCCCTGTTTCACCAATCGCCCAAACCTTTTCAGCTTGTGCTAATTCAATGAGATATTCTTCTGTTGCCCGAGCCATCGTTGCAGGATCTTCACATGGGTGTACCCCAACGGAATAACCTACATCGGCATGACGTGCAGCAATTTTTGAAAGTTCGATATGGTCATCTAGATCAACCGAGATACTCATAAATTTTGAGACCCCGGCTTGACGAGCCTGATCCAATGCAAGATCTAAATTACCCTCATAAGGGCTTAAGTCAAGCATGGTTAAATGGCAATGGGTATCTACAAACACAATATGTACCTACAAGTCTTCACAGTTGTAACTACATAGTGTAACTTCTACGCCCCTCAGATTTAAGCCCTGCAAGCAAACGTTCTGCTTCTGTTTTAAAATAAACGCCTTTTTCGCCGCTTAATTGAATCCCAAAGCCTTGTGGTTTAATGCCATTTTGCTTTTGCGAAATCCAAATTACTTTTCCTGTCAAAGGAATTTTTATACTTTGTTCAGGCAAAGTCGCCAATAAGAAAACCTCATCACCCATTTTCACAGCTTGCTTTGATGGTACAAATAAACCGCCACCAACGACATAAGGCATGTAGCTCGCAAAAAGTGTTTCCACATCTGGAATATTAGCGTGAACGATCCCGCCCATACGTGGTTGCATGATGTTTCCCCTTAATTAAACATTCATCAGTTTGATGCAAAGCTCATCTACGACCAGATTCCCCTGTACGTTCTGCTCGATGAACCGCTTAGACTGCTGTAATTCTGTATAAATCCCAAAGAGTGTTTCGAGCGAATATTGCTCTGCCAACACCCCAAAATCCAAATCTATATTTTTTATGGATTGATTTAGCTTGACACAAATTATATCGGACAACAAGTATTCAAACATTTGACTAAAATCACTAAAACTCAGTGCTTTATTCCACTTGGTCGCAATTGCCATCGGCATGTTTTTTTGTGTCACAAGTTTTTGCCAATCTTGTAGAAACTCTTGGCGCATATTTAGCCATTCACTACTTGCCAATGAAATTGCTTGTAATGGCATTTGACTGGCTAAGTTCATGAGAACTTTGCGTTGGGTTTCACCACTATCAGGCAAATGCTGCTGTAAATATTGCTGTGATTGTTCGGGTTCAATACGATCCAATGCATAGTGCTGCATTCGACTGCGAATGGTTGCTGGCAATTTCAAATAATGCTCTGCCAATAACATAATCACAATCCGCTCGCCCGGCTCTTCCAGTGTTTTCAGCAATGCATTTGATGATGCAATGTTTAATGCTTCAGCAGGCTCAATCAACACAACTCGCCAACCGTCTACGGTTTGCTGTACAAAAGGCAATAAATCACGAATTTTTTCGATTTTAATTTTGGCATTTTGCTTTTTATTGTCTTCATCTGTACTGATGTGGACAAAATTTGGATGTGTATCTGACTTTAACCACTGGCAACTCCCACACTCACCACATGGCTCAGTTCGCTCATCACGTTTTTGACACAGCACCCATGCAAGAAATTGTTTTGCAAATGCCTCTTTACCACAGCCTTTTTTGCCATACAAAAGCACGCCATGTCCCAGTTGTGGAAAACGGCTGGTTAATGTATTCCATGTATTTTGCTGCCAAGGGTACACTTGCGCCACAATGTCATTTTGCATAAATCGTTAAACCTTATTCGAAGTTTGAAACATCCATTTGGTTCAAACGATCAAGGTCAGCTTGAGTATCTACGCCAGGTGGTAGGTTCGCTTCTGCCACAGCAATGGCAATACGGTGACCATTTTCCAAAACACGTAATTGTTCAAGGCTTTCTAATTTTTCTAGTACACCCATATCCCAAGTGACATATTCTTGTAGCAGTTTTACGCGGTATGCATAAAGTCCTAAATGACGAAAGGCTTGATCATGCAAGGTTTGTTCTACTTGCTTTGCACCATCACGGTCATAAGGAATAGTCGCACGGCTGAAATACAGCGCTTGATTGTGCTTTGACATCACCACTTTGACGATGCTGTCACGTTGAAACTCATCTAGACTATGAATCGGCTCGCAGAGTGTCGACATTGAACATGTCGGCTGATCAACAAGTAATTGTGCAACTTGTTTTACCAATTGAGCAGGAAGCAAAGGTTCATCACCTTGCACATTGACAATAATGTCATCACTCGCCCAACCTTTGATGCGTGCAACTTCACTTAAACGATCTGTACCAGATGGATGTTCTGCAGAGGTCAATACCACATCAACCCCTTCCGCACGACATACTGCTGCAATACGCTCATCATCTGTAGCGACACAAAGGTCATCGAATCCTGCAACTTTTTTGGCTTGATCGACCACACGTAAAATCATCGGACGGCCATGAATTTCAAGTAAAGGCTTACCCGGTAAACGTGAACTTGAAAAACGTGCAGGAATAACAATATGTTTCATAAATTAAATGCCTTCGGGAAGTTTCAGACCCAGTTGTTTCAACTGCGCATGCAAAGTTTCATAACACGCAGGTGACAACACTGCATCTACAGGAACAACCCATATTTCTCTTTTAAAATCTGGATTATTTTTGAGGATCGCTAAAATTTTAACTGCATCTTTTTCAGTGGTAATGATGGGATTGGCATCTTCAAACTGCAAATCACTCAGTTCATATTCATAATGATCTGGGAATTCATGACATTGAAATTGATGAATCCCCATATTTTCTAAGGTTTTATAAAAGCGTTGCGGAAAGCCGATACCCACCACAGCATAAAAATCTTTATTTGCATCAAATGTCGTCACAAGATCTTTATTGAGCAAATAAGGCTGCGCCGCTTCAAGGTGCATATTCAGTGGAGAACTTGGATCTGCTGAATGCTCAATGACCGTTCCACTGGCAAGACGCTTTTTCGGTTCACGCAAATAACCTTCAGGTAATAATTTTTCATTGCCTAAACCACGGTTATTATCCAGCACGATCCACTCCAACTGACGTTGAAGTGCCCAATGCTGCAAACCATCATCACAGATGATCAAATCCAATTCATGCTTGGATAGTAGCAACTCAATACTTTGCTGGCGATTTGGACCGACCGCCATTGGCACACCTGTAGACTGAACGATTAAGCTCGGTTCATCACCCACGATTTCAGCCGTCGAGTCTAAATCCACATAGGCCGGAAATGGTCCTTGACCACCATAGCCACGACTGATCACACCAACACGCAGCTTTAAGCTATTCAAATAACTGACCAAATGAATGAGCAATGGGGTTTTACCACTTCCACCCACTGTGATGTTTCCAATGACCATGACTGGAATAGGCGCTTTATAACTTTGCTTAATACCTGATTGATAGAGTTTTTTATTGAGTAAAAAGCCGCCACGATAAAGCCATGACAAAGGTCTAAACACAACGAGCCACTTTGCCTGTTCATTCCAAGCATCCTGAATCAATTGTGCAAAAGACATGTCTTAATTTTCCTCAAAATTACGCTGATGAAGTTGGTAATATGCACCACGTTGTGCCATCAATTCCGTATGAGAACCTTGTTCAATAATACGCCCTTTATCCATCACTACAATACAGTCTGCATTTTCAATGGTCGATAAACGATGCGCAATCACGATCGTGGTACGATCTTGCATCGCAGCGTCAAATGCTTGCTGAATAAAAAATTCAGATTCGTTATCTAGCGCACTGGTCGCTTCATCTAAAATTAAGATCGGTGCATTTTTCAAAATGGCACGTGCAATCGCAATCCGTTGACGTTGACCACCTGATAGATTTAAACCTTGGGCACCCAATGGTGTGTCATAACCTTGCGGTAAATCCATAATAAAATCATGTGCAAATGCAGCTTTGGCAGCAGCAATGACTTGCTCATCAGTTGCATGCTCGAGCTGACCATAAGCGATATTTTCACGCACAGTACGGTTAAACAAAACCACTTGCTGATTGACCATCGAAATCTGAGTACGCAAGCTATTGAGTTCTATGTCGTGAATATCATGCTGATCAAGCAACAATTGTCCTGATGACACCTCTTGGTAACGTACCAACAGATTAACCAGTGAGGTTTTACCTGCACCCGAACGTCCAACCAATGCAACGGTTTGTCCTGCATTGACTTTTAAATTGAAGTCATGAATCGCATGGTGACCATCGGCATAGATCAAGTTGACATTTTTAAATTCGATTTCGCCTTTTAAAGCAGGCTTCAGCGTGCCGTTATTCACCTCTTCTGGCATATCGAGCAATTCAAAAACTGAATAAGCTGCCGCCATGCCTCGTTGCAGTTTTTCATTGACATCCGTTAAGGTTTTAATCGGCTTACTCAACATACCTGCGGCAGTGATATAGGCAACAAACTCACCTGCTGATGTATCTTGTAAAATCTCAGGGCGTAGCGCGATATACATCACGATACTGAGCGCGATCGACATAATCAGCTGAACAATTGGGCTATTGAGTTGTTGCACCACAACCATTTTTAAGCCGCGGCGTAAGTTCTCCATTGAGCTTTCATAAAAACGTTTTTGTTCATAATCTTGCCCTGCAAAGCCCTTAACCACTAGGTTGCCTTGCACTGTCTCTTGCACCACATGGTTAACATCACCCATGGTACTTTGCACTTGCATGGATAATTTACGCATGCGCTTGGATGCTTTACGGATAATCAGACCAATAATTGGGCCAAAAATCAAAATACATAGAGTTAAACGCCAGTTGGTATAGAGCAAATAACCCAATAATGCGATGGTAATCAGACCCTGTTGTACAATCGTTTTCAGTGACTCAGATGATGCTGCCGTCAACTGTTCAACGTTATACATAATTTTTGCAGTGATATGACCGCTCGAATTATCTAAATAATATTGCGAAGGCAAACGCATGAGTTTTGCGAACACTTGCTGACGAATATTAAAGATTAAGTTTCGAGAAATCACTGCGGTAAAATATCCCCCCATGAACAAACCGAGTCCACGGAAGAACATCAATAAAACCACCAAGAGTGGAAATAAGGTTGTAAAGCTTTGATCTTTGTTTTGAATGGCTTCAATAATGCGTTCCAATAATTTTGCGACAGAAACTTCTGTCGCAGCATTAATACCGAAACCAAGCAAAACCAGCAGGCCGATTCCCCAAAAAGGTTTTAAATAACTTAATAGGCGTAAATAGACCTTAAAATCGTGCTTCACTAATAACCTCGAGTTGGAACTTTGGTACTGATGTTGATATTCACAAATCCAAGTTGACCTGCAACATCCATCACCCGAATCACATCCTGATGTGTTGCTTTTGCATCTGCTGCAATCACAAACATTAAATCACGACGATCATTGGCTGTCTGTTTAATTGCAGTATTCAAATCAGAGACTTCTTTACTCGCCAATGACTGACCATTGACAGAATAATGTCCTGTTGAATCCACCACAACTTCAATCTTTTGATCATAGTTTTTAGGTGGAACACCCTGTGCATCTGGCAAAGTCAGGTTCATTCGACTCATCTGGTTAAAGGTAGTCGAGAGCAACAAGAACACCAAAATGAACATCAAACAGTCAATCATCGGTGTGAGGTTGATATGAATATCTTCAACCTGACGACGTTTAAATTTCATGCGCAGTCTCCACTCAGCTGGCTTTCTGAATGTCCTGACTTTCTACTTCAGGTGTTTTTTTATAAAACAAAGCGGCATGAAATAACGTCGACTGCTGTTCTAACTCAGCCACATATTCCTGAACCAAACGTTGGAAATAGCGATGTGCAAATAATGCAGGTACCGCAATTAACATACCGGCAGCAGTGGTAATCAAGGCTTTAGAAATACCCGGCATCATCAATACTGGATCACTATTGGTGCCTATATCAATCATTAAGAATGCTTCAATAATACCGATCACCGTACCCAACAAACCTAGTAACGGTGCAACAGCGCTTAAGGTGCCCAAAAAGTTGATATTTTTTTCTAAATAACCAATTTCTTGTGACGCTGTGACTTCCATTTGCGCACGTGCATATTGCTCGTTTTGATCTTTACTGGCAAAACCTGCATCCAAGACACGACCCAATGTACTTTGCTGTAAAGTTGGACTTTGCTTTAGCTGCTGCACCACATCTTTCACTGATGTGTTCACATTCATCATCAAGTCTTTTGGCAACACCATTGATTTCTTTAAACGAATAAAGCGCTCAATGGTAATGGCTACCGTAAAGATCGAACAAATGACGAGCGGGATCATTAACCACCCGCCCGCTTTGACTAATTCCCACATTTGATTTTCCCCAATAAATCGAATTTAAAAATTATTCAGCTAGACAAATATTTAAAATGCCATCTAGCTCTTCAAGAGTATGGTAGCTAATCACCAGCTTGCCTTTCCCTTGTTTATTATGATCAATTTTCACATCTGCACTGAAACGATCAGAGAGACGTTGTGTCAGTTGCTGAATGTCTGATGAAACACTTGGTTTCGCTTTTTGTTGTTTTGGTGCATTCAAATCACGAACAAATTGTTCGGTTTGACGTACAGACATACTTTTTTCAATCACCATTTCAGCAACTTTCAACTGATCTTTGGCTTTTAGCGTCAAGATCGCACGTGCATGCCCCATATCGAGCAAACCTTGCTGCATAAAGTCTTTGACTTGATCCGCTAAAGACAAGAGGCGTAGTAAGTTACTAATCGTGGTCCGTGCTTTACCGACCGTGTCGGCAATCTCTTGATGACTTAAACCAAACTCGTCATGGAAGCGTTGCAAAGCCATGGCTTGATCGATTGGGTTCAAATCTTGACGTTGAATGTTTTCAATCAATGCCAAAGCAATGGCAACTTGATCACTCAAGTCACGAACAATGGCAGGTACTTCAGTTAAACCTGCAAGCTGAGCTGCACGCCAACGACGCTCACCAGCAATAATTTCGTAGGGATGCTTTTCATCTTCGACAGGACGAATGACGATTGGCTGCATGACACCATGCTTTTCAATCGATGCAGCAAGTTCTTGTAAATCTTGTTCTTTAATGAAACGACGCGGTTGATACTCGCCGCGTTTCAATAAATGCACATCAATTTGTTTTAACTGTCCATGATCTAAAGCTTTTGCTTCGAGCTGTAGTTTTTCTTTTTGAATTGAGCCGAGTAAGGCATCCAGACCACGACCTTTAGCCAGTCCGCGTTTTTTTACGGTCATGCTTTAGTTCCTTTTTTTACTTTGGTTTTTTTTAACATCTCAGCTGCCAAGTTCAAATAAGCAACTGCACCCTTCGAGCTTTTTTCAAAATAAATTACTGGTAAACCGTGCGCAGGCGCTTCAGCCAAACGAATATTTCGCGGAATGACCGTGTCATAAAGTTTCTGACCGAAGTATTGTTCAAGCTCAGCAGACACATCACGTGTTAAGGCATTACGCGCATCGTACATGGTACGAAGCACACCCACGATCTCTAGATCTGGGTTTAAAGCTTGCTGAATACGGTCAATGGTTTGGGTTAAGTCAGCCAAACCTTCCAATGCATAATATTCACACTGCATTGGAATCAGCACCGCACGTACCGCTGCAAGTGCATTGACAGTGATCAAACTTAAACTTGGCGCACAATCGACAATAATATAGTCGAAGTCTTTTTCAACACTTGCCAACGCTTCACGCAAAATAAACTCACGACCGTCTTGATCCGCAATCGCCAGTTCAACACCGGCCAAGTCACGGTTTGCACCTAAAACTTTATAGCCCACTTCCGCTTTATATATGGCGGTTTCAATCGGCACTTCGCCGAGTAAGACATCTGTGACTGAATACAGCAAATCATTTTTTTGAATGCCCGAACCCATCGTGGCATTGCCTTGTGAATCCATGTCCACAAGTAAAACTCGTTTTTTTAATATGGCTAAAGATGCAGCCAAGTTCACAGCCGTTGTGGTTTTACCTACGCCACCCTTTTGGTTTGCAATCGCAATAATTTGAGCCATGGTAACCCCAGTCCTTTGAAAATTTTAAATACGTTTAAGAAAAATTAAATGACGCTGCTCATCAAGTCGTGGAACTTGTAATGCAACGATATCAATCTTGAAATCACTTTTCAGTGTTTCAACTTCTTCTTCAGGAATTAAGCCTTTCATCGACGCAATAATACTTTGCGCATGCATATACGGTTTAGAGGCATCCACAAAATCCGTTAATGATGCAAAAGCACGACTGGTAATCACATCAAACTGACCCAGTTCATGAATGCTGTCTTCATTTTCGACACGTGTTTGTACCGCAATGACATTTTTTAGTTTTAAGTCAGCAATAAATTGTTTTAAGAATCGAATTTTTTTACCGTTGGCATCTAAAAGCACACATTCACGTTCAGGCTGACACAGTGCAATGATCATGCCCGGCATGCCACCACCCGTACCGATATCCAATAAACGACCTACAGGCAAATCATTTAGGATACTTAAGCTATCCAATAAATGCTTAACTAACATTTCTTTAGGATCACGAATAGCGGTTAAGTTATATGCTTTGTTCCACAGCACTAGGGCATCTTGGTATTTCAGCAATAGATTTAATGCTTCTTCACTCAAATCTAAGCCAAGCTTTTGACTACCTTGCTTTAAGTCTTGAAAAAAAGGATGCATAAAGAAGACATCTCAATAAAAATTAACTGAAGTATACCGATTTCTAAGCCGTGGAACAGTAGCTAACGCTTAGCGAATATGCACTTAATCGTACATGCCTTGGCGAATCTGTAGATCTAGATCACTTAAACGCTCAGGTGTGCCAACATCAACCCATGCAGTTTGCATTTTCTCTGCAGAAATTTTTCCATCCAACATAGCTTCTTTCAATAAAGGTGCGAGCGGACGCTTGCCCGCTTCCAATCCATCAAACATATTTGGATGAATGACCGCGATCCCACTATAGGTGAGTGCCTCGCCTGCATGTTCTTGCTCAAAGGTATAACTACGCCCTGCATCCAAGATAAAATCACCCTTTGGATGTTGCGTTGGATTAGTCACATAAACCAAGTGTGCCAAATCATCTTTTAGCTCAACATTGAGCAAGGCTGAAAAATCGTAAGTCGTCCAAACGTCACCATTGACTAAAATAAACGGTTCTGTCCCAAGCAAAGGTAAAGCATTAATAATGCCACCAGCTGTTTCCAAACCTTCCGCTTCACGTGTCCAACGAATATCTACACCAAACTGCGAACCATCACCTAAAGTACCAATCAGGATATCTGCAAGCCATGCAGAATTGATGATGATTTCAGTGACACCTATTTTTTTTAGCTTTTCTATATGCCAAACAATCAGTGGTTTTCCACCCACTTCAAGCAAAGGCTTTGGCTTATACAATGTTAAAGGGCGCATCCGATTTCCGAGACCCGCTGCTAAAATCATGGCTTTCATTATGCAACAACCTCATAAGTGCCGTATTTGGCTTCAAATTTCGGCAATACTTTAGCGTGAATAAATTGCATAAAAGGTTGTAATTCTGCATATGGTTTACTTTCTTCAAGTAAATACCACATCACACGCGGCAAATCTTTGAGATAACCTGACTTACCATCACGCTCAAATAAGCGCACAAAAATACCTAAAATTTTGATATGACGTTGAATCGCCATCAGGTCAGCGTCTTGTTTGAATTGCTCAAAGTTACGACCTTCTTTAGCCGATGCAGGTAGCAAATCATAGAACGTCTTAAACCATGCATAAACACGATCTGCATTCCACTGAACATAGGCATCACGTGTGATTGAGATCAAATCATAAGTATCTGCACCAATCACAGCATCTTGGAAGTCAATCACACCCTGATCTTGCTCACCATCAAGTACCATCAAATTACGGCTATGAAAATCACGATGCACAATCACTTGAGGCTGAGCCAATGCAGCATTGGCTAAGATAGCAAAGGTACGTTTAATCAGTGCCGATTCTTCTTCAGTAGGCTGCACTTGTAGAGATGGCAATAACCAATCGGTTAACAGCTCCATTTCAGAAATCAGCTTTTCATAGGTATATGCAGGAAAATGAGCAGTTCCATCAATTGACTGCAATTGAATCAACTGTTTAAAACTTTGAGCATAATGTGCGTCTACGGTTTGATCATTCAACAACGTAGACAATAAAACATCACCAAAATCTTCTAACAATAAGAAGCCTTGATCGAGGTCTTTGGCCACGATATGTGGTACACGCACGCCATGTGCATCAAAAAATTCATCAATCGACACAAAAGGACCACAATCTTCTTTTTCTGGTGGTGCATCCATGAGCATAAATGTTTTATTATTCAATTTGATTCGTGCATAACGACGGAAGCTTGCATCGCCTGCTAAGAAGTTAATTTCAAATTGATCTGAACCGAGTACAGATGAAATCCATGTTTGTATCAATTGTTCACGTTGTGTATTCATTTGCGATAAATTCTAATACAGGCTGAGTTTTTAAAGTGCTAAGTGTAGCTACTTATCAACTTTTTCTCTATGATGCGACAATAATTAATTGCGATTAAGCATACCTGGTTAATGAGACAAATGAAGCATCAGTTTAAATTTAATCCTTTAGCGACTGCGATCTTAACCCTTCTATGTGGTAGCTCGTTACCAAGCTATGCAGCACCTGTTTCAAACCCGTCCACGGATGACGATACAGAACAACTCAAACAAAGCATTTCAGAAGCTTACCCTGGGCAGCAGTTCTTCGAACAATATTATGTCGATAAATCTGCACCTGAAGCACAGATTCGCAACACCAATCAATTAAGTTCTGCGTTTTGTACAGGCACCTGGATTACCCCAGTTGCTCCAACAACAAAAGCTGTTGCCCCAGAAGACGCAACCTCTACCATTACCGCAGACTATGGTCATTTTGACCCGAATGGCGATTCCATTCTTGAAGGTAATGTTCTGATTGACCAAGAAGGTCGTCAAATTCGTGCCGATCAAATCAAAATTGATAAAACCCAAACCCATGCCAATGCTTCTGGCCGCGTACAAATGGCACAGTCAGGGCTGATTTCTCAAAGTGACTCTATTGATTACAATTTAAAAACCCAACAAGGTGATTTAAATAACAGCTTCTTTATTGCTGAACAGCAGCATGCGCATGGTCGTGCTGAAAAAATTTCGCGTACTTCAACCAAAACCCTTGAATTAGAAAATGCGGTTTATACCACCTGTCCACCCGATGAAAAACCAACGTGGAAAATTCAAGCAGACAAAATTAAGCTGAATCAAGAAACTGGTCGTGGTGAAACCAAAGGAACAACACTTTATGTAAAAGATGTTCCTGTAATGGCTGTGCCCTATTTCAACTTCCCGATTGATGACCGTCGTACCACAGGTATTTTGACCCCAAGCTTTGGTTTTACCAATGACGGTGGTATTGAGCTTGCAGTACCTGTATATTTAAACCTTGCGCCAAACTATGATGCTACGGTAACACCACGTTATATTGCAGACCGTGGCGCAATGATGGAAGGTGAATTCCGTTATTTAACCAAAAACTTTGGTTCAGGGATGGTGTGGGGTGGTTATTTACCATCCGACCAAAAGTATGACGATCAAGATCGTAAAGACTTACATTTCCTCCATAACTGGAAAATTAACGATCAATTCACGACAAATTTAGAATATAACTATGCATCTGATAAAGACTATTTCTCAGATCTCAATAATAATCCAAACTCAAAAACTGACCTGAACTTACGCCGTGCATGGGAACTCAATTATAAAAATGGTATCCCCGGCCTAAAAGCACAGCTTAAAGTTGAAGACTTCCAAACACTGGATAAAACTGTCAGTGATGAAGACCGTCCGTATGCGCGCTTGCCGCAATTCCTACTGAACTACAAGACTGGTAATCCGCTCGGCTTACAGTACGAATTTAACAACGATACAGCATATTTTAAAAAGAATCTGCGTGGCGATAATATTCCGCAAAACAATAGTGATGCGACAATGTATGAGCCAAGTGGTGCACGTATTTATAACGACTTTAGTGTGCGTTATAACTATCGCAACCCATGGTCTTTTGTAATTCCAGAAGTGTCTATTCGTAACGTAAACACGATTTATGATCAAGATACTGTTGATCGTGCCAATACAAATAACAATCACTCTAGTAGTGAAAGTAAATCGGTCATTGTACCGCAATTTACTTTAGATGCGGGTCTTGTGATGGAGCGCGAAGGTCGTTATCTACAAACTTTAACGCCACGTTTCTTCTACGCGTATTCTCCATACAAAAACCAAGACACTAACCCGAACTTTGACTCAACCACAGCGTCAATTAACTATGACCAGTTGTTTAGCCCGCGTCGTTTCTACGGTAATGACCGTTTAGAAGACAACAACTTCGCATCTCTAGGCTTAAGCTATAGTTTATTTGATGATGTAGGTCTTGAGCGTTTAAAAGCTAGCGTTGGTCAAAGTTTCTATTTCGAAGACCGCCGCGTCACGCTAAACAACGTCTCTGATAAATTTGATACCGAACGCCATACCGGCCCTGTCGTGAGCATTTCTAGCCAGCTATCTGACAGCATCAGTGTGAATGCCAATTCTGCATGGATGGCGAATGGTGATAATGCTCAGCGCGATATTCAAATGTATTACACAGGAAATAAAGGCAATTTATACAATGTCGGTTATTTCCATCGTAAAGACATTCCGAACCGCCAAGACAGCTATGACCAAGCAGTAGCATCGTTTATTCAACCTATTCACAATAACTGGCGTCTTATCGGTCATGCACAATATGACCTCGACAACAGTATTGCGCGTGAATATTTACTTGGTGTGAACTACGAGTCATGCTGCTGGGGTGTTTCAGTTTATGGTCGTTCGTACTATAACGATTTAGATGATGTAACATCTTCAGATGTTAAACCAAAACGTGCCATTATGGCGGAGTTCACTCTAAAAGGTTTAGGTGGCTTCAACAATAAATTAACCTCTTTGCTTGAAAACCGAGTGTTGGGTTTTAACAATATTAATCAATCTTGGACAGAACGTTAATGAAGACAAAACAGTTAAAACAAATTTTTAAAGCGTCAGCCTTGGCACTTTGCCTATCAACTTCTGTATCTGTATTTGCTGCTGCGCAACCTAAAGATGAAATTGTAGCTGTCGTTGACAATAGCGTGATTCTACGTAGTGATCTTGATCAAAGCATTGCCGAGATCACTCACCAACTTCAAGTAAAAAAACAAACCGTCCCACCGACTGAATATTTGCAGCAACAAGCTTTAGAACAACTGATTACACGCCAAGCACAGCTTGAACAAGTAAAACGCTATAACGTCAAAGCGGATGAAAAATCGCTCAATGAAGCCGTACTTAAAGTTGCGAAAGATGCCGGCTCTCCAAGCTTAGAAGCATTTCAGCAAAAATTAGATGCTGTTGCGCCAAATACCTATGCTGGTTTACGTGCACGTATCGCTGAAGACATCGCGTTACAACGCCTACGCCAACAGTTGGTCACTTCTCGCATTCAAATCAGTGACCAAGATGTGAAAAACTTCTTAAGCTCACCACAAGGTCAAGCAGCACTAGGTAATCAAGTTCATGTCTTACATGTACGCGTTGCTAGCAGTGATAATGCCGTTAAAATCGCTGAAGACATTCGTAAAGAACTTGCAACAAGCAACGATGTTAAAGCAATTACCAGCAAATACAGCACTAAAGACATTAAAGTTGACGGTGCAGATATGGGCTTCCGCAACTTATCTGATATTCCAGATGAGCTTGCTGCACGTGTAGCACCTTTAAAAGTCGGTCAAACCACTGAACTGATTTCAGTACGTGATGGCGTTCATGTTTTAAAATTAGTCGACCGTAAAGGTGGCGAACAAAAAGCCATTGTTCCTCAATACCAAACTCGCCATATCTTGATTCAACCATCTGAAGTGGTGAGTCCTGAAAACGCAAAACAAATGATCGACAGCTTGTATAACCGCCTGCAAAAAGGTGAAGATTTTGCAGTCTTGGCTTCAACATTCTCGAATGACACAGGTTCTGCTGCCAATGGTGGTAGTTTAGGTTGGGTTAGCCCAGGTGTTATGGTTCCAGAATTTGAAGCGATGATGAAATCAACTGCGAAAGGTGAAATCAGCAAACCCTTCCAATCTCAGTTTGGTTGGCACATCCTGCAAGTGACCGATACACGTCAACAAGACATGACACATGAAGTACAAGAACGTATGGCACGTCAGATTTTAGGTGAGCGTCAATTTGACACTGAACTGGACAGCTGGTTACGTGAAATTCGCAACAATGCCTATGTTGAAATTAAAGACCCTGCTCTAGATCGTAAAAAGAAATAAGTGAATAAACAAAAAACCAGCTTCGGCTGGTTTTTTTATGTCGATTTTTATCATCATTCAGCGCTGTAGTAATTATTAAAAAACCAGTATTTAAACCATCTACTCTTTTTATAGGCAAAAAAACCTCCCATTTGGGAGGTTTTTTTAATTCAATTAACGATTGTTGTTTTCGTCGTCTTGAGCATCTTCAAATTTAGTTTCGCCATCAAAACCAGCATTTTGACCACCGAAACCACTTTGACCACCGAAGCCACCTTGACCACCAAAGCCACCTTGAGAGCCAAAACCACCTTGACCACCGAAGCCACCTTGGCCACCGAAGCCACCTTGACCACCGAAGCCACCTTGACCACCAAAGCCACCTTGACCACCGAAGCCACCTTGTTGACCGCCGAAGCCGCCTTGTTGACCACCGAAGCCGGCAGCGCCTTGAGCACCAGCAGGAGCACCAGCAGGACGTGGGTTACGTGCTGGAACAACAGTTGAAATAGCGTGTTTGTAAACCATTTGGCTTACAGTATTTTTTAATAAAACAACGTATTGGTCGAAAGATTCAATATGACCTTGCAATTTAATACCGTTTACAAGGAAGATCGACACTGGAATACGTTCTTTACGGAGAGAATTTAAGAACGGATCTTGTAAAGTTTGACCTTTAGACATGTTATAACTCCAAAAAATAATAAAAATCAGCGCAAAAGCTACCTTTACTTTTCAATTAAAAATTATCAAAAAGGTAGTCTGTAAATTTTGCTTTATCCGTAGCACTTTCGCAAGTCTTCTTGAGCCTGCTGCGCAGTTAAATATGTAGTAAATTTATGCGTTTCTTGCAAAGATCTTAACCAAGTATATTGACGTTTTGCAAGTTGTCGTGTTGCAAAAAGCGCCTTATCCTCCATTTCACGCTGTTTTTCGCTACTTTGATCACTATTTTTCAAAAAATCTAAAGCTTGACGATATCCAACTGAGCGCATAGAGGGTAAATTTTCATCTAAATCGTATTTTTCAATGAGAGCTTTCACTTCATTTAAAAATCCAATTTCCCACATTGTTTTTAGACGTTGAGCTATACGCTCATGTAATTCTAATCGGTCGGGCAATAATGCGTAATTATGAAAATTGTAACGGTATGGTACGTTTTTAGGTTGCTCAGCTTGTAACTGCGTAATGGGTTTACCTGTTAATTTAAAAACTTCGAGCGCACGGATAATTCGTTGCTTATCACTCGGTTTAAATTTTTCACCTGCCAATGGGTCTACATTGCACAGTTCTGCATATACAGCATCCCAACCTTGCGACTCAGCTTTGGCTTCAATTTCAGCACGTACAGCATAGTCTGCACTTGGTAAGTTTGAAGACAACCCTTCCAATAAAGCTTTGTAATACAACATCGTACCACCGACTAAAATCGGTGTTTTACCTCGGGCATGCATATCATCAATCAGCACACACGCATCTTCCACAAAGTTCGCTGCCGAATACACTTCTAGCGGACTGATAATATCAATCAAATGATGTGGATATTTCTCCAACTCAGCTTTACTAGGCTTGGCCGTACCAATATCCATATCCTGAAAAACCAAAGCAGAATCGACTGAAATTAATTCGAATCCACCTTGCTCGTATAACTCACATGCCAAGGCGGTTTTACCGCTTGCAGTTGGTCCCATTAAGTTGATGACCGGCAATTGATTTGACATGTAAAACTACTCTCCCCGAGCAAAAAGTTTATCTAGCTGTGACAATGGAAACGCACGCCACGTCGGACGTCCATGGTTACATTGGCTGGCAAATTCAGTTTGTTCCATCTGACGCAGTAATGCATTCATTTCAGATAGACTTAAAATACGGTGTGCGCGTACAGCGCCGTGACAGGCCATGCCTGCCAATATTTGATCACGCTTTTGTAGTAACCCTGCAACCTGATCAGTTGGGTCTAAATCATTTAATAAATCTGGAATCAGCGCATCAAAGTCTGCTTTATGCAAAATGGCAGGAACACCTCGGACAATAACTTGCTCATCGCCATATTGGTCTATTTCTAAACCTAGGCGTGCCAATTGTTCTTTGAGCTCATCGACGCGCATCGCTTGCATCCGACTGATACTGACGACTTTAGGAATCAGCAATTGCTGTGATGTCCAAAACTCAGGTTTATCCCAAGCCGTTTTCATTTGTTGTAAAACAATGCGCTCATGCGCAGCATGCATATCAACAATGATTAAACCTTCGGTGTTTTGGGCCAAAATATAAATACCATGCAATTGCGCAATGGCAATCCCCAAAGGATGCTCATCGACTTTCTGCTGAATATGTTCAGCCAAAGAAGTATCAGGATCATTTGTAGACTCAGTTTGACGTAAAGGCGCTAAATAACTTTGCAATGCATTATTGAGCTGTCTGGAACCCGCTAAATTTGACTGATATCCAGTGCTATTGTTCGACGCATTTGAATATTGCTGTGTATAAGCTTCCAGACCTGTTGGCGCATGATTTGAACCATATTGCACCGTTGCTGGCGAACTAAAGTCAGTAAGTCCACCTGCGATCTCTGGACTGACAAAATTTATGCCTTGCTCTGCAACTGGCTGAGGTTGATGTAATGAAAATTGTTCCTGATGACGCGGCTGCGGAATAATATTTTCGTGTGCCTGCCCATCAAGTTTCATTGCAGATGACAATTCGGCGGTCGCGGTTTGAAATTGCGCTAATGTCGATTTGGCAAAATGACGAACAAACTCATGTACTTCACGTTGATTTAGAAACCGAATTTCATGCTTGGTCGGATGCACATTCACATCGATATTTTCAGGATCAACTTCCATAAATAACAAATAAGCGGCATGTTGATGTCCATGCAAAATACCGTCATAGGCCATGCGAAGTGCATGTGAAACTGTCTTGTCTTTTACGATACGTCCATTCACATAGACATATTGCATATCGGCTTGCGCACGTGCATCTGAAGGATGACCCAACCAACCGCTAAGACGCATATTGACGCTATCAGCATCCATCCAGTACGCATTTTCAGTGAATTGACGGCCTAATAATTGTTGCACCCGCTGAAAACGGAGCGCGCCACTGTCTGCAATTGGCAAGTTCAGCTTAATACTATTGTTATGTTCAAGGACAAAACGTATATCAAAATGGGTCAGTGCCAAACGACGGACAATTTCTTCGATATGTCCAAACTCAGTCCCCGGTTTTTTGAGGAACTTACGCCGTGCAGGCACATTAAAAAATAAATCTTGCACACGGATGGTGGTGCCTTGCGTCGCTGCCACAGGCTGAATTTCTTGCGAATCAAATGCGGTGCCATTTACTTCGACCTGATAGCCTACACCGTCATCATTTTGGCTACTGGTCAATGTCAAACGAGACACCGCAGCGATCGAAGCCAAGGCTTCCCCACGAAAACCTAGACTTACAATGGCATGCAAATCTTCAGCAGTTTGGATTTTACTTGTGGCATGGCGCATGACCGCCAAAGGTAGATCTTCAGGGTGAATACCCCGACCATTGTCTATTATTTCAATCAGTGTACTGCCGCCTTGTTCAATACGAACAATCAGCTCAGTCGCCCCTGCATCAATGGCATTTTCCAGTAATTCTTTGACCACAGAAGCAGGACGTTCAATCACTTCCCCTGCGGCAATTTGGTTGGCTAAGGCAGGATCAAGCGTTCGAATGCGGCGGGCACTGATTTCATTCAGCATGGTTAAATTTTTGCTCCAAAGCGTTTTGCAAAGTTTTTGAAGAAGAGCTTAAAGTCGCTGTACGGGTGGTTTCATCCGCAGACTTTTCAATATTAATAATTAAATCAGCCTCAGGGATTTCGTCGCCCCCTTTAGATGGCCATTCAAATAAAAATAGGGCGTTCGGCGTTTCTAAATAATCACGGATACCCATAAGTTCAAGCTCATAAGGGTCATTCAGACGATATAAATCAAAATGAAAAATATCTTGTCCTTGAATATTGTAAGGTTCAACCAATGTATAGGTTGGACTTTTTACCGCACCTTGATGACCCAAGTGTTGTAAAAAATAACGTGTTAACGTGGTCTTTCCTGCACCCAAGTCACCAATTAAATACGCTACACCCGTCGTAAAATGCGTCGCCAGTACGGTAGCTAAGTTTTGGGTATCGACTTCACTATTAAGTTCCAGACTGAATGAATACTGCATATTACTCACAACATGTACATAAGAATTAAATATGATAGCATCGCACTGGCTAAAATGGATATGTTCACACTATAGATTGAGCATTTTTCATGATGTGTTCTCTGCTTCATTTGCTCAGTTTTTAGATCTTTCTTCATGCACAGTTTTGAATTTACTCCCCCGATGATCAATGGTGTCAGTGCCAGCAAAGTCTTCCTAGACGGTCAACACACGCAAGCCTCTACCGTCTATGCATATTTGTGTGAACAATTTCCTCATATCCAAGCAGCAGAGTGGCAACAACGATTTAAGGATGGATTGGTCTATGCCGCAAATGGTGACGTTTTAACGATAGACAGTCCTTTTGAAGCCAATCGTCATGTTTATTATTATCGATTCTTAGCGCATGAAATCCATGTTCCTTTTGAGCATCAGATTTTGTTTGAAAATGATCATTTCATTGTGGTCGATAAACCACATTTTCTCACCATGAGTCCAACCGGTCAGTATGTACAAGAAACCTTATTGGTTCGACTCAAAAAACAAACGCAGCTTGAACAGCTAACACCGATTCATCGTTTAGACCGTGAAACTGCAGGTGTGGTGCTGTTTTCCAAATGTGTCGAAAGCCGTGGGCTGTATCAACAAATGTTTGCCACTCGAAACGTTCAAAAAACCTATCATGCCATTGCAGCTTATCGAGATGAATTAAATTTCCCAATCACAACTCGCTATCGCATGGAAAAAGGTCAACCTTTTTATACAATGCAAATAGTAGATGGTGAACCTAACAGCGAAACCTTCATTCAGCTGATCCAGCAGCATGGAAACCGCGCTAAGTATGAATTAAAGCCACATACCGGCAAGCAGCACCAACTCCGTGTGCATTTAAATGCTTTGGGCATTCCAATTCAAAACGACCCCTTTTATCCAGTAGTGCAACATAAGGCAGAGGATGATTTCAGCCAACCTTTACAACTACTTGCGAAACATCTTGAGTTTATCGATCCTGTGACAGAGCAGGCTTTTCAATTCAGTTCTGCCTATGAATTGACACTGTAAATCGATTGTCATTACATTAAATTGATAAAATACTGCCGAACATTCTTGAATTTATGATAGTTTTGATTAGAATAAATGCGAAAAGTTAAGTATTTTAAAGCTTTCTAAGAATATGAGAAAAACTGAAGTCTACCAAATCCGCCTCGATTCACAGGAAAAGAAACAGGCCTTTGCCGTGTTTAAACAATTAGGCATTACACCTGCACAGGCTGTACGTCTATTCTTTAAACAAGTTGTTTTAACCAAATCAATCCCCTTCTCTATTGAAAACCAAAATATCAATATTGAACAATTGATTAAGTTACGCAAATTAAAACAACAAGAAGCTCAAGCCATTTCAACCACTGAAATTAACCCTGCGGAATTAGAAATTTTAAATAATGATCCATTATTAGATGATGATCATCTCGACTTGTTTGAAGAGCTCAATGCAATTTTGGGTGAAGGTGACAAAACTTAACACTGTCGCATTTATAAACAATTTATAAATCAACCAATTTCGAAAATTCGATATGCTTCATGCAAGACTGATAAAAATAGCATGGAGTATAGAAAAAAATGATCGTTCGACGCGCAACAGAAGCAGACCTTCATCCACTTGCCGTTTTATTTGATGAATATCGCCAATTTTATGGCACCTCTTCTAATCTTGATATCTCATATAAATTTCTAAGACAACGTTTTGAAAATAATGAAAGTGTAATTTTTATTTGCTTAAAAGATGATGTGATTACTGGGTTTATCTTACTGTATTTGGGCTTTTCATCTGTGGCTTGTTCAACCTACTATATTTTAGATGATGTCTATGTCAGCCCTGTATATCGTCGTCAGGGTTCAGCCAAACAATTGATCGATACCGCTGTTCTCTTTGCACAACATGAAGGTGCGCTTCGAATCAGCCTCGAAACTCAAAAAAATAACTATCACTCGCATCAGCTCTATGAATCGATGGGCTTCATTAAAGATGATGAATTTCAAACCTATCATTACTTTATTCGTTAATGCCTTGCTCGACGTTAAATACACAATCAACGCATATTAGAAACGCATCTTTAAATCAATAATTAGCAGACATATTTAGGGGCTTTAATACCGCACATTCATCCTTTGAATAATGAAGTATCAAAGCCCTGTACCTATTACTGTGGATTTAGATTTTCACGAAATTTCGATTGTTCAATTTGCACTGCATTCAAATAGATCCATTCACCTTCAGCAATATCTTCAAGCTTTAATTGTCCTATTTGAGCACGATGTAAAGTTTCAACTTTATTGCCCACAGCCGCCAACATCCGCTTCACTTGATGATATACCCCTTGATGGACAGTCATTTGTAATTGCTGTGAAGCCAATAGCTGCACATCGGTTGCAGCGAAAATGCCTTTTTCGTTTCGCAGCTCCACGCCTTGTTGCAATTGTTGCATTTGCTCAGGCGTCACAGGATCTGCGGTATGCATCGAATACACTTTGGCAACATGCTTTTTAGGGTGTGTCAGTGCTTGTAGATATTGACCATCATCCGTGAGCAGCAACAGTCCAGTGGTGTCTTGATCCAGTCGCCCGACGCATTGCAGACCACGATTTAACAGCACATCATCAAATAATTCAAAAACACTAAAATGATGGGTTGCCTGATGCGAACATTCATAACCTTGGGGTTTATTTAACGCAATATAGATATGCTCACGATAGACATAGTCCTGACCATTCACACTGTAGCTTAAATCATTCAAGTCCAGTTTTTGCTTTGGATTATCTACAATCTCACCGTGTATTTCGACCGCACCATTTTTAATCAACTGTTGGCAATATTTACGCGAACCAAAACCTTGTGATTGCAGCATTTTATCCAAAAACATAGAACAACCTAATAAACACCATATATTGCTATTTTATACTGAACAGTGACTCAACTTGCAGGAAAAATAGCGGAAATGATCTTGAACGCCAGTTATTAATGTTTCTGCGCTACACTATTGATTATTTATTGAAGTTTCTCACGAATATCCTATGTCTCAGTTGGATTTAAATCTGATCGTGTTATTGGTGTTATTGGCTTGTGGTATCTTTAGCCACAATACAGCGATCACCATAGCAGCAGGTGTCTTGATTATTTTCCGCATCACGCCTTTGAATGAATTTTTCCCCTATCTGCAACAATATGGCTTAAACATTGGCATTATTATTTTAACCATTGGCGTACTCACACCGATCGCTAGCGGGAAAATACCCGGCGATTCAATTTTAAAATCCTTTTTAAGTTGGAAATCCCTCGTCGCAATCGCCATTGGCGTCTTTGTCGCATGGTTAGGCGGTCGCGGTGTCAAACTGATGTCCAATCAGCCAGATGTGGTTGCCGGACTACTGATTGGGACAGTCGCAGGTGTTGCCATGCTGCGTGGTGTACCTGTCGGCCCACTCATTGCAGCAGGCATCTTGTCTTTACTGATTGGGATTAAGCAATAAGGCCGTTGCTGACATAGCGGTTTAACAAAATGTTAATTTGAGCCATGCTGCATTTGAAATAAACGTCGACTAAGCATAATTCCAACGAATGACAACGCTGACATCAAGATACCCGCCCAAAACCACGCTCCAGTCTGTGAAACTACGGTGGCAATCACGGGAGGCAGAACAAATTGTGAAATGGCAGAACATTGTAAAATCATGCCGATCGTCGTACTAATTGCCGCAGGATAAGGTGCAAAATGCAGTGCTTGCGCAAAGACCGTCGCAGCAACTAAGCCACCAAATAGCGAAAAACTAAACACTGTTAAATATTGCAATAAAAACGGTAACGCGTCTTTAAAGAGATAAAATCCTAAGGAGCAAATGATCAAGACGGCAAAACCCAGTTGGACTAAAGTTTTAGCTTGAAAACCACGCTGTAATAGCAGTCCACACCCCCATGTGCCCACTGCATTCGCAACGGCAACACTGGCTGTTAAAGCGCCTGCCAATTCAGCTGAAATTTGGTTTTGTGCATAAATCATCGGTAAGAAACCCACCAATGCAAACCACTGCCCTGCATATGTCCCAAAAATGAGCGCCAAAAGCCATGCTGCAGGATGTTTCAGAGTATCCCGAATGAGACCAATAATAGGTGTTGTATTCAGCGCCACATTAGGCTGAGGAATAAACATCGCAATACAGAGCAGTAATGCCGCAGTGATCATAGCGAAACTGAGCCAAACTACGCTCCAGCCATATTGAGCAATTAGAAATGGCGCGACCAATAAGGCAATCCCCATACCTCCGCCCATATAAGCACTCCACAGTCCCATCTTTGCGCTGATGTGCTGTAGCGGTACAAGCTGACGGATAAATGCAGGCCCTGTGAGTGTCACCAATAAGAAGCCAAATCCTTCTATGACACGCAGTAGCAACAAGACATCAAAGCTTTGTGCAAAGCTCCCCCATGCACTTGCTATCGTTAATAAACTTAAGCCCAGTAAAATACACAGCTTAAATCCAATTTTTTGGATATAACTGCCAATCAACAATGCAAAGCACATGCCTGCGCCTTGTACCAGTGAGAGCAATAAACCAGATTGAATAAAGCTAATGCCGAGTTGCTGTTGTAATACAGGTATTGCGGGCGGTAGTTTCCCGATATGCATTGCAGCAATAAAACCTGCCGCAATAATGAATAAATCTTTTGACATCCCTTTCATTGAATTGTCATGCTCTTTTCGCCATGCAATAGGGCTCAGCATAACCATTCAAAATATTCAAATCAGTCAAAAAACAAATAACGTTAGATTAATTTTCAATTAGTTATTCAATATTAACTTGTTTCCGCTCACGCTTATTGGCGTACATTTTCAAATCTGCCATTTCGACCAATTGATCGATGGATTCGGCATCCTCTGGAAATAAAGCCATGCCAATACTGGCACCAATTTTCAAGCTCATTTGCTCAAATGCAAACGGCAGTCCGCAACTTTCTGCGATTCGATTCATCGCCGTTTGCGCACGTTCTAAGTTGGCAATATTGGTTAAAATCACAGCAAATTCATCGCCACCCAAGCGTGCGACCAAGTCATCTTGACGTGTTTCACGCAAAATGCGCTGTGCAATTTCTTTCAGTGCAGCATCCCCAATGCGATGTCCAAACTGATCATTAATCGGCTTCAGACCATCCATATCAATCATCAAGATACCCAGTATTTTTTTCTGCGCGCGTGCTTTTTCTATCCCTTGACGTAAAAAGTCGACAAACAAAGCCCGATTGGCTAAGCCGGTTAAGCTATCTTGAGTCGCCAATTTATATAACTCTGTCGCACCGAAACGTGTTGCATGGTACATCGCCGCAGCGATCAACTCAGACATCAAACTCAATATATGTAAATCGGCTTCCTGAAAGGCATCGACTTGGTCAGAGTAAATCTTTAAAACACCGACACCTTCATCACAGTGAATCAATGGCACTACTGCCATCGAACGCAATCCAACACGTTGACATGCCACGCGATCTACCCGTGCATCTGTTTCCGAATCTTGGCAATACAGTGTTTGTTTTTGCGCTATACATAGACCCGATAAACTATTTTCAATATGAAGTCTTAAACCCAGTAAATGACTCGCCCCACCAGACACTGCACGATAGACCATATCACCATCTTCAGCCAACTCTACAACTGCACCTTTAGCATGTGTAATCTGCTGCGCCTGTTCTGCCACTACGGTCATCACTGCATTTAGATCTAAACCCAGTTTGGCAATAGCTGTCTGCGTTTGAATCACAGACATGAGTTGAGTTGGTGAGGGTTCTATAGAATTGGGCATGATTGAGTTCAAACAGGGTTCAATGTGAGATACAGCTCAATTCTAAAAATTATTCATCCACTTGTATAGCAATCTTAAAGTAATTTCTGCGCATTCAAGCACTTTAGATACAACTCTTTCAAATACTGCTCTTCGAAAGAAAATGCACTCAAGGAAACAACAGAGCATGCAGAATCATCGATACACATATCGAAGGTTGGTGAAAGTCATGATGTATGGATGGCCCACGTATTTTACGACTCTCCCTCACGATATTATTTCAAGGCATAAATTTCACTCTGCATCCATTCTCCGCCTTCCAGTTGTACATCGACAGCAACACGTTGATATTCAGTACCTTCAAATTCATCTAAAGCAGCCCAATGAGCTGCTAAGTTTTCAGAGATAAAAACATAGCCTTCAATGGCTTGACCTGCCTTCGATAAACGGATGCCCGGACTGCCCATCGCCGCACCCCAGCCTTTATGTTCTAACTCACCCCAAACCACACCTTTCTTCCACTCGCTACCTATGTGCTCCATCACATGAGCATTGGGCTGACCTAGACGTAATGTCCCGTATACAAAAAGACTCTGTGTCATAGATCCCCCTTAGTTGGAATAATATTGATTGCGTTTTTGTGAGAATTTCGCCAACTGTTTTAGGAAGCCTTCAAAGTAGCTTTTTTCAGCCTCTTCGGTACGATAACCGGCGTACAAAGTCCGTCTTAAACCTTCAGGTGAAACACAATCTAAGCGTCGAGATGTCACCCAACCTTTTTGTTCATATTCATTTACCACCCAATCAGGTAATGCCGCGATACCACGACCACTTGCAACCAACTGAATCAGCATCTGAGTCAAATCAGTCGTACGGACGTGTTTAGGCTGAATATTGGCCGGTAAAAATAATTTCGCCATGATATCTAAACGATGTTTATCGACCGGATAGGTAATAAGCGTTTCTTCTGCTAATTCTTGAACAGTCACATTTGTTGCACGAACCAATGGATGCGTATTTGACAGTACCAAACGAGACTCATATTCAAAGATAGGGAAATATTCCACACCTTTTAAATTGATCGGATCTGCCGTAATCAGAAGATCAAACTCGCCCGTTTGTAATAGTTCATGCGGATTGGCTTCAAAGCCAGAGGCAAAGTCTAAATCTACATCGGGGTATTGTTGACGGTAGACATTCAATAACGGCATGAGCCAGTCAAAGCAACTATGACATTCAGAAGAAAAAATAATTCGGCCGGTTTGACCATGCACAATACGTGTAATGTCCGATTGCGCAATTTGAACTTGCGGCAAAATGTCATCGGCAAGGCGTAGTAAACGTTGCCCAACATTCGAAAAGGTCACAGGACGTGTCCGTCGGTTCACCACCTCTACCCCATACCAATGATCAAGCTCTTTCAACTGATGTGAAAGCGCAGAAGGCGTTAAACACAGATCATTAGATGCAGCGACCAAAGAACCATGTTCTCTGAGTGCCAATAATGTTTTGAGATGGCGTAATTCCAACATAATGAGTTCCACAAACGACATACTGAATGAGCTGAAAATCAGTATTTTTAAATTATATTTATCATATCATGATATTTATGAATCATATTCATCATAAATTTTATTTAACTATTTTTTATTCACATGAATATACTTCATCAAGTTTTACTGAATCATCTTTAGCTAATGTGTTTTTTTCACATTACAAATCAGGTAATTTTTTTCCACAATGCGGGCAATATGCATACTGCTCACGCTCCTGCTTTAATGATTCCTCTTTTTGCTCACGTAACAATTGCCAAATAATATCCTGTGTTTGCTCACGGGTTAAACCCACTGTTTTTCGGATTTCTTCGATTTTTTCAGGCTCAAGTACAAAATCAATTTCACGATTTTGAATCAACTCACGAAAACTGAGTTCTAATTGTTGTTTGCGTTGCTCCAATTCATGTGCCAAACCATTGGCTA
Organism: Acinetobacter sp. YH12069; assembly: GCF_013419675.1. NCBI lineage: Bacteria > Pseudomonadati > Pseudomonadota > Gammaproteobacteria > Moraxellales > Moraxellaceae > Acinetobacter > Acinetobacter sp. YH12069. The sequence goes on along the minus strand of NZ_VOZS01000008.1, from coordinate 49,949 downwards.
AAATACCTGCTGGCAATGCTGCCAAGCCAACCCCTAATATCGTAATCATTGCACCTAATATCCGCCCAACAGGGGTTATCGGTGTTACATCGCCATAACCGACCGTCGTTAAAGTAACAACAGCCCACCACATGGACGCAGGAATAGAACTAAAGACCTCTGGCTGTGCTTTACTCTCAACTAAATACACCCCAGCTGCGGCCATAATAATCATAATAAATAAAATAAAAACAACAGCTTGAAATGAACCTTTTTCACGTTCAATGACACGTAACAAAATTTGCAACGACACAAAATATCGAGTTAATTTTAATAAACGCAGTAATCGTAAAATACGTAAAAAACGCAAATCAAAATGGACAAAGAAATTTAGATATGCAGGTAAAATTGCCAATAAATCAATAATTGCGCCACCACTTTTTACCCAATTCAAACGATTACGCCAAGCGGAGTAAAATGGGTCTTTATCTGCAATCGACCAAAGCCTCAATACGTATTCAACACTAAATACAATGATTGAAAAATTTTCAAAAAAATCAAAGTAAACTTGATAAGACAAATAAATATCATTGACCGATTCGAGTAAAACCGCAGCAGCATTACCTAAAATCAGCAATATCAAAGCATAGTTGAGAAAATGACTAAATTTAGTTTCATAATCATCATTATGTAAATTGTTATAGACAAATTTACGCAGTGAATACCATGCACTAAAAGTCATAATTCAAATCGTTAGCAAATTAACTTGCTACAGTGTAAACCATCGCTTAGGAAAAATACGAATCCTTTAGACAGTCTACTGTTAAATCTATTGAACGATATTAACCACACTTTATTCATCAGTATTTTTCGTATGCACCATATATCCATTATTCCACAAATAATAAAGCCAAACGAACTTGGTCATATCCCATGCGTGGACTGGTTAACTCCACAATTGGACGCAACTTAACCGTGCCATCATCATTATAATGTGCTGGGTCTTGTCGTTTCGCCAAACGTTTATAGATTTTACGCACCTGCTCAACCACATCTTCTCCCGGATGTGCCACCGAGATATCCAAACCTTGCTCTTTTTGCAGACGAGCCAAATGATTAATAATCGTAGCTGGTGTTAAACCACGCTCCACAGCAATATCTTGAATTTCATAACCTTCCTCAAACAACTCACGAGTTTGATCTAAAGTCGCTGTGGCAAAGCTTTGTTTCACACCAGTTTTGGCAATTTTCTTTTCATTGCGCTCGATTTCCACTTCATTCAGCGTTCCGCCACAGTGACGAATAAAGGCTTTATGTTGTACGGTTAAATCGGCCTCTGCAAAATTGGTTTCCGCTTCGTCAGAGAGCTCCTGAAAACGTCGATCGGCTTTAATCGCCAAACTGTCGAGTTCTAAGGCTTGTTCATTAAAACCAAGTAAACGCAAACCATCTAATGTTTTTAAACGCGACAATGCCACATAACCCTGACCTTTCTCAAAAGTATGCGTCAAGTTAATTTCAGCCGCTGCAAGGGTCATCCCTTGAGATTTGTGAATGGTGATCGCCCAGGCCAAACGCAGTGGAATTTGTTGGAAACTGGCAATGGTTTTACCATCATCATTATCGACAGACCATGTTTCAGGTTCTACCACCAAGGTCGTGCCGTCCGTAAGTTTTACTTTAGGCAAGATGCCATATTCATCATCTTCTTCAAAACCTATCACTTCACCGAGGCTGCCATTGATATAGCCCACGTCAAAGTTGTTTTTTACAAACATCACTTTGGCATTTTTCTTTAAGGTCAAAGTTTCCGGCGCACGCACTGAAGATTTTAAGGTTTCGATCAGTTTATCATTACCATCACATTGGGCTTCAAACTGGCGAGATTCTTGCTCAATTTCATTTAGATGTTTATAGTTAATACTATCTACATCCATATTATGGGTATACAAGCGCGTAAAGGTTTCACCTATATTTTGTGAACTTGTCTGCCTTAAAGCATGCAAATGATCGCCAGTAATTTGCTGAGCACGAATCGCATTTAGAATATCATTGAGATAGTCATTACCCTGACGATGTTGTTCGGTCAAATAACACACGCGAAACTTCGCTTCTACCCATGCCTCAGACATAAAGCAAAACTTATCACGGTTTAATTCACCTTTGCGTCCCACAGGGGGTAACTGGAAGAAGTCACCTGCAACAATGACTTGAATCCCCCCAAAAGCATCTTCACTGTCTTTAAAAAATTTTAAAACTTTATTCACCAAGTTTAATTGCTTGGCATGCAACATCGAAATTTCATCGATAATTAAAACTTGGGCATTTTCCAAATGCTCTTTTAAATATTTACGTTCTTTTAAGCGCTTTAACTCATCTTCGGAAATCGCATCTTTAATCCCAATCCCTGCCCATGTATGAATTGTCATGCCATTCATATGGGTTGCAGCAATCCCTGTAGAAGCCGTAATTGCCACCGGCACTTTGCGCGCTTTCAGATAATTAATGTATTGATTTAAAGTATAAGTTTTACCTGCACCAGCCGAACCTGTTAAAAACACATTTTCGCCTGCTTTGAGCAGCTTGAGTGCAGTTTCTTGTTTCATAAGACCTATACCGTAAAAGAACGGCTATAGCCTAACGATTTTTGACTCAAAAGTTAAGCGCACAACACAGTTTACTAAATCCGTATTTCGTCAATCTTACTTTAAGCTATTGAAGCCATTTAAAAATTCTTTGGCGATATTTACTTTTTCTATTTCTGCTTGGGTATTATTTGAATACTCGAGTTGATCAAAAACCAAAATCTGGTTTTGCACATGACAACCCAAAGTCATCGATATATGCAAAATAGGATGGTACATATGAAAAGCCACATACGCCCCTGCCATGATGCTGGCACTATAACTTGATGCCAAACAATGTTTAAAGTGAATAGATTCATCAATAATTCGATCGATGGTTTTTAATTCCTCAAAGACCCAATCTTGAAAATAGATTTTGTCTTCAGTTGTAACCGACTGCCAAACCGTTGTCGCAAATTGACGCTTTAATTGAGTTAACACTTCCTGCTTTTGTTGCTTGGCATGCCAATGCACTGCCTGATGAAAGACCCCATTCCACGTAATATTTTTAGGCACTGCATAACCTGTAGAATAATTCGCACTGACATAGTCACGCACATAGGCATCAAATACAGATACTCTTAAATTGGCATGCTTTAAATAAAATAAATTGCGAAAATCCTGCAATTGAATTTTATGCTGTCGTAAAACATTTAAAAATTGGCGATTTTCTTGGGTTTCCGGACGAATATAATCCATCAAAACCTGTGGTAAATGCTGCGTGCAACGCATTAAATGCTGCAGATAGGCCTGCATAATACGACTCAAGGGCAGATAGACTTTTTTTATGGCCTGATCCTCCGCGCCTAACACCTGTCGCATTAAAATCAACCACTCATCTAAATACAAAATCGATGGGCTGATCACAACGCGGTGATCATCATGCTGCTGATATTTTCGCTGCAAAACAAATTGCAGATTTTTTTCATGATTAAACCAGTCATGTTCATGCGCAATCGCATGGCAATTTTGAATAAATAAACGCGCTGCAATAAATTGAAAATGTTGTAAGGTCGCAAGAATCAATGCGGGATGAATATGCTGCGTATCGACAAAACTTAATGCCGTCACAGCCACTCGTACATTACTGTGTTGAAAATTACGACTCAGCCAATCCAACACTTCGGCTGACTGCTTGAACATCCATCGCACTGCACGGTTGTTGTCGAGTAAAGGGAGTTTTCCACATTTTTTTTGCCAAATTGCTGTAGCTTGCACAAAATTACTGTGGCTTAATATGTCCTGCTCTGCCCAAACATCCCGATGCATCAAACGAATAAAACCCAACAAATTGGGACGCTCATATGCATGGTCGAGCAACAAAATAATATCTTCTATATGTTCATTTAATTCTTGTAAATTGAACCGATCTTCATAACTCAAACTCATGATCCGGTAAATCGTTGGATCTAAAAATTGTGCTGTAGCAAAACAAATCTCGTCCAAACTATCCATCAAGAGCTGTATCGGCAATATTTCAGCTTCTGTAAGTGAATGAAGCGCAAACATCTGCTCAATCTTTTGCATCAACCAATGTGGTAGACAGATTTGGCATTCGATATACGTTTGTAATAGCGGTGTCTGATAAATCTGCTGCTCTTGCATCAGCTGATCAAAAATTTGCGCTTCAACTGCTGTCATCTGTGCTAAAAACTGTTGAACACGCGCTGGCCCATTTAGATGTTGAAAAACCGACTGTAAGATCAATTGTCTAAATTGCTGTGCTTTTTCTCTGAGCAAGAGTGAATGTTGCGGCTTTAAGTCCCCAGTAAAAAAATATAATTCATGAAATAAGAAATCTTCTATTGCCTCAATACAAGGCGCTGTCGAATGCAATTCAGCAATTTTGATGGGTCTAAACGGACTTCTAGGAAACTGATAGCCAATTGATTCACGACTTTGTAGCTGTAAGGTCCATAGTCCATTACACAGTTGAATGCGGTGCTGCTCTTGCTCAATTTTAAAGATATTTTGTGAATTGAGTGCTGTAGCAAGATCCATTTGCTCTTGATACAACTGCTTTAAACTTGGAGATATTCGAATAAGTTGCCGAGCAATATGCTCAAGCTGCGGGGGCAAGCTTTTCTTTTCCATCTTCCGCCCTAACGATCGTTGATTATTTTTCAACCTTCACTATAGTCAAAGTTTAATGCTCCGACTACTGCCATTAATCAGCCAAATAGCTGTACAAAAGGTCAATACAAAGGCGTTCAATAAAAAATCTAAAAGCTATTGTTGTGACAAAATTCACCATGATTTTGAGCTGTGACGAATAAAAATGGATGAAGTTGAAGAGTAGTCACTATTATTGATCTGTAGAATGTTGTTCTGAACGGATTTTCTTAAGCTGTTCTATTGCAGTGTAAATATCTTGTTGTAGTGCCTCTCGATAGAGCTTTAAATCCTCTACACTCTGAATATGACTCAAACTTTGACGGGGTAAGAATTGAAAATAGAATGGAATGCGCTTGGGGATAATACGTTTGGGTAAAGACGGAATCACATCACCATGACGTAATAATTTATCGAGTTTTTGTATTTTTAATAGTTGTTTAAACCAACGATGTTCAATAATCACACTGGCATCAAAACCCAGTTCAAAGACTTCATCTCCACCTAAAGCGGCAAAAGGCACGATATCATAATTAAATTCTTGCGCCAGTTTTAAAAAGCCATAACGTTGCTTCCAAATCAGTTGATAGGCTTCGCCTTTTCGCTTCAAAACCTCTCGACCGCCACCGGGAAAAACCAAAATGGAATAACCTTGTTGCATCACTGTTCTGACATAGTCCTGAATACCTTGGACTGCACCGAACTTTTTGACCATCCCACGCCAACCAGGCAAATAAAAATGGCTATGATCAGCAATACTGACTACAGCCACTTTATGTTCATTGTAGAGATAATCAATAATCACAGGTGAATCGAGTACACCGTAAATTGTGTGATTCCCTACATACATTGCAGGTTTAGATGCATCGATATATTCAGCGCCCAAAAACGTTGGCGTGAAATACATGCGGGATAAAGCGCTTAAACGCTTTATCCATTTTGCATCATGTTCAACCTGCAAATGAGCTGACCTTAGGCAGCATCATGTTTTTGAACAAGTACAGAACCTACTGAATAGCCTGCACCAAATGAGCAAAGTACACCGTACTCGCCATGGTTTACTTCATTCGCAGTCCGGTGCAATGCAATAATGACACCTGCTGATGAAGTATTGGCAAATTCATCAAGAATAATTGGCACAAGGTCTGGCTGAGCATGTTCTTTGCCCACAACCAGTTTCAGAATCAATTCATTCATGCTGGCATTTGCTTGGTGTAACCAGAAGCGTTTTACATCTGTTGCCGCAATTTTGTTGTCATCCAATTGCTTAGTGATCATTTTCGCCACTAATGGACACACTTCTTTAAATACTTTACGACCGTCTTGACGGAAACGGTTGTTGTCGATGTCAGCATCGACTTCACTCATATTCAAGTAACCGAAGTTGTTACGAATGTTGTTTGAGAACTGTGTAAACAGGTCAATATCCAACACTTCAAAACCAGCTTTGGTTTCAGTTTCTTCAATGATCGAAGCCGTTGCAACGTCACCAAAGATGAAGTGGCAGTCACGCATACGGAAATCTGTATGACCAGACGTGATCTCAACGTTCACCAATAACACGCGACGAGCACCTGATTTGATCGCGTCATAGGCTTGCTTAATACCAAAAGTTGCAGCTGAACATGCAACGTTCATGTCATATGCATAGCCCTGAATACCCAATGCAGTTTGGATTTCAATCGCTACAGCAGGATAAGCACGTTGAATATTTGAACAAGACAAAATCACTACATCGATGTCTTCTGCAGTCACGCCTGCATTTTCCATCGCTTGTTTAGCCGCAGCAACACCCCATTCCGCTTGTAGCGAAATTTCATCATTTGGACGTTCATGTAGCACTGGGCGTAAACGTTTTGGATCTAAAATACCGCTTTTTTCAGCAACATAACGTGCTTTCACGCCAGACGCTTTTTCGATAAATTCTGCACTTGAACCACGGCGCGCTTCTAGCTCACCGGCTTCAATTTTTTCAGCATTGTCGCTGTTGTACTGTTCCACATAAGCATTTAAAGCTTCAACTAACTCTTCGTTAGTAATTACGTCTTCTGGATGATAAAGACCTGTACCCGTAATGCGGATGCCCATGTAAAACTCCTTTTAGAAATTACCTATATCTTAACTGATTCCGAGCTTATCCCATACTTTTTGCAAGCGGGATGGAGAAATTGGCATCTTGGTCTTCATTGGTTGAGAGAAAATAGAGATGCGTAACTCCTCAACCATGAAATACAATTCTTTAAGGCGAGTGTCATTTTTAAACTTAAATAATTTTTCCATCCATGGGTCAACTTGATCAATGGCAGAATTGTCCCTTTGTAGGTTATTTGGCAAGCGGTCTAAACGCAAGACTAATGCCTTCAAATATCTTGGAAATTCGAGCCACACATCGGAAGTTTTGCCATAAACAAAATCTGAAAGTTGCATCAAATCGAGCTGATCTTCAATGTCATCAATATTCTTTCCAAACACAGAATCATCTAAAACCAATAATTTCCGACGTATATCCTGCCATTGAATATAGGTTTCAGTTAAAACGGCTAATGCTTGTTGCCCATGGGTTAAGAAAGATTTCTTTACATTTAAAATCAGGTTTTGGTACTCCTGCACATTGACAGGTAGCTCATTTATTGCAAGCTGAAGTGTGGCATAAACTAACATTTGCTCTAGTTTGGCTTTGTCACCTAGCGGTGAATAAGCCAATGCCAAGGGTTTAGATATCTGTTTTTTCAACTGACGAACTAAGTCACCCAACTGCATATGAACCAAACGAATGATCCCTTCGCGGTGTTGTTTGACTGCTTCAAATTGGTCATTGAAAGTCTGAATCACCACACCCGATTCATCTTTGGCATCCAACTCTGCAAAGCCTTTGACTGGAACAAGCGCTTGGTATTGTTTCACCACCACACCCGTGACTTTTTGTGATGCTTCGAACACAAAATTATCAGGGAAGGTTTTAAACTCACCTTTTAACTGTTTGACTGGGCTATGAGTTTCCGTACGACAGCGTGCTTTGAGTTCATCTAGATCACGACCTTGCTCAATCACACGGCCTTTTTCATCAATGACTTTGATTAAAGGCAGCAGATATTGCTCAACGCGCTCCCAAGAAAAGTCCTTATCTGTGATTTGCTCACCACGTAGTTGGAACGCCAAGAAACTAAAAATATGCTCGCGCAAATGCACGGCATCGACACGATCCATTAATTTACGCGCTGTATCTGGTATTGGCACCAAGTGACGGCGTTTATCCTTAGGCAATGCTTTAAGCAAGGCTTCAATCAGGTCTTGTCGCCAACCAGGTATACCCCATGACCAAATATTTTCATCCACTTGCGGCAAAGCTTGAACTGGAATTTTGACCGTTGCACCATCTTCATCATGACTTGGGTCAAAACGATAACTTGCAGCCAAATGCAGTTCACCATTTCGTAGGTAGTCTGGAAATTGCTGGGTCGTTGGACGGTCATTCATCCAAAGCGCATCATCATCGATAAATAAATGCCGTGGATTTTTCGGTTCTACAGTTGCACGCCAGTCTTCAAAACTACGACGACTTGCCACCTCTTCAGGCACTTTTGCAGCATAAAATTGGTAGATGGTTTCTTCATCCACCACCAAATCACGACGACGCAGTTTATCTTCAACACGCTCAACTTCTTCGAGTTTTAATAAATTGTGTTTTAAGAACGGCGGCGTAATACCCAAATGTCCCGTCGTCAACGCATCGCGTAGGAAAATTTCATGCGCCGCCGGATGATCCACTTTTTCATAATTAATCTGACGACGTGGCTCAATAATCAAACCAAATAAAGAAATTTGATCATAAGCATTCACCACACCAGCTTTTTTCGACCAATGCGGCTCAAAATAATAATGCTTCAATAAATCGCCTGCAGCCAATAAAATCCATTCAGGTTCAATTTTCGCCAATGTACGAAGATATACCTGAGAGGTCTCAACCATCTCAAAAGCCATGACCCAAGGTGTATTGGTTTTATGCAAAGTTGATGCAGGGAAAATGCGTGCCTTTTGCTGACGCACTGCCATGAACACATTACGTTCATCGGTTTTGTTGGCAATAAATGAAAGTAAACCCGTTAATAACGCACGGTGCAGATTTTCATAATTGGCCTTCTTTTCATTAAAGGACAGTTTTAAGCCCTGAGCCAAATCCACCAATTGCTCATGGGTTTTTTTCCACTCACGGAGGCGTAACCAACTAAGGAAATGGTTGCGTGCAAAGGTTCGACGCTTATTCTCACTCATGTCACGGTTAGCAACCAAAGCTTCCCATAATTTGATATAGAACAAGAAATCCGAGTCAGCTTCACGGAACAAAGCATGTTTCTGATCGGCCTGCATTTGTTTATCCGCAGGACGTTCACGTGGGTCTTGTACCGCTAAAGCAGCGACAATAATCAAGACTTCATTTAATACGCCAAAATGCGCTCCACCCAAAATCATCCGCGCAAGACGCGGGTCGATTGGCATTTTCGCCATTTGCTGACCAATTTTGGTTAAAGCACCATTTTTATTATTCGCATGTTTTGTGCCTTGTTTTGCTTGGCTATCCGAAGCAACTGGCGATGCATACGCCGATTTTTCTTTTAAAGCACCTAATTCAATTAACAGCTTACGACCATCATTCACCAAACGATGATCTGGCGGCTCAATAAAATCAAAGTCTTCTAATTCACCAAAGCCCAAACTTTGCATTTGCAAAATAACCGAGGCCAAGTTGGTTCGTTTAATCTCAGGCTCAGTAAATTCAGGACGACTCATAAAGTCTTCTTCTGAATATAGTCGAATACAGACACCCGGTGCGATACGACCACAACGACCTTTACGCTGATTTGCTGCCGCCTGCGATACAGCCTCAATCGGTAGACGCTGTACACGTGAGCGATAGTTATAACGGGATATCCGAGCAAAGCCACTATCAATTACGTAGCGAATATTCGGTACGGTTAAAGCCGTTTCTGCCACGTTGGTGGCAATAATAATACGTCGCCCACCACCCGATGGATTAAAGATCTTTTGCTGTTCTGCCAAAGCCAATCGAGCATATAAAGGTAAAACTTCGGTATGACGTGGCCCAAACTTTTGCAGTGTTTCCTGTAACTCACGAATTTCTTGTTCAGTGCTGGCAAAAATCAAAATGTCGGCATGTTCAGGATGACCTTTTTCCTGCGCATCTTGAAAACATTCTTCTACTGCCGAAACCACGGCACGGGGTAAATTTTCTTCAAAATCGTCAAATTCATCATCATCACTGCCGACAATGCTCAGCTCTGAAATCGGACGATAACGCAACTCTACAGGGAAGCTTCGACCTTCCACCTCAAAAATAGGTGCCCCATTGAAGTAATTAGAGAAGCGGTTTACGTCTAATGTCGCGGAAGTAATAATGACTTTGAGATCTTTACGACGTGGCAAGAGCTGTTTGAGATAGCCCATGATGAAGTCGATATTTAGCGAACGTTCATGCGCTTCATCGATAATAATCGTGTCGTATTTATTTAAGAATCGGTCATTGGCCAGTTCAGCCAATAAAATACCGTCAGTCATCAAACGCACGATGGAATCTTGTGAACCTTGTTCATTGAAACGAACTTTAAAGGAGATCGACTCCCCTAGCTTTTCGCCCACTTCTTCGGCAATACGTTGCGAAACGCTACGCGCTGCTAGTCGACGGGGTTGAGTATGGCCAATCAAACCTGTTAAACCACGACCTGCAAGCATGGCAATTTGAGGCAACTGTGTGGTTTTACCCGAACCCGTTTCACCTGCCACAATAATCACTTGATGCTTTTGAATCGCTTCAATTAGTTTGTCCGCATACTGCGTAACAGGTAAGTCTTGATTTAATTTAATATTGGGAATGCGGGCAATCCGTTCGCGCACTTTCGCATTCGACTTTTCAAACAAATCTTGAAATTTTTCAGGATTGGCCTCTTTGCCTTTTTTCAGCCGACTTAAGCGATGGCGATCACGAACCATGACCAATTGATCGACATTTAACTGACTTGGCACAGATGCATTATCCTAATAATTAAAATAGAACCGAATATTTTACGCTGTATGTAAAAATAGTGAAAGATGAATCTATTTTTTGCGTGCCTGAAACCAATAGGTAAAGCCGAACAGAATAAAATGATAAAAAACTAAAATTGCGGCCAATAACCAATAATTGCCACATGCTTCAATACTGCCATGTAATGGCTGATAAAATGACACTGTATAGAATATACTCAATGGCACAATTAAAAACATCAATAAAGTGAAAGTGATGATCAAGAAATGATGAACAGATTTTGCTAAGCACAAAAAAAAATTGAAAATAAAATGCAAATCAACGCAATAAAAATAAATAAAAGAGGTTCATCCGATGAAGAACCATTCATTTCAGCCTAATAATTAATTTGATTCGGGCTAGCACCTTGAAATGAAAGCACATTCTTGATTCATCCAGTACAGAATAATAAAGCCACATGCTGACTAGAATAGGCAACTCAAGCCAATCCATTTGAAAGCTTTATACATTAGTTTCAGTGCCATAGAAAATGTAAACGAAACTAAAAATAATAAATATGCTCTGCCCGATCACCCATGCGAACAACCAACCATTATGACAATAAACAATACTGTCATAGATAATTTTTGAAATTGAAGCAGTTTCTATCATTAAAATGATGATGAATTGAAAAATCGCATATAGCCATAATATAACCACATACCAAGCACGTCTAAATGATAGCAACAGTGGGAAAAAAAAGAAGATTCCAACGATTCCCATGGTACTCAATAGCGTAGGATCATCTGATGAAGTTCCTAATAGTTCATTAAAATAGGTCGCTTTTTGAGGTTGTAAGTATTCATAGATACATAAATTTGTACCTATATCTTCAACTTTAAGAATACATAGTGATGCAAGTGCAAGACTGAGAATGGCAATGATACGAAAAAATTGACTAAGCACTTGATCAAATCTGGAATCATTTTATGTTCATGCCATCTTATATGAACAAATTCTATAATTTGAAATATTTTTTATAACTTTTTTAGAGATCACCCTTGAAATCTTATGCCACAAGCATCATGTTGGTTACAGACTTTGAAAAGATGATTTTGTCATTTTACTTTCAACTTTATATGGCATTGATATGGCTTATATCGAATGAAATAATGATAAATAATCGTTATTGCTGAAATAGTTCTGGAGTGTACTAATTCGGATTTTCCGATATTAGTTATGTAAAAATACTATTTCAGCAATAAGAAAAATTTCTGTACCCTATTGGAAATCAAAAACAAACCTCAATCATGGAGACAATGATGAGCTTAATTAATACTGAAGTTAAACCGTTTAAAGCACAAGCATTCCAAAATGGTCAATTCATCGAAGTAACTGAAGCTGATCTTAAAGGTAAATGGTCTGTTGTATTCTTCTACCCAGCTGACTTCACTTTCGTTTGCCCAACTGAACTTGGTGACCTTGCTGACAACTATGCAGAATTCCAAAAACTAGGTGTTGAAATCTACTCAGTTTCTACTGACACTCATTTCACTCACAAAGCTTGGCACGATTCTTCAGAAGAAATCAAAAAAATCCAATACGTAATGGTTGGTGATGCGAACTGGACTCTTGCTAAAAACTTTGACGTATTAATCGAAGCTGACGGTCTTGCTGATCGTGGTACTTTCGTTATCGATCCAGAAGGTAAAATCCAAATCGTTGAAATCAACGCTGGTGGTATCGGTCGTGATGCTCAAGAACTTCTTCGTAAAGTTAAAGCAGCTCAATACGTACACGCTCACCCAGGCGAAGTTTGCCCAGCTAAATGGAAAGAAGGCGACGCAACTCTTGCTCCTTCAATCGACCTAGTTGGTAAAATCTAATCTGTATTAGATTGAACTGATTTAAAAACCACGCTTTTAGCGTGGTTTTTTTATGCCTATTATCTGCGAGTATATACCTCTATACACCCTACGCAGTTCACACTTTATTCATACAACTTTAACGTACTAGCACTATCCACATATCTGTAGATATTCATCAAGTTAGAACTTACACAAATATAATAAAAATGCGCCGCAAACTTGATTGTCTAGGCTTACATCTTTGCCAGTATTTCAGTATTTTTAACATGAATTTTAGGTCAATTGCTTATTTCAGGAAGATGTAAGCCCATGAAAAAATATTTCGTCTCGATCAGTTTAATTTTATGTTCGTTTACAACTTTTGCTGCCATGAACTGCGAAGGTGAAATTAAAAACCAAAGTATTCGTGAAGATATTAAAGTCAAAAAAAATTGTCAGCTTGAGGGTTTAATTGTTCATGGCAATGTGATTTTAGAAAATGGCGCCAGTGTTGAACTACATGACAACCACATCAAAGGCAATATTGAATCGAATAAAAATTTTACCAAGATCATTGCCAATCATAACAATATCAATGGCAATGTCGATTTTACGACAGGGAAAAACATCCAACTCCTCAATAACCAAATTTCAGGCGACCTGAAATTAAAGAAAAATAACGGCAATATTGTGCTAAATAATAACGAAATCGCAGGTAATTTAATTTGTCTTGAAAATGCTTTTTCAATTAATGGCAGCAACAACCAAGTCAAAGGCAATAAATCAGAACAATGCCGTAGTTTTTAACTCTCTCGACACCAACAAGCGATAATGACGCTTATGGCATTTCTCTGAATTGGCATTATTTTTATCAAATTAGTTGATAAAGAAATGAAAAAAATGTGAGATAAAACATTATTTTTAACAATTCTGCAATACTCCACGCCCTAAATTTGTCTTAATTTCAAATGAGATAAACCTTTAACTGCAGTATGACTATAACAACGCAATAAGGGGGTGGCTTATGACAACAACTGTGGTAACTTCTTGGAAATACAGTTCTTCTTCACGTTACTTAAAAATATTTTATGCGAATGGTTCTGGGGATCTCTTTTATCCAGTTTCACCTTTTATTTATGATAATTTACTTCGATGTAGTGATAAAACGGCATTTGTCCACAAATATCTAGAATATGATCTACATTTTTCACGAGTAAGCTTACAGGGTTAAACCGCTACAAGTTTAGCGCTATAGCAACAGTATTTTTATTAATTAAAAAATATTTTCGATGAAATCAGGGCTGAATGCCCTGATTTTTAGTTACGCCAAGTCACCATAAAGAGCCCTGCGCCCACATTTAAGGTCGTACTGATAAAACGATCATCCGTTTCAACACGCTGGATAAATTCAGCGACCTCATCAGCATGTGACAGCACATTGTCCACGATTAACACGCCACTTTGAACTTGTATCAATTCAGCTAAATATGGCCAATACCCGATATACGCATCACGTTCTGCATCCAATAAAATGAAGTCATAATGCTGATTTGACTGCTGTAAAAAATGCAGTGCATCGCCATGATGGAACTGGATATATTCGGATAAAGCTAAATTTTCCGCATGTTGTTTAGCTTGCTCAATACGCGCTGCATCAATTTCAATGGTTTCGACCCGCCCTTGTGTAGACTGCGCAGCATCTGTTAACCACAGCGTGGAATAGCCTGTAGATGTTCCAATTTCCAATATCTGTTTGGCTTGTTTTAAGCGAATTTGCATAGCCAAAAACAGTGCAGACTCAGGCTCAATATTTCGGTAACGCGCAAGTCGGTGATTTTGCGCAGCATCGTGAGCACTAAAGTCTGCATAGAGTTGTTGCATATAGTTTTTAAAATTTGCATCCATGCTCATGATTCTGTCCTTTTTTTATTTCATTCATATTTAAAGATTAAAGTACTAAATATCTGCTCAGTGGGTTTCTTGGATCAGTTTAAAACGCGGAATTACTTCACCATCAATTTCAATGGTTTCCATAAACATCTCTAAGGGTCTAACCCACATGGAATAGTCATCATACAAGCACTGGTAGACCACAACTTTTTCACGCGTTTCACTATGTGTTGCAACATGAAAAACTTGATACAACTGACCTTTATAATGCTGATAAATCCCTTGCTTGACCTGCATGCCATTTCCCTAAAAAGTTCTCAATACAATAGGGTTGACTCTAGCATTGTCTTGCTTAAAGCGCGATGAATTCGTTTATTTTTCCACTATTTAACTTGCATTTCTCGATAATGGCCCAATATTGACTGCATTCACATCGGTATATTCTTATGATTTAGAAAGAAATTTAACTATTTGATTTGTAAAACCGATTAATTTTATAAAAACAAACTGTTTCATCTATTTAATGGTTTGTTCTATCATTCTCTCATCAAATAAATTTACTCCTCTGGAGACGTTAGCAATGTTAGATCAAAATACTTCTGCTCAATTAAAAACCTTACTTGAACGCCTTGAAGGCCCGATTGAAATCGTCGCGACTTTAAACGGCACGGACAAATCAGACAAAATTAAAGAATTGGTAACTGAAGTTGCTGCCTTATCTGATTTAGTGACTGCACGTTTTGACGGTAACAACAGCCGTGCGCCAAGTTTTGGTATTGCAAAAGCAGGTGAAACTCCACGCGTATTCTTCGCAGGTCTACCGATGGGCCACGAATTCACATCTTTGATTCTAGCTTTGCTACAAACTTCAGGTTATGCACCGAAAGTTTCTGACGAAGTACTGAACACTATCAAAGGTCTAGGTCTTAAAACTGACTTTGATGTGTTTGTATCTTTAAGCTGCCATAACTGTCCTGACGTGGTTCAAGCACTTAACTTGATCGCAATTTACAACCCAGGTACAACTGCAACCATGATTGATGGTGCATTCTTCCAAGACGAAGTGGAAGAACGCAAAATCATGGCTGTACCGATGGTATTCCAAGACGGCAATCACATCGGTCAAGGTCGTATGACCTTGGAAGAAATCATTGCCAAATTAGACACCAACTCTGCTGCAAAAGATGCTGAAAAGCTAAATGCCAAAGAAGCATTTGATGTCCTTGTGATTGGTGGTGGCCCTGCAGGTAATACTTCTGCAATCTATGCAGCACGTAAAGGTATTAAAACCGGTATCGTGGCTGAACGCATGGGCGGTCAGGTTATGGATACCATGGACATTGAGAACTTCACGTCGATTCAAAAGACCCAAGGTCCTAAGTTTGCTGCTGAAATGGAAGCACATGTACGTGAGTACGGTGTGGACATCATGAACTTGCAACGTGTATCTGACATCAAAGGTGCAGATGAAACAGCCAATGGCTTGGTTGAAGTGACTTTAGAGAATGGTGCAAAACTTGAATCTAAAACAGTGATTCTTTCAACAGGTGCACGCTGGAGAGAAATGAACGTTCCGGGTGAACAAGAATACCGTACTCGTGGTGTTGCATACTGCCCACACTGTGACGGTCCATTGTTTAAAGGTAAACGTGTTGCAGTCATCGGTGGTGGTAACTCAGGTGTCGAAGCGGCGATTGACCTTGCAGGTATTGTGGAACATGTAACGCTAGTTGAGTTTGATACTAAGCTTCGTGCTGACCAAGTCCTTCAAGACAAGTTAAACAGCTTACCGAATACGACTGTGATCATGAATGCATTATCTACAGAAGTGGTTGGTGATGGTTCACAAGTGACTGCATTGAACTACAAAGACCGTGCAACAGATGAAATCAAAACGATTGAATTGGCTGGTATCTTTGTACAAATCGGTTTGTTACCAAACACTGATTTCTTAAAAGAAACAGCTGTAGAACTTTCAAACCGTGGTGAGATCGTAATTAACGAGCGTAACGAAACCAATGTGAAAGGTATATTTGCTGCAGGTGACTGTACAACTGTACCGTACAAACAAATCATCATTGCGACAGGTGAAGGCGCGAAAGCATCATTGTCTGCTTTTGATTACATCATCCGTTCTGGTCAATAATTCAGTTTAAACAGAACAGCAAAAGCCAGTTTTCGAACTGGCTTTTTTTATGACTGAAAATTCATGTCTTGTTTCATTTATAAATTATTAATAAAACAAATATTTAACTCTCTGACGCTTTTCACTTACACAATAATGAGCAAAACAAACCGTTTAAAACTTGTACAGCAGCTTATTTGCACATTAAGATAAAACAATCATCACGGATTGATGGTTGACAATAACAACAAGAATGTTGGTCAAATTCGACTAAATGGAGAAACGCAATGCACTATCAATATCACTGTGCTTGTTGCAATAAAGTATTGGCTTCAAGCGATAAAGAATGTTCCGAATGTGGCTCGCATAATATCCGTAGCCCATATGGCTTTTGGATATTTTGCATACTCAGTTGTTTGGCTGTTGCCATTCTATTTAAGAGTGTTCAAGTGTATTTGCAACAGCATGATACTGAAGCGACAACCCAACTCAACATCTTTGAAGTACTCAAGCAGGATGGTAAAAATTAAGCTTTTTTTACAACAGCCAAATACAGCCGTATGAACAAGCTGGCAATGTGTAAAATTTTAGCTAAGCTGAATTTAAGCACCGTTATCGGGTCGCGTTAAAGTCATTCAAAGCGAGAAATTAAAATGATGAAAGCCTGAATAATTTCAGGCTTTTTTATGCGCTAGCATCGCCCTGCTCACTTATCTTCACGAGGAAAATTCTTTAAACTATGGCAATAGCAATGAGGTTCTAGACGATGGTGCAGTTAATCAAAAAAGGCGGTTTGCGTGAACGCGCCAATCGTAGCCGATCATACAAAGGCTCTGAAAATACCGAAACCACCCTCAAACCGAACCGTTATCGTGATCATGCTGAAACTACCGATGATGCACAAGATCCATCAAATACAGCACCATCCAAAGACCAAGATCAAACCAATCCAGAGCAATAAAATTGGCACATAAAAAAAGCCAAGTTCTAATACTTGGCTTTCGCTTTGCTGACAGCAATATGTTTGCAGCTATTGAAGATTGAACATTCTAATTGCGTCGAACCACAGCCAAATCGCAAAAATTAAAAATAACGCCCCTGAAACCACATCAATATAACTACCCGAACGTTGGTAGAGTGCTTTAATTTTAGGCAAAGACATAATCATCATAAACAGACTAAACACAATAAAAGTTTGAATCGGAATGATGACAGCAAGCTGTGCTTTTAGGTTACTACTGGCTGATGAACTCAACGCCAGTGAGAACACACTACTAAAATAGATCAGTGTTTTCGGATTGGCTAAATTCGTAAATAAACCTAATAAGAAATAATTTTCAGTATTCTGCTGACTTAAGGCCTGCCCATCTTCTAAATTGGCTGTTTGATTTAAACTTTTAAGCCCACCACTAAACATCGCCCAACCCATTTTCGCCAAGAAAAATCCACCAACAGCCATTAAAACTTGTTGTATCCATGGAAATTGCTCAACCAGAACCGTAAAGCCCAATAAGGTTAAAACAACCCACACCACAATCCCGACAGAGATCCCCGCAATAATTTTTAAGGTATTTGCACGCGTTGTTGATGCTGCACTTTTAGCAATTAATAATACATCTGGACCAGGACTCAACTGCGCAACAAAATGAAGCGCACAGATGGTGAATAACAGTGACATGCAAGCTGATTCATTTGAATTAAAACGTGAAGATTATATCGCTTGTTCAATTTTTTTGTTGGCAACACAAGGTTTATTTTTAGGCCGTATCAAAATTTACGCAAAAAAAAGCCGAATACACATTCGGCCTTTCATACTGAGTTAATTATTTTTTATTGACATCTTTCAGTTCAATTTGTTTCGCATCTGGCGTCACTTCACGAGCTTCACCATCAATAACGGATGAATCACGACCTGATTGCTGATTTTGCATATCTTGCATTTGACGCATCATATCTGCAAATGGGTTCTGACCTTGAGCACCGCCCATGCCTCCCATATCGCCCATCATGCCACCCATCATTTTTTCCATCATGGCTTGCTGACGCTTCATCATTGTTTTCATCATGACTGCTTTCATGGCATTTTGTACAGGTGGAATCAAAATAAGTAATGCCATAATATCTGAGATTAGACCCGGTAACAGCAATAAGAAACCAGCCAAAATTTTTGGTAAATTTCCAGTTAAAGCTGGATCATTACTCATTTGACCTGCTTGCATTTGCTGCATTTGAGGCATCAGACCTGATGAATATTTACGGATAATATTCATCCCTATAAAGAAGGCCGCCACGAACCAGAAAAAGACATACCACATGCTGCCGACGAGGTCGCCCACACCGATCCAGACAAACACTTCCAGGATCAAGCCTGCTAAAATCAGAAGAAATAATTTCATGAAAATTAAACAAATCTAAGTAAATTAATTTAAGGTGTTGCGTTCAACTGCTCAATCACTATCAAGCTTTTTTGACACGCTTATGTAACAATATGGGCATATTTTTATTTTTAAAGGGCAAATAGGCAAACATGTCATTAATTATCGGTATTGACCCTGGGTCGCGCTTAACTGGTTACGGCATCATCGAAAAGGATGGTTCTAAACTACGTTTTGTCGATGCTGGCACCATTCGTACCGAAACGACAGAAATGCCTGAACGCTTAAAACGTATTTTTGCTGGTATTGATCGCATCGTAAAGTTTCACGGGCCTACTGAAGCTGCGGTTGAACAAGTATTTATGGCTCAAAACCCTGACTCGGCCTTAAAATTAGGTCAAGCACGCGGTGCTGCCATTGCCGCTTTAACCAATTTAGATTTACAAGTCGCTGAATATACTGCACGTCAAATCAAACAATCTGTGGTCGGCTATGGGGCTGCTGATAAAGAACAAGTCCAAATGATGGTTATGCGCATTCTGAACCTAAGCATCAAACCCCAGCAGGATGCAGCCGATGCTTTGGCTGCCGCAATTTGTCATGCGCATGCGTCTGGTAGTATGAGTAAAATGGCTGTACTGAATGCCTTAGGTGGTATGGCTCGTGGTCGAAGTCGTGTAAGCACTCGACGTCGATAAATAATCGTCAAAACATATAGCTCAGTAATTCAGATTGTTTTCAAAAGCCCACTCAATCTAGTGATCAAATTTAGCGGATCATTTTAAAATTGCTATAGTCTAATTCATGCATTGGAATTTCTTGCTGATCGATTTTAGTTACGTCTGCTCGTAAAGGCCCCACCAGACTGTGTTTCAGTATTTTATGAATGGCGTCTTCAGTTCCAATAATCAGTGCTTCAACTTCGCCCGTCGCTAGATTTTTCACATAGCCATTTAAACCAAGTGCAATCGCTTGCTGTTCAAACCAACGACGATAGCCAACGCCCTGCACTTTACCTTGAATTCGCAATTTAACTGCATGCATTTTAGTCTTCAACTCCTGAATGATTGACCACATGATAAACCGCTTGGGCCATATCCTGTGCCTGCAAACCACGCATCCCCGACTGCGCCAATACATCACCTGCTAAAGCATGCAAGCTTACGATTTCGTGCAGATGAATTTGCTGATGGAATTGTGCTTTTAAACTTGCAATCATCCCTGCAAGCACATCTCCCATACCGCCTGTACCCATTCCTGCATTACCTGCGGTGCAAATCCAAAGCTGATCTTCAAGTATTAAGCTGCCTGCCCCTTTAAGCACCCATTGACCTTGAAATTTTTCTTTTAAATGTTGAATTGCTTGTATACGATCTGCTTCAACTTCAGCAGTAGATAGACCCAATAATTTTGCAGCCTCACCCGGATGTGGCGTTGCATAGGTTCGTGCATTCAAATTTTTAGGTGCTTCAGCTATAAACCATAAGGCATCTGCATCCAAAACAATTTCCAAGGTTGACTGCTGAATCAATGGAAACCATGACTGAAACTGCTGTTGTGCCCAATCGTCACGACCAAGCCCCATGCCAAAGCTAATCGCATCGACTTGATCGATCAGTTGCTGAATCGCTTTTACATTTAATGCATTGATATCGCGTAGCATAATATTCGGTGCGCGCGCCAAAATAGCGGTGTGATGTCGTGCATCACAAACAACCGTAACCTTACCTGCACCTGCATGGAATGCAGCCTCAGCAGCCATAATCACCGCCCCACCCATTTCAGCACGCCCTCCAACAACCAAAACATGGCCATAACTGCCTTTATGACCAAAAGCTTGACGTGCAGGTAAAGTGATTTTCTGTGGCGACAAATACGCAAGTGGTTCAAGCTCAGCATCAGTCGGTATGCATGCTATCACCGAAACTTCACCTGCATATTCCTTCGCTTGACCTGTAAATAGCCCTGCTTTTAGACCCAATGCCGTAAAGGTATAATCGGCTTGAAATGCGATGGGTAAAGGCTGCCCTGTATTGGCATGTAAACCGCTTGGAATATCAATAGCAACTTTGAGTCCCGTGCATGCATTCAATCGTTGAATAATGGCTTGCCATTCGCTAGAAAGTTCACGATTGAGCCCTATACCAAATAATGCGTCGATGTAGACGTCATAATCTCGCTGAAAATCAAAATGTGTATAGATCTTGAGCTTGTGATCTATCGCTTCTTGTACAGCAGAATGTAAATCTTTCGATGCTCCAATTTCAGCAGCATAAATATCGACTTGAAAGCCTGCTTGCTGTAGGTATTGCGCTGTAAGATAGCCATCGCCTGCGTTATTGCCCTGTCCACAACATACAGCAATATTTTTTAAATTTTGCTGCGTTAACATTGGAATGAGTTGCTGAGCAATCGACCATGCGACCTGCTGCATCAGACCATAACTGCTATTGTGCTGAGCAAACCAACGCTGCTCCCAAGCTTGAATACTTTGGCTAAGATAAACAGGGCTATGGTAAACTTGCAGACGCATTGTTTTTCCTTGTTATGATTATGGCCGCTTCAACTCCTGCACAAAAAATTCCTGTCGATCAATATGATCCAGAAACCCTAACAGCATGGATTAAAGCACAAGCCTTAAATTTAGGTTTTTCTGATTGTGTCATCGCAAAGCCAGATGCTCAAGAGGAACTCCCTCGTTTTAAAGAATATTTAGAACGTGGTTATCACGGCGATATGAAATTCCTAGAGGAAAACCTTGAAAAACGTGCCAATCCAGCACTTTTAGTCCCCGGCACCCGCAGTATTATCTGTGTTCGCATGGACTATTTGGTCGAGACACCAAAACCACGTTATGTTCCAGATGAACCAAACTCAGCCATCATTGCACGCTATGCACGAGGTCGTGACTACCACAAAGTCATGCGCGGTCGTTTAAAAACCTTGTCGAATATTATCCGTGAAAAAATCGGAGATTTTGAATCTAGACCCTTTGCCGACTCTGCACCAGTGTTTGAAAAATCCTTAGCTGAAAATGCAGGCATGGGCTGGACAGGCAAACACACCTTACTGATCCATAAAAAATCAGGCTCATTTTTTGTATTAGGTGAGCTGTTTACATCACTCGATTTGCCTTTTGATTCGCCGGCAACCAAACATTGTGGTTCATGCACAGCCTGTATTGATATCTGTCCAACTCAGGCCATCGTTGAGCCCTATATGTTAGATGCACGTAAATGCATTGCCTACTTAACCATCGAATACAAAGGTATTATTCCTGAGGAATTACGCCGTGGCATTGGCAACCGTGTGTTTGGCTGTGATGACTGTCAACTTATCTGTCCATGGAATAGCTTTGCGCATAAAACTCAAATTGAGGACTTTTATCCACGTCATGGCCTCGACCAAGTGAGTTTATTAGATCTTTGGCAATGGGATGAGGCCACTTTTTTAAGCTGTACTGAAGGCAGTCCTATCCGACGAACAGGCTATCAAAGCTTTATGCGAAATATCGCCATTGGCTTAGGCAATGCACCATACAGTTCAAATATTGTGCAATCATTAAAAAATTCTCGCGAAAAACATGACGCGATTGTGCAAGTTCATATTGATTGGGCAATTGCAGAACAAAACTCAAAAATGCTTTAAGGACTTTTATTCTCTATTTTCCAGATCCTTACAAAGTTTTCATTTAAGCTAAAACTTAGTGACGTAATCCAAGAAAATTAATTTTTTAGCTCAAAATAAACATTGCAGCGATTGTGCTGTCATTTAGCATAACTTTGCAAGCATCTTAAATATCAAAAGTTCTTTGAAAAAGTCATTTCAATGTACTTTAGCCAACTTTCAATGTTACAAAATAGTCTTGGAAGTCTGCAAATTTTACGTATGATGATCTGCATTAGGCAGAAAATATGGATCATTTATGAGCTACCGAAATGACTGGACACATCCAGAAATACAAGAGTTGTATCAACAACCATTGATGGATTTATTATTCCAAGCACAGACCATTCACCGTGAATATTTCCAAGCCAATCATATTCAAGTCAGCACCTTACTTTCGATTAAAACCGGTAAGTGCCCTGAAAACTGTAAATATTGCTCTCAGTCTGCACATTATGACTCTGGATTAGAAGCTGAAAAACGTCTGGCTGTGGAAAAAGTCATCAATGAAGCGAAAGCTGCGCTTGCCTCAGGTTCTTCGCGTTTTTGTATGGGCGCTGCATGGCGCAATCCACATGAACGGGACATGCCCTATGTGCTAGAAATGGTGCGTGAAATCAAAGCACTGGGACTTGAAACCTGTATGACCCTTGGCATGCTGAATCAGTCTCAAGCAGAGCGCCTACATGAGGCAGGCTTAGATTATTACAACCATAACCTCGATACCTCTCGTGAGTATTATCCCAATGTCATTAGCACGCGTAGCTATGATGACCGTTTAACGACGCTAGACTATGTTCGCCAATCTGGAATGAAAATCTGTAGCGGCGGAATTGTGGGCTTAGGTGAAAGCCGTGATGACCGTATCGCCTTTTTGATGGAGTTGGCAACGCTGCCGATTCATCCTGAATCCGTGCCGATTAATCTCCTTGTCCCTATTCAAGGTACCCCACTTGCAGAGGTTGAGAAACTTGATGTGATCGAATGGATTCGCACCATTGCAGTCGCACGGATCATTATGCCAAAAAGCTATATTCGACTCTCTGCAGGTCGTGAATCCCTGAGTGATTCAGAACAAGCTTTGGCATTTATGGCAGGTGCAAATTCACTCTTTTCTGGTGAAAAACTACTGACCACGCCAAATGCAGGCGAAGGCAAAGATCAGCTTTTATTTAGCAAACTCCGTTTAGTGGCTGAACAGCCCAAACCAAATGCTGCACAGCTTTCAACTGATGCCATGCAAATGGCTTAAAATAAGCCCCGAAGTTCGGGGCTTAGTTCAATTGAATGATCAGTGATAGGTTTCAATGTGCAATGCAAGAGACGGTGCGAATTAATGAAATGGCTAAATCACCATGAGTAGGGAAAATATATCGTTTACTTAGCGAAGTTATGTGCTGTTATTAAAATGCCATAGCCTGCATTTAAATAATCCCCTTCACGGATGACGTCTTGACCATTAGCATGTTGAACCACCAATTGCTGCTGAATCGCATCATAATGAAAAGATTCAAAGCAATCCTGATGTTGTAATAACCATGCAATGGTATCTGCCATATTGGCATCGACGGTATAACGCTCGGCTTGAAAATCTTTACTCATATCTGCATGAAAACTGTGGATGTGATTCTATTTTAATGATTTCAATATTGACCGGCATTAAAAAAGTGAGCTTTCGCTCACTTTTTTTTCGGCTTAGACTCTGCATTACTTTGTCACACCGCACTTACGACATTCCTTGTGCGAACCGATTTCTTCCATTTGCTCGTATTCGTAAATATGCATGCAAAATAGTTTTCTGAATAATTGAAGCATGTTGTTAAAACTCCCATTTATTTATTAATGTGCTTCTGAATATTTCGTCCTGAAATATTATGAACATGCCTAAACACGCCATAGCTAATTTATTATCATATTTTTCCAATGAGTCAAATATCTTTACTTTAAAATGACACAATTTCGGATAATCGGTTATTTTTAAGCCTCCCTTATATTCACCTGAGTTATAAGGATTTTTATTAATATCAACATCACAGATATAGATTAATTTTCAGCAAATTTCGCACAAAAAAACTCCCCCTTAGGAGAGTTTTTTCAAATAGATGATCACATGAGTAACGTTATTCACAAGCCCAGATTTAAACGTTCTGACTGGCAAACTTCGCACGTGCAGCATGCAATTTTTTATAGCTATCAATCAGACGTAAATGACGATCTAAACCTTCAAGTTGCATATTGGTTTCAGTTAAACCGTAGAAGCGAAGACTGCCATCCATTGAACCAATCACTGCATCCATACGTTCGTCACCAAACATACGACGGAAATTATGTTCATAGTCATTGAGATCTAAGTCATCGTCCAATTCAACTTCTAAAACCACATTCATACATTGATAGAACAAACCACGTTCGACCGTATTGGTGTTGTATTGAAGGAAGGTTTCGACCAACTCTTTTGCTTCTTCAAACTCTTGTAGCGCAATATAGATCAGTAGTTTGAGCTCAAGAACCGTTAATTGACCCCATACGGTATTGTCATCAAACTCAATCCCGATGAGCGTCACAATATCCGTGTAGTCATCCACTTCAAGCTCTTCTAAGCGCTCAACCAGTGACACTAACTCGTCTTCATCTAGACGATGAATGTTTAAAATATCTTCACGGAAGTCCAAAGCTTTGTTGGTGTTATCCCAAACCAAGTCTTCAACCAAATATACTTCAGAATAACCCGGAACTAAAATACGACATGCCGTAGCACCAAGATGCTGATAGACCGCCATATACGCTTCTTTGCCCATGTCTTCTAGAATCGCAAACATCGCTGCAGCTTCTTCCGCATTGGCATTTTCACCTTTTGCTGTGAAATCCCACTCTACAAAATCATAGTCTGATTGTGCGCTAAAGAATTTCCAAGACACCAAACCACTTGAGTCAATAAAGTGTTCTACAAAGTTATTTGGCTCAGTGACTGCATTTGAGCTAAACGTTGGTTTTGGTAGATCGTTTAGACCTTCAAAGCTACGGCCTTGTAAAAGTTCGGTTAAGCTACGCTCTAAAGCCACTTCGAGTTTAGGGTGCGCACCAAAAGATGCAAATACCCCACCTGTACGTGGGTTCATTAAGGTTACACACATCACAGGGTACTGACCACCAAGTGAAGCATCTTTTACCAATACAGGAAAACCTTGTTCTTCTAAGCCTTGAATACCTGCAACAATACTTGGATATTTGGCTAAAACCTCTTCAGGGACATCTGGTAAAGCCAATTCACCTTCTAAAATCTCACGTTTTACTGCACGCTCAAAGATTTCAGATAAGCATTGCACTTGAGCCTCAGCCAAGGTATTCCCTGCACTCATCCCGTTTGACAAGTATAAATTTTCAATCAAGTTTGATGGGAAATACACTGTTTCACCGTCGGACTGACGGACAAATGGAAGAGAGCAAATACCGCGTGCTATATTTCCTGAATTGGTGTCATATAGATGTGTACCTAATAACTCATTTTCTGGGTTATAAATTTCACGTGTGTAGTCATCTAAGATTTCAGTAGGTAACTCGCCTTCTGGGCCGGGTTGGAACCATTTTTCATCTGGATAATGCACAAAGTCAGCATTGGCAATCTCTTCACCCCAGAACTGGTCGTTATAGAAGAAGTTGCAATTGAGACGTTCAATAAATTCACCCAAAGCCGAAGCTAAGGCACTTTCTTTAGTAGAACCTTTACCATTGGTAAAACACATTGGCGATTGTGCATCACGAATATGTAGTGACCAAACATTCGGTACGATATTACGCCATGATGCGATTTCGATCTTCATGCCTAAACCAGCCAAAATACCTGACATATTGGCAATAGTTTCTTCTAATGGCAGATCTTTACCCGGAATAAACGTGGTACTTTCTGACGCTAAATTTGGCATAAGTAAAGCTTGTGCATCTGCATCAATGCTTTCAACTTCTTCAATGACAAACTCAGGACCCGTCTGAATCACTTTTTTAACCGTACAGCGGTCAATTGAACGAAAAATGCCTTGACGGTCCTTTTCAGAAATATCCGCAGGCAGTTCAACTTGGATTTTGAAAATTTGCTTGTAGCGGTTTTCAGGATCAACAATATTATTTTGAGATAAACGAATATTATCTGTCGGAATGTCTCGTGCTGCACAATACACTTTTACAAAATAAGCTGCACATAATGCTGATGAAGCTAAAAAATAGTCGAATGGTCCGGGAGCAGAGCCATCGCCTTTATAGCGAATAGGTTGGTCGGCAATTACCGTGAAGTCATCAAATTTGGCTTCTTGTCGAAGGTTATCGAGATAATTAACCTTAATTTCCATGTGGGCACCTAAATATTCTTATGTGTCAGTGCAACACATAAAAATGAAAACATAAGCCGAATAACTGTAGGACATTGACTTAAAAATGTGAGGCCAGTACCAATCTATGCGCTGTTGAGCACGGTACTGACAAGAATGGGCATTATTATAAGGTTATTTTGACTGTTTGATAACTTTTGTCGTGATTTACATCACGATAGGATTCGGCACTTTGTGCATTTTGGTCTAATCCAAGCTCAACTGCTGCAACTACAGCCAATTTGTTGTGTTAGTGTGCAGCCGTGAAGAAAAAGGCTTGTCTTTTAAAAAAATCTTCGCTAGTATGCTTTGCGTCTGAACTTGTTGATAAATAACACATTCAGAATATAGGGCCTATAGCTCAGTTGGTTAGAGCAGCGGACTCATAATCCGTTGGTCCACAGTTCAAGTCTGTGTGGGCCCACCATATAAAACAACCCCTTACGTGCATTAATCGTGAGGGGTTTTTTGTTTCTTGATTCTGGTAAGCAAATGGTAAGCGAAATCAATCAACTTTATTAGAGAACAAATTTAGGTACCCCCTAGCTGTATCTTAAATTTGGATAGCGTAGTTAAAACTTTAATTTTTAAATCTTTGTACAACAAAGCCTTTCTACCACTGAATAAAAATGGCTCAATTTTTTGGTAGTGTTTCAAAAAGTATGCTGATGCTATTTTAATTACCAATCAAATGTCGTGAAGCCTTGAAAATAAGATGTTTTCCATCAGAATATTTTCTATAATTTTATTGACAACTGAAGCCAGCATAACTTTTAGAACTCCACCATTTTTTAAGCGTCTCGACTAATGTCACATTAAGATAAGGTTTTTTCATCAAGATATTTTTTAAACTCTTAGATTCTCAAATGAAGTGCAACAGAGATTAAATTACTAAAAGGAAGCAATATGAGCTAGCATGTTGAGATAAAGCATCACAGCACACTCCTTCTTCTATTAAAGCTTCTAACTTGTGCTGCAATCCTTTACCATACTCAATGCATTATTTTTATTATAAAAATCGATATGAGCATACTTTTACTAAGCACAACGGGACATCCTGAAGCAAATTTAGAATCTGCACGTTATTTTCTAGAAAATAAAAGCGATATTGAGAAAATTACAATACTTAGTACAGATTTTATGATGCAGTCTGGTAAAACAGAGCTTTTAATGCAAAGCCTCAAAGAAATTTTTAACAAGGAAATCGAAATTCTTGATCTTCCAAGTGGTCATGAAGAACATGATATGTTTGGAATTGAAAATGAACCGTACCGGGTTTGTCGGAGACTCAATATTCTGAGAGACTATTCCGATGAAAAAACCAAACTATACCCCCGAAATTAGAGAAAGAGCGGTTCAATTACTAATTGAATCTGAAAAAGATTATCCTTCTACTTGGGCAGCAATCACAGCTATTGCTCCTAAAATCGGTTGTACTCCTGAAACATTGCGTGTTTGGTATTTAAAGCATATGGATCAACTAAATCCTGCCAAAGTACAACAGATATCTGACCAAGAAAAAATGAAGCAAATGGAACGTGAAATTAAAGAATTAAAGCGTGCCAATGAAATTCTACGCAAAGCAGCCGCTTTTTTCGCCCAGGCGGAGCTCGACCGCCCTCACAAATAATGGTGGATTTTATCCATAATAAAGAGCTGTACGGAGTCGAGGCGATTTGTAGAATTTTACCGATCGCCCCTTCAACCTATTATCGGACTCTAGATCTCTGTGATGAGAAGCATTGCACGATCGAGGCATGCCAAAGAATGTGATTCATCATTCCGATAGAAGTGTTCAATATCTTTCTATTCGCTATACCAATCGTTTTGAAGCAGCAAATTTACGAGCATCAGTCGGTACAACGGGTGATTCATACGATAATGCTTTGGCTGAAACGGTGAATGGCTTATACAAAACAGAGGTGATTGAATATCTAAAAGCAGATTGGCAAGGTTTAGCACATGTACAACTTGCGACACTAAATTGGGTAGATTGGTTCAATAAAGAGCGTGTACATAGTGCACTAGGTTATGTATCGCCTTTTGAGTTTGAAGCAATGTACTATGATAAGGTTAACACGTTAGGTCAGGTGGCCTAACTTAAATAAAAAAGTCTCCGACAAACCCAGTACGGTTCAGTCGTGTTGTTGCGTCGAATTGTCGTGAAATCTACCTGCATTTGTTGGCCAGGTTGGGTTTGAAAACGAATGATCGGTTCCGGTTGAGCAGCTGGTTTTAATGTTGCAAGATATTCCCTCAAGATCCTGATCTTTCCTGGATATCCCAACCCTAAAATTTCCTGGTAGAGCACAACAGCAGGAATCCATTCAGGATGAGCTGCGTTTACACGTTGGAGTAAATAGGCTTTATATGGGTCAAGGATACTTATTCTAGGCTGTATACGCTGATACTGAGGTGTGGTGTTTTGCCGTAAATATTTACGTACGGTATTTCTGGACACCCCCAGTTCACGAGTAATAGCTTTAATAGATTTACCTTGCTGATGAAGTATTTGGATTGTCACTGCTTGCTCCAAAGTTAACATGTTGAGCAGTCCAAAATGACCGCTATATTAACCAAGGGGGGGGCAGTTTTTAAATGCCATTAGGGGGTCATTTTTACACTGCCGCTAACAATGGTGACCGGCGCTTGATCGGCATGCAGCACCTGCTGTTGCAGCACCACCTCTTTTAAAGCATTGGCCAAAGGTTCCAGTTCCACACCGCAGCGACCAATCCAGTCAGATAAGGTCTTTCTCTTGTTTCTAGAAAGACCATGCTATCAGACCATATTAGAACTTTACTAAGTCACCTTTTAATGCCACCCCTGCTAATGCCGTACCTTTCGCACATTGGTAAGTCGTGGTGCTACGTGTTTCATTGGACTTATAGAAACTCACCAGATTGGTCACCGCATTGGCGCCTTTGGCTTTGGCTGTATTTTGAAATTGAATCAATGCCGAACGAAGTACATGATCACATGAACTTTCCGCAGATTTGGCAAAACCATTGGTCTTTTTATTGGTCACTAAGCCTTTTTCAATCACCTTACCGCCCGACTTGGTTCCCGCCAAATAAAATTTTACTGAACCATCCAAAACCCCATCAGCAACAGCACGGCTTACAGCTTCTTGGAAATTGAAATCATGCATTTGGTCAGCTGCATGTGCTGATGTAAATGCAGCTAGCCCCAGAATAGCTGTGAAGCCAAATTGCTTAATATTCATAGTAATTGCTCTCTTATTTAATTTAACGTTTTTGAAAGTTGTGTAAATACCGAATTATCTAAACGTGCCTTCCATGCCATCGCATTTTTATGAATTTTATTACCACGTTGATCGAGATTACGGCTACCTGTAATTTGTGAACTGACTTGATTACCTGAGATGAGATAGGTTACTTGTAAATAATGGCTACGACGGGTTAAACCCGCAACTACCTTTGTCTGATCTGCCTGTTCAACTACCCAACCAGTGCGCGCATTTTGCCCAACACCAAGTCGAATATTGTTCACAATATCAGCCGCAGTCGCATATTTTGCTGTCATTAATTGCCGCTGCGGATAATCAGAAATTTTTACAGTACTACAAGCTGTTAATCCCAGCATACTCACTGCTGATAAGATAGATAGTGTTTTTTTAAACCCCATTTTTTACCCTCTGTTTCAGTTATGGTCTATATTATTTTTGAAAATTAATGATGTATTAATGCCACCAAAGGCAAAATTATTCGTCATAATAATTTTTGCTGACATCGGGCGAATATCACCACAAATATAATCTAATTCCGCACACGCAGGGTCAATGTTATCTAAGTTTAAAGTTGGCACGAATTGATTACGTTGCATCATTTCAATGCTGAGCCATGCTTCAATTGCACCACATGCACCTAAAGTATGACCAAAATAGCTTTTTAATGAACTGATTGGCTTTTGACCCAATATACGCACAGTTGCTTGTGATTCAGCAATATCACCCTGATCAGTCGAAGTGCCATGTGCATTAACATAATCAATATCCGCAGCAGTAAGCTGTGCATCTTTCAGTGCCAATTGCATACAGCGTCCCATCATCTCAGAATCAGGTCGCGTCACATGCTGACCATCAGTATTGCTACCATAACCGATGATCTCAGCATAAATAGTCGCTCCACGTGCTTGAGCATGTTCATATTCTTCTAAAATCAAACAGCCTGCACCTTCACCAACAACCAAACCATCCCGATTTGCATCAAAGGGACGCGGAGTTTTCTCTGGATGATCATTTTGAACGCTGGTCGCTAACAGTACATCAAACACAGCTGAACCCGCAGCGCTGAGCTCTTCTGCTCCACCTGCAATCATCACAGTTTGCTTGCCGTATTTAATCGCTTCATAAGCTTGTCCAATGGCCATCGAACCGGAAGTACACGCACTTGAGGTCGGCAGCGTTAAACCTTTTAGCCCAAAATACACCGTCATATTGACCGCGCTGGTATGTGACATCATACGAATGTAGGTCGTGGCATTGAGTTGACTCATATCATGCTCAAGCAACATGGTACCAAACTCACGCACAGCATCCACACTGCCCGCAGAAGAACCAAAAGCCACGCCTGCATCGCCACTTCTTAAGATATCAGCATGGAGTAAACCTGCGTCTTCCAATGCTTTTTCAGCACATACCGTGGACATTAAGGCAACACGCCCCATACCACGAGTAACTTTACGGTTAAAATGCTTCGGTACAGTAAATGACTCAACTGGACCAGCTAATTTACTACGTAAATCAGGATAGATCTCCCAATCGGGCATATAGCGAATGCCACTTTTACCGAGTGTAAACTGCTCAAAAATTTGCTCTGCGGTTTCACCCAAAGAAGTAATCCCAGACATGCCTGTTACAACAACACGTTTCATTAGATCAGGCCTCCATTAATTGAAAGCACTTGGCGGGTGATATAACTGGCATCATCACTACATAAAAACTTTACCGCTTTAGCGACTTCTTCCACCTGCCCCATACGTTGCATCGGAATCATTTTCAAGGCATGTTCTTTGACTTCCTCTGTGACCATTTCGGTTTCTATCAAGCCCGGAGCCACACAGTTCACCGTAATTTTGCGTTTTGCCAACTCTAGTGCCAATGCTTTGGTCGCACCAATTAAGCCTGCTTTGGCAGCACTATAATTGACCTGACCACGGTTCCCCATAATTCCAGACACTGAAGATAATGTCACAATACGTCCACCCTTTTTAAAGCGGATCATTGGCATCATCAATGGTTTCAACACATTATAAAAACCGTTCAGAGAGGTCGAGACCACATCATCCCAGTCTTCATCAGTCAGTGCGGGGAAAGCACCATCACGGGTTAATCCTGCATTCAGCACTGCACCGTAAAAAGGACCATGCTGTGCTATATCTTGCTCTAAAATAGCGGCAATTTTTTCACGCTCATTCACATCGAACATCAGTACATGACTGGCCTGTCCAAGCGCTTGAATTTCCTGAGCCACCGCTTCGGCCTCAGACTGTCTTGAACGGGCATGGACCGTGACATCAAAGCCTGCCTTTGCCAACTCCAAAGCAATCGCTTTACCTATCCCACGACTCGAACCCGTGACTAAAATTCTTCTGTTCACACTAATTTTCCGATGATTTCATTCATATTTTCAGGCTCAAATACGCTCAACATGGCGCTGAACCGATGTTCTTGATATTCAATTTCACAATGAAACTGCCCCAAACCCTCGTGCAGATAACTTTGTTCTACTCGAATCCGCACGGTTGTGCCCAAACTAAAATAGGCACAAGGCAACTGCATTTTACGCGTTCCCAATAAAAAGCCAATTTTCGGTGGCCAACCCTTGGTTTGCCCTTTATAGCCTGCATAGGCACTAATGGTCTGCGCCATCAGCTCAATACTGCTCCATGTGGGCAAGCCATTTGGCTCACAAAACATCAAATCAGCTGTGATATGAAGTTCTGCAATCGCAAATGTATCATTGGCTTCAATCAAATGACTCACGAAAACCATCGGTTTCGCATGTGGAATAAACTGTACTGCGTCCATCATGACAAAACCGTCCCGAAAATTAAACTGATGTTGCTCCCACCAAAAGCAAAAGAATTACTCATCGCATAGCGAATCGGTGCAGCTAAATGCGGTGTAAACACATAATTTTGCCCAGCCAAAGCATCGTCCAATTCACCTGCATGATGCAGCGGCAACCAAGATTGATCTAATAAAACCTGCTGGCAAATAAAGGCTTCGATTGCACCCGCCGCCCCCAGACAATGTCCCGTTTTATGTTTGGTGCTACTAAGTGCAACTGGATAATCTGCAAAAACAGTCTGCACCGCCTTAATCTCCATCACATCATTTTGCGGTGTAGAAGTCCCATGCAAATTTAAATACCCAATATCGCCTGCTTCAAGCTGTGCCATATCTAAAGCTTTTTGCATCGCCTCCGCAGCCCCTCGTCCTTCTGGATGCGGTGCTGAAATATGCCATGCATCCATTGACTCACCACTCGACAGCAACATCACAGCTGCAGGTGCTTTGGACAGTAAAAATAGTCCTGCAGCTTCGCCAATATTGATGCCGTCACGGTTGGCACCACAGGGCTGACAAATTCCGCTCGATAAGCTTTCTAAACTATCAAAACCATTTAAAGTCAGCTTGCACAAGGTATCGACTCCACCGACTAAGACAGCATCGGCCAGATCTGCATTCAGCAGACGTTGCCCCGCCGCCAGCGCTTTAGCTGCCGAGGAGCAAGCGGTAGAAATGGTATAGGCAGGCCCTTCCCAGCCCAAATACTGTTGTAAGGCTTTCGCTAAACTGCCCATTTCTTGCTTTTGGTGCTGTACAGACTGCGGTACAGACTGTTGAAACTGGACTTTTAAGACAGGCTCATTATCTGCGATGCCTGAGGTTGACGTGCCGATAATCACAGCAAGACGTTGTTTAGCAAACTGTGCTGTATAAGCATGAATTTCAGTTTCAATGTGCGCCAAAGCCGTCAGGGCAAAGCGTAGATTCCGTGAATCTGCACTGCTCAAGCTTTCAGGCACTGCTTGAACCAAGGCTTGATCCGATGCACCGACCCAGACCGAACGCCCCGCGATCAAATCCTCTCGTTGTGACAAAGTATTTTCTGTGCTTGTTAAGGCATGCTGAAGCTCAGTGGCATTTTGCCCCAAAGCCGACAGCGCCACACTGAACTGAATACCCATGGCTGAAACATGCTGTAGATTTTTAGTCATGATGGTCACCTTGATCATCTTCTAAAGTATTGCTCACCGTGCTGATCACCATTTGATAAGGCACTTGCAGATTATCCAGTTCAATTGCTCCTTCATTTTGCTGAATTTTCAACACGGGTTGCTGCTGTATATAAATGGTATCGTCTTTCTGCACGACAGCATTTTGAGCAGTATGTAAGGCAGCAAAATTTGGATAAGTGGCATACAGAATATCACGCACCACATAATCAAAAGGCAACCGTTTCATTGGATCAATCCGCTGTTCAACTTCGACCTTTTGACCATCAAAACTGAGTTTAAACAACTGTTGCCCTGTGAGGCTGAGCGCTAACATATCAAGCGACTGCCCCCGTTGTTGCTGATACAGTAAAAAGCTGAAACTCTGGGTTTTCCACTGCACTTCGATTTGATCTTGACGTTGATAATTTTGCGCAGCCCACTGCGGGGTCGCGAGTCCCTGCGCCTTGGGAATCCAGCTTTGGCAGGCACTACAGAGCAGAGCACTGGCTAAAACCCAACTGACGGTTTTCAAACGCAGCTTAAGTTTCATCAGTCAACGACTCTTTTTGCGGTTGTTCTTCTCGGCAATATTCGGCCAAAGTGCTCAAGCGTTGCTTGGCATTACGATGAATCGGGTTGCTTGCATCCCACGCATAACCTGCCAGTAAGGAAGCAATCATACGGCGGATTTTTTCATCCTGATGAGTGGAGAACACCACATCCTGAAACTCCCCCGAATACCATGACTCGACATAGGCACGAAATACTTGAATGCCTTTACGTAGTGGCTTTTCATATTGCTCCATCCAGTCTACTGCCTGACCTTGCAGCACTTGCTCGACCAATGGTACGGCTAGACTGGACGATTTCAAAGCAATAGTCACTCCCGAAGAAAAGACAGGATCAAGGAACTCACCGGCATTGCCCAGTAGTGCATAGTTGTTGGAAGCCAAATGTTTCACATCGGCAGAGTAGCCCACCAAAGTACGGACAGAAGTATCATGTTTGGCGTGACGCAGTACATGTGACAAACTGGCATCATCGGCTAAAATACGTTTCTGCAAGGCCTCAAGGTCATAATCTGCACTGCCGTCATAACCATATTTTTCAAAGAAATCTTGCTCCGCCACGATGCCAAATGAAGAGCGCCCATCAGCAAAGGGAATCAGCCAATACCACGCACGATGATCTTTTTCATGCACAGTAATTAAAATTTTCTCACGGTCAAACTCAGGGTCATCCAACAAACCATCTTCAATATGGGTAAAGACTGCACGGCGCACAGGAAAGTCCGACGGGCTTTCTAAGTCGAGAAACTTCGGCAAAATACGGCCAAAACCACTGGCATCTAACAGGAACTTGCCTTGAATTTGGTAGCTGTTGCCTTGCTCATCTTTGACCGTCAAAATCGGCTGTGTGGATGTGACATCGACGGCCAAGACTTCATGGCCAAAACGGATGTCCGCGCCCATTTTTTCGGCTTGCTGTGCCAAAAGCTGGTCAAAGTTGGCACGTCGGACCTGCCATGTAGTGCCTGGGCCTTCACTAAATTTTTGGGTAAAGTCATAAAAACTACGCTGTCTGCCTCTTAAAAAAGCCGCGCCATTTTTAAACTGAAAGGCATATTCGTCGGCATGTGCACGCACCGTTTCCAATAAACCCGCTTCTTCTAAAAACACCATACACTGCGGCAATAAAGACTCGCCGATGGAAAAACGCGGAAAATATTGCTTTTCAATGACCGTGACTTGGTAACCTTTTTGGCGCAACAAAGCTGCAGCCGAGCTGCCTGATGGTCCCGCCCCAATAATTAAAACATCTGTCTGTTGCATGGTGCTCATTGCACTGTACCCTTTGACTCAGCTCTTTGGCTGATATTGTTGAACCACCACATGTTTTGCATCGGAGGATGTAAAAAGTGTGGCATAAATAAATGAAAAAATAACGCCCAGCAACACTGTTAAGCCAAAACTGTGAATGGCATAGGTATGACTAAAGGACAGCAAACCAAAACTAAAAAACGTCGACATCATGCACAGGAATAAAGCCATCCCCACCACCTGCGGATGATCATGTCCGTGGCGGTAGAAAATCGCATAGTCCACCCCAATCCCAATGATTAGGAAGGTACCCATAATGCTGAATAAATTAATCTCGACACCCAGCCATGCTTGAATCGCAAACGTGGTCATTAAGGCCATGCTGACAGGCAACACCAAAGGCAGAATGGATTTTTTGCCATATAGTGTCCCTAAGCCAATGGCTAAAATCACCAAAGCGCTGAGTAATAGCCACTGTGCCTGCTCACGGTGCTGTTTAAACAATTCAGACAGTTGATGAACGGGACGTAACAGTTGTACATCAGCATTCTCAAGCTGCTGTACGGCTTTGACATCATGCACATTTTGCAGCATCACCAAACGTTGTGTCGGACTCATCTGCAGAAAATGCAGAGGATGATCTTTAATGACTGCTTCGGTCAACAACGGTTGGTCTTTTAAATGGGCTTGCCAGTTTAAAACATCCGCTGCGTTGAGCTGTAGCGCTTGCGCATATTTCACTAAAGCTGGCTTGGGAATCGCCTGCAACATCGCGATATTGTGCTTCTGCTGCTCAAGCGAGGGAATCCACTGCCCTAAAGCTTGTACAGCATCCAACTTGCCAGCCTGTTGTAAGGGCGCAAGCTCTGCCAGTAGTTGCTGTTCGCGCTGCTCCAACTCTGCTGGGGTTCTGCCCTGTACCACAAAGTATTCACTGCTTTGCTGTTGCATAAAACGCGAACGAATATATTGATCTTCCTGCTTTAAGGTGGCATCCATACTTTGTAAATTACGGATGTCATCATTGCTTTTCAGCAAGGCGAGACTACTACCCATCACCAGTAGAATCAGTGCAATCATGCCATAACGCAGCGTATTTCGACTCTGCACATAACTGCGTGCTTTGCCAATAAAGCCCAAAGCACGTATCGCAGGTTCCGCATTCAGCGCAGGCAAACGTGGCAACAATAAAATACTGGTCACCCATGCGGCGCTCAGTCCAACCATGGAAAAGACCGCAATCTGCTTAAAACCCGGAAATGGGGTAAAACTCAGCACTACATAAGCCAACAATGTAGTCATCAAACCCACAAATAGGCTTGGCAATAATGGTTTTAAAACTGCAAATCCATCCACCTGTCGGTGCTGAGACTGCATGGCCATAAAGTAAAATGAAAAATCGACACAAACCCCTATCAGACTGGCGCCAAAGACCAGTGTCATCAGGTGAATTTCACCGAAAACCCAATACGTCACCGCAAAGGCCACCAGACTGCCGGTACCTACTGCAACCATTTCCGTCAGCATCGGGCGTATCGAACGGAAGCCAAACCAGACCAGTAGTAATATTCCGATGGTCGAACCCACGCCAATAGTCGAGATTTCCTCTTTGGCAGAATTGGTGCCAAACTGTGCAAACAATAACGTGCCTGTCCAGTGCGGTTTAACCTGCAACTGGTTGAGCTGCCGATTGATATTCTGAATAAATGCAGCAGTCTGCTCTTGGTAGGCAATGTTATAGGGACTGCTATTGAGCTGAAGCACCATCAGGCGCGAGATGCCCTGCTCATCACGAATGGTCGCAAAGCCCTGCTCTAAATTGATATCGGCATTATTTTGTAAGGCACTTAAACCCACTGCATAACGGGGAAACAGCAGCAAGGGATCTTGCTTGAGAATTTCAGCCGTGATTGGCATGCCCGGACTCATCAGTTGTAATAAGCCTTGCTCTGTCAGTGCGACATCATCCTGCTTCTGCACAATCTGTTGATCTGTCTTGGATAACAACCCCGCCTTATGTTGATACAGCGCTTGGGCAAATTGATCAGGATCAAGCTGCGGACGAACGGGTAAAAACAGCTGACTTTGGTCGGCTTGGGTTTTGAGTACTTGCGTTGCCTGTTCTAATTGCTGATCTGTTTTGGCATCCAACACCACAAAAACTTTGTCATTTAACTGCCGACTGACATATTGCTGTGCTTGTTCCAGATGAGCATCTTGATGGGCCTCAGGCAACAAAGCAAAAATATTGGTCTCAATCTTAATGCCTTTATTCAGCCAAGCCACGCCCAGTGCCAAAGCAATGACACACAACAGCAACAACCACAGGGCGCTAAATTTATTTTGCCAATTGGAAAAGCGCATTTTCCGCAGCCGTTAAAGTTTGAGGTTGAGCCGTTTGCTGGCTAAAACGAATGATGGTGCGATTATTGGCTTGTTCCAAAATCGTAATACGGTCCACATAACGCTGACCTTGCGCATCGACTTGGACAAAAAGCTTTTTAAATAGACTGCTTTTCGGCGTTAAGCTGACATTCCACTGCGTCGGACTGTAATTGGCAGACACCACGTTAAAGTTTTTAGCGAGTGCCGCTTCATTGCCCGACATCAACTGCAAAAACATCGTCGCTACAGAGCCATAAGGAGTCTTATCGACTTCAATTTGACTGGACGTGCGCTGCGTCTTTTGTACCAGCTTACGCGGTGTCACCACCAAATCGGCTTTGACTGGACTTTGAATCTGCCACAGCACCCCTTGGTTTTTGCTGAACAGCACCGTGCCTTTGGACACATAGGTTTTATTCAGAGCGGCCAGTTTTTTCTGCTGCTCAAATTGGGCACGCACCACAGGCGTTGCACCGAGCTGAGCAAACACCTGTTTCAATTCAGTATTTTGTGCATTCACTGCGGGAGCAAGCACAGTCATCATACTGGCTGTACACGCAACCAAAATCGGCTTAAAAAATTTGTATCGAATCATGCTTGCATTACTCCGCTTTAAATTCAGGCCATGCATTTAAACAGTCCAGCAACACCTGTGGTGACTGGAAGCACATTTCACGTTTTTCAATATGTACCGCCACTTGCGAGGTATAACCCTTGGTCAGCTTTCTGCCTGAAACTGCATCGAAAATCAGATATTCGATTTTTAAGCGATTTTCCCATTCTTTCAAAACGGCGCGCACACGAATTTTTTGCTCAAACTCAATGCCTTGTACATAACGCACATGACTTTCAATCACTGGCCATGCATAGCCCGAGTCACGCATTTGGTTATAGTTATAGTGAAATTGATCCAGCAATTTGCAGCGTGCAATTTCAAAATATTTTAAATAATGCCCGTGCCACACCACATTCATGGTGTCGACATCATGAAAAGGCACTTCAATGATTACATCAGCATGCATGCTCATTTCCTATGAATATTGAACAGCAATGCTGTCTAACAGTTCTAAATCCTCAAAGCGATGAACCAATGCCTGAAGCTCTTGTTGCAAAGGACGATCTTCCACTACATAGGTGAAGCTCTGAAGCACCCAGTGTTGAAATGCTGTTAAAACAGGGCTGAGTTCTGTATCTACCCCTTTGAGTTTGACCGCCTGAACCGCTGCACAGCTGAGTGCCGCAATCACTTGTTCAGTCAGGGTAATCACTCGACTGGCATCACGCGCAGCAATGGTACCCATACTGACTTTGTCTTGATTATGACATTCGGTTGAGCGTGAGAAAATCGACGCAGCGAGGGTTTGTTTCAAGGCTTCTGCTGTCCATGCCGAAAC
The DNA here is from genome assembly GCF_013419675.1 of Acinetobacter sp. YH12069. Classification (NCBI taxonomy): domain Bacteria; kingdom Pseudomonadati; phylum Pseudomonadota; class Gammaproteobacteria; order Moraxellales; family Moraxellaceae; genus Acinetobacter; species Acinetobacter sp. YH12069. The sequence goes on along the minus strand of NZ_VOZS01000008.1, from coordinate 10,104 downwards.
CCCAATTTGCACCGCTTTAAAGCCATGATTCAACGGCAAACGCTCAGGGCTTGAACCGGTTAAATTGCGCGGCAAACCATTGTTCATTTTATAGTCGACCAACTGCGCAAACTGACGATCCATCAAGTCAGCAATATTCGCGATCATAATTTTCAGGCTGTCCATGGCTTGGGCAATATGTCCGCCATAGAAATGTCCACCATGCAGTACCCGCAGGTTCACTGGGTCAATCAATGGGTTGTCGTTACTTGAATTCAGCTCATTTTCAATAAACTGACGCAGCCAGACTTTAGAATCTTCAAACACCCCAATCACATGCGGTGCACAGCGCAGTGAATAACGGTCTTGCAGGCGCGAACTTTGGTGTTCGGTCTGCACGTCACTGTTTAACCAGTCACGTAACTGAGCTGCAATATGTTGTTGTCCCGGATGTGGTTTCTGCGCAAACAAGACTTCATCAAAATGGCTTGGATTCCCTTCTAAAGCCAAAACATTCAGGGCGGTAATCAAAGTACTGGCAAAAGAAATCTGTTCGGCTTTTTTATAATTCAAACAGGCAATCGCGGTCATAACCGCTGTACCATTCATCAGGGCTAAACCTTCTTTAGGACGCATCACCAAAGGCTCCAAACCTTTTTCGGCATACACTTGTGCAATCGGTACGATCTGGTCTTGATAGTACACATCGCGCTCACCGACCAAGGCCCCAGCAATATAAGACAAAGGCGTCAAGTCACCACTGGCACCCACCGAACCTTCTGAGGGAATCACCGGAATGACATCTTCATTCAGCATCCAGACCAAACGCTGTAACAAGGCATGCGAAACACCCGAATAGCCGCGCGCCAATGAACATAAACGCACCACCACGACAGCACGTGCGGTAATTAAGTCTAAGTTTTGTCCCATGCCACAGCCATGAAAACGCGACAAATGTAGTGGTAGCTCATGCACTTGATGGGCCGGAATTTCAACCAAGCACGAGTCTCCATAGCCCGTGGTCACGCCATAAATGACGCCTTCGTCTTGCAACAGCTGATCGAGGAAATCTGCGCCACGTTGAATCAATGCTGTCCATTCAGCAGAGGCAGGCAATGCCACCTGTTTTTCTTTACGCGCTACAGCCACAACATCTTCAATACTGAGCGGAGTTTCCCCAACAATTAACACAAGACTTATCCTTTATTCCAAAAATTATAAAAATTAAACCATTGAAAGGGCGCGCGTATGCAATGCTGTTCCAAAAGTTCCACATACTGTCGTGTGGTCTGCTGCATGGCCTGTAAACGCTCTTTACGTGGCCAATTTAACTGCTCCGCCACTGGGTGAATATGCACTTCAAAATGTGTATCAACTCGATAGCAAAACACTGCCAGCACAGGAGCTTTCAACAAACTGGCCAAAATCCATGCACCTTGTGGCCACAGCGCCTGCTCACCTAAAAACGCAACCGATTGTACCCGATCTGACTGCACAGGTACGCGGTCTGCAGCCACAATCACCCATTCACCTTGATCCAACCTATCCTGTAAAATCAGTGCTGTTTCAATTCCCAACTCATCCACCGAAACCAAATTGACATCGGCATGTTCATTCAGCTTTTTTAAAAACTCATTGAATTTGGTGGCATGTTTTTGATAGACCAACACATTAATTCTCTGCGGATGCTCTGCTTTGACGGCACGAAGCAATTCAATATTGCCAAAGTGTGACACCACAATCACCGCACCTTTTTGATAGTGCGAACGAAAATGCGCATGACCATGCAGCTTTAAGTTCTGCTCAGGAATATGCCCGAGCCAGCCCTCAATTTTATCTAAAATACATTCGCCAAATTGCATCAAATGCGTATAGCTATGCCAAAGCTGCGGCTCAGCCTGAAACGGTGACTGTGCACCTGCAAAATGATGCAGTTTTTTTAAGTACAACAGAGAAGCCTGACGCGCGGTATTGGAAAAGAGCCAGTACCATAAAATCACAAAGTACAAGATGACCCGACACAGCCAGCGCCCACCCAAACGGTAGAAACCCAGCATCAGCATCAGCGGCAACATCCCGCCCCGCTCTTTCACGGCGCTCCATTTCTGCATATGCTTCTCTGACCGCCTTAGCCTTTAACTTTCTGATAAATCAGTTTGGGGAACCGCAGCAGCATGCCACCTAACAAGCGACTATGCGCGCGCGCCATGCCCAAATTGTCACGCCAAACATCAAAATGTGAAATGCCACCTTCAGGGTAAACGACATGCGTGGGCAAATTGATAAACGGCACATTATCCCATTTCAAACGCACCAAAATTTCCGAGTCAAAGCCCATCCGCGGTTGAAACTTGGCTGTATTTAGAATGTTCACCGTCTGCGCCAAAGGATAAACACGAAAGCCACACATGCTGTCTTTAATGTCAAAAGACAGACTGTTAATCCACACCCAAATATGGGTTGCATAACGTCCATAGAGACGTTTTTTTGGAACAGTCGCATCAAAGATCGGCTGACCAATAATCATGGCTTCGGGATGCTGGATAGAGGTGTCTAAAAAGCGTTGCACATCCTGCCAATCATGTTGTCCATCCGCATCCAGTTGCAAAGCATGGCTATAGCCACATTGAAAGGCATGCTTGAGACCCGTGATCACCGCCTGCCCCTTCCCTTGATTGTGGGTATGTTCAACCAAATCGACCCTTGGGTAGTCCTGCTCAAGCTGATGTAACACTGTTGTACAATCAGCATCACTGCCATCATTCACCATAATAATGGGTAACTCAAAAGCGCTTAAATGTGACAGTAACGCAGCCAAATAATGCGGATGGTTATACACAGGAATCACAAAGCAGTGTTTCATTTTTGTCTCTCGGCTTAAACGTCTACAGGGACAGCAAACAGCAAACGTCCTGATGCCAATATTTTGTCATGATTTTTCAGCTCAAAACTGATCTTATGTGCTTTACGGCTGAGCACCAGTTCCAGCGTTTGATAGGGTTGGATCAGTCCTTGAAATTTTAACTGCTCAAAACCATTGCACCACAGTAAATCTGCCCAGTTTTGTTTGGCAAAATGTTGAATAAATCCAATTTGCCCTACGCCCGGATAAATCGGGAAGTTCGGAAAATGCCCTTTAAAGCATTCCAGCTCAGGCACAAACTCCAAAGCATAAGTGATCTGCATATCCTGTGACTGCTGTGTCAATACCACAGGCAGAGTCATCGGCTGAAAGAGTGATTTTAAATACTGTTTGTTCAGCTTCGATTGTGCATTTTGTGGCATTTGCGTTAAAAACCGCCACTGCCGCGGAATCGCGATACTTTCCAATTTCAGTTGTAAGTGTTTTTTCAGCTGTGCGGTAAAGGCAGCTTTACCCTTTTCAATGAGCAGCGCCCTTGCATCATCCGTTAACACTGCCACCACCGCCAACATCTGACGCTGTTCTTTTTCATGAATTAAAACATGGCACTGCTGTATTTCTGCCAACTCAGCGATTTTTGCTTCAATCGCATCGAGACTTAACCGCTTTTCTTCGAGTTTGACAATGCGGTCCAAACGCCCCAACAACTGAAACGAACTTTTGGGATTATCTGCATCCATAACCTGCACTTTATCTCCCGTCAGAATCCAATCCTCGCTATAGGCATGGTTGGTTTTAACGGCTAACTCTTGCTGCTCGGCGCAGTTAATTTCGACATTGGCAAAGGGTGTCCATAGTGCATCATCCGCCTGACGGTGAGCAATCCCGCCTGTTTCAGAACTACCAAACACTTCAGTAATCGGACGGTTCAGCAAAGGACGCACGCCTGCATCCAACTTTCCACCAGAGGAATAGACCCGATGGCAGTCTTGCAACACTACATCTGTGGTCCAGCGCTTCAACAATGCAGGACTTGAAATCAGGTAATTGGGCAGTTGCAGATGGGCAATTTTCTTTTGAAGATCGACCACATCTTCAGGGAAAGCCTGTTGTTTTTGATAGAAACTGCGTCCACTGGCTAAGGGCCACAACAACTTAAACAACAAACCATAAATATGTTGATGACTCACCGTGGCAATCGCAACTGCCCGCTCAGGCAAATCAAAACTGGCTTCCAAACCACAGACTTCATTGAACAATTGTTGCAAGGTGCGCGGAATCTTTTTCGGCTGCCCTGTTGAACCCGAAGTATAGAAATACAGCTGTGCCTGATTGAGAAAGGCAGCATCAAATTGAAGCTCAAAGGTTGACGCGGCTGTCGACGGCAAACGTTTTAAAAAATAAATCTGCTGTTCAGCCAATTCTTTTTCTAAGTCGCTGACCCGATGCGGCGGCAACAGCACTTGCTTAGCTGCTTGCAAGGCTGCAAACAACAATACCAAAAACTCATAACTGTCTTGTTCCCAAAGCGCCCATACTGGCTGTTCCAACTGCTGAATTTGCGTAGCCTGCTCAGCTACATCCAACCAAAAAGTGTGAAAGGACACAAAACTTGAGTCCGCCTGAATACACAAGGGACGCGATGAATGGAGATGGTGTTGAAAATGACAAGACATAAAATTTGTTTTTAAAAACCGTATTTCTAATCGCTATAGTTCGAGGCCACTGTTTCAGTTGCCCTGACGGAAATGCTGTTATTTCTGTGCCTGATGCAGTCGTTGCTGGCGTTTACGCAACACAAACTCACCCAGTAACAGTCCACCCATCAAGACATAAGAGATCAAGCCGTTATACATCACCCAAATTTTCATCGGTGCAAAGAAAACAGTGATCAGGGCAATGACCGCATTGATGCAAAAAAAACCACACCAAACTTTGGTCACTTGACGGGTCCATTCGACTCCTTCTTCTGGCAGATTAGGCTCTGCCAAACGTGCAAAACGCTCAATCATTGAAGGCGGTCGAATCAAGGTGCTGGCAAAAATAAACAGCGCCCCAAGACTCATAAAGACAGGATAGAGTTTAAGCCACGCATGATCTTTTAAAATCAAACTCAGCCCGCCACATAAAATGGCAAAACCTGTCAATGGCCACAGCAGGGCATTGCCCTTACTCAAGAGACGTAAAATGCCCAGTACAATCAATACCGCACTGACCCAGACATACTGTCCATGTGCCAAAGCATAAGCGACAAAAAAAGGATAGAGGATCAAACCGATCCCTGCTACCCCTTTTAAGATGTTGTTCATGCAACTGACATATTCTGAATCACGACCACCACATCTTGAATGGTGCGCACATTTTTAAAATCTTCAGGGTTGACTTGTTTGCCTGTCAACTCTTTAATTTTTACCACCAAATCAATGGCATCAATACTGTCAACATCGAGGTCTGAAGCTAGGTTTGACTCTAATTGCACATCTTCAGGCGCAATTTCAAACAACTCTTCCATCCATTCACGTAATTTTTCTAACACGGTTTCTTGTGCAAGCATAGCAACCTCTTATGCTGTTTTCTGTGCTTCAACCAAAGCCACTAAGCTTTGAATTGATTTAAAATGTTCTTTGGTTTCTGCAGACTCTGCATTCAAATGAATGCCATAACGTTTTTTCAATGCCAAGCCTAATTCAAGGGCATCAATCGAGTCCAAACCTAGACCATCGCCAAACAAAGGCGCGTCTGTATCAATGTCTTCAATACTGATGTCTTCAAGGGCAAGGACATCAATAATCATTTGCTTTAATTCATCAGCAAGATTCGTCATTTAGGGATAACTCTTGGTTAAAAAACCATTGTAATTGTTGATTTAATTGACGTACATTTTTTGGATTAACCGTTACGTCATCCAATACGTCTTCCACTTGGATCGCATCCAAGACTTTTACATGGATATGAAAAGGCTGTTCTGGAATGTGATACCATTTTTCGTTTTTGGTGAGTGTCGAGGGCGTACAGCTAATTAGCACAGGCCGAATCGGTACCCCTGCCCTTAGTGCAATATTGGCTGCGCCGCGCTGAAACTCGTTCAACTGCTCACCTTTTGCTGTTCTTGTTCCCTCAGGAAAGATCAACAAGGACGCGGCATGATCCTGCTGCAATTTGTGTACACAGTCCTGAATAAATTGTTCAGAACCCGCATTTAAAATATAGCCCGCACTTTGCACAGGACCTTTGGTAAATGGATTTGACCACAGTGCCTGCTTAACGACACAGTTTGCTTGCTCCATTAAACCAATTAAAACCACCACGTCAATCAGTGTCGGATGATTGGCAATCACCAACTCCTGTTGACTGTTTTTTAATTTCTCTAAACCTTCAACCGTATAAGTCATAATGCCCAGTTTCACCATCATTTCGGTGAAACCTTTAAAACTGTGTTTAATCACCTTTTGAGTGCGCTGTTTTCGGACATCCAGATCAGACGAACTCAGCTTAACCAGAGGGGCAACCAAACCGCCAATCGCCACACCGCCTAAGCCAAAGCTGGCAAAGCTAAATCCTGTCGCCCCAACCCGCCATGCATAGTTGGCTTTTTGCTTGATTCGATTTAATTTCAGCATTTCGTCCACGCTTCAGATTCAGTTTGCTCAGGATTAGTCCAAAACGTGTTAAATGCTAAAGCTTGCTGATAGGCTGGCGTTGCATTCGTATGCTTTGGCATCAATATCAAATTTGCAGGCGCTAATGAAATCATCGCTGCCATCGCAAAAGCAGAAAATGGCTGATGCTCGATATACATTTCAGGCAAGGCTTCATCATAATACACCAGCAAAACCTGACAGGCTTCTGGCCTTGTTTTTAACCATGCATAAGCTTCAATCAACCCATCATTCCACGAACCTGCCAAACTGGTCGCAGGTGTCGCATCCTGACATAAAATAGAATATAAGCCTGAAATTGCATTATGTACCGAGGTTGAAAATTGAGTCGGTGAAGGCGTTTGCCCTCTCAAGACATCTTCTAATATATTCAGCGTTTTGGCTTCATCACCATATTGCGACACCCAAACAATATAATCGACTTTGTGTGTATTTAAAGTCTGTATTGCACTATTCATAGCCAGCTTTGCTAGGCGCGATAAGCGCCGGCGTTGCATCGCAGGAATGTGTTGTATAGCTGATAACACTTGATCAATCGAACTTAGATTTAAGTGGGACACGTGGAGTTGCATCATCATGATCAGTAATTAAAAAATTGACAATTATCAGGTGTGTAATTATAACACCGAGTTAAATTTTTCACAAAAAATAACAAAACCATGTTGTTTTCAAAAATAAAACTGTGAAATCCATTCAATTATCAATTGCTGTATGCTGAAAAAACAGGAGGTTTTAACTTGGTAAACTATACATACTCATCAGGAGTTTACCATGAGCTAGAAACACAAGACGTATACGGTAGAACTTAAATCTGAAGCCATCAAAGCATTAGAAGCCAATCAAGGCAATGTATCCGAAACAGTTAGAGAACTCGGCATTTCCATGCAGACCCTTTCGCATTGGAACAATAAGGCAAAGGCAGGGACTTTAGCTGGTACTAAACAGTATTCACCTGACCTAAACGCTTTGCTCGAAGAAAATAAGCAACTTAAACAAACAGCTTAAATCCGCTGAAATGGAACGTAAATTTCTAAAAAAGGCAGCAGCGTACTTTGCCAAAGTACGTCAGTAAGGTACGCCTATATGAAATCGCAAAAACACTGATTGCCGATTATTTTGATGGCACGATTACTTCATGTATTAGTTTCACACTTTTATAATTGGCTAAAACGAGGTGTGAATAAACGATTAGTTCAGCGAAATCAACAAACAAATTTGGTCAAAATAGCGCACAAATAAACGAAACAGAGCTATGACTATATTCGCTTAACCAAGCATTTACAGGCTCAGGTCGTAAAAATTAGTACATATGCAGTATGTCAGATAAAAAAGTTAAATCAGCTGCATTGTAAGTACCACAAACGTTTCAAAAGAACGACGAACAGTGACCATAACTGAGCGATCTATCCAAATTTGCTTGAGCAACAATTCTCAATGATTAAACCAAACCAAGCGTGATTGAGTGATATTACGTATATATGGACGACTGAAGGCTTGTTGTACTTAATAGTTGTAAAAGACGTTTACACGAAACAAGTGGTTGGCTACAGCTTAAATGAGCGTATGACAGCCAAGCTTGTTTGTGATGCATCGAATATGGCTATTCACAATCAAAAACCAGCTAAGGACCTCATTGTACATTCACAAACTTCATGCCTGTAGAGTCTACGAGTAGATGAAGCCCATCACTGTTTTTCTGATAACTAATTGCAATATCAATATGCTTTTGTCTTCTACAAAGCATACTGTAATCTGGTGCTGTCCAATCCAATCCGCAAAGTTTAATTAAGTTTTGAACAAAGCCAGTAACCCTGTGTAAAGTGAGTCTAAATAGAGATTTGATCATCAAATACATTGAATCGCTATGTCGGAGTAAGTTTTACTTAGACCTTATTTGCCTTGCGGTTCTGCATGCCATTGTGTTTTTGGATCGAACCAAATGTCAATATTCCCACGATTAAAGAGTGCTTGGTTATATGCTGACCAATTGGTTGTGCGGTAGATTTTGTATGTAAGCTTCTTCATTTGAAAATTATATTGCTGAAAAAGCCTTTACAGATAGGTTTGTGCAACAAAGCCTATGTGAAGTTGAATGTAGACTGGGAAATCTAACAGATAGATAAAATGATAAAGCTCTTCTAAAAGAGCTTTATTCTAAGAGTCTATAATTTGGATCTAAAATGATTTATTAGGGGGTAACTCTAGGCAAAGATAAAATTAATTTAGCTTCATAGTCATTCAAAACATTATCAATATTTTCAATCCATTTTGTACCATTGGCTACCTGTGCTGATCTAACAACTTTGCTGTAAACGTGAATAGGTTCAGCTGGCGATTTCTTCGTATTGAAGATATCGGTATCAATTTCAGAATGGATTTTAATAGATGCAAATCCTGGCTGGAACCAAGACCAGAATTTATTAATTTTAATATTCAAAACTAGGTCTGCATTCGCCCGATTGGCAGCATTATCTTCAAGAACTTCATAGCCTGATTTCTTAAGTGCTAGAGTTGTACGTTTCTTTAATAATTCAGAAACCGTTTCTTTCTCTAAAAGAATATCACCTAAAGCTTTTCCATAACCGTTACGCTTTCGAGCTACAGCTTTTGCTTTTTCTTCAGCCGTAGCCTTTGCTAAACCACCTTTTAAAGATGGGATATCAGCAGTTGGTGGTTTATCTTGAAAAGACCTTTCATCTTCAACAAGTGCAATAATCACTTTTTTAGAATTACTGGCCTCTTGTGTAGAAACTTGATTAGAGGTTGGAACTTGGATAAGTCCACGAGATGTTGCACATCCTGAAAGTGTAGTGATTAACAACCCAAAAGTTAGTATAAGAAAAAAATGTTTCACAAAAATCCCTCAATATTTATATAGTTAGGTAAAACTTCATAAATATAAAGAAATAGCGCAAAGATTGAAAGATAATTATTCGTATTAGTGGGAAAGTGAACCGTACCGGGTTTGTCGGAGACTGTTTTATTTAAGTTAGGCCACCTGACCTAACGGGTTAATCTTATCATAGTACATTGCTTCAAACTCAAAAGGTGATACATAACCCAGTGCACTGTGTACACGCTTTTTATTGAACCAATCTACCCAGTTTAGTGTCGCAAGTTGTACATCTGCTAAACCTTGCCAATCTGCTTTTAAATATTCAATCACCTCTGTTTTGTATAAGCCATTCACCGTTTCAGCCAGAGCATTATCGTATGAATCACCAGTTGTACCGACTGATGCTCGTAAATTTGCAGCTTCTAAACGATTGGTATAGCGAATGGAAAGATATTGAACACCTCTATCGGAATGATGAATCACATTCTTTGGCATGCCTCGATCGTGCAATGCTTGCTCAAGTGCATCGAGTACCATATCTGTATTCATCCGTGTAGATACTTTCCATCCAACAATTGCTCGTGAGAACACATCAATAATAAAGGCAGTATAGACCCAGCCTGAATTTGTTTGACTATAGGGGTGAGTAGACCAAAGGAATCTCACCCTTAGCCCCTCGCAGAACCGGACGTGAACCTCTCAGCTCATCCGGCTCCCATTATCCAACCGATGGTAAACATCCCATTTTCCAGTGCACAAAGGCATTT
>NZ_VOZS01000007.1:0-172291 GCF_013419675.1 Acinetobacter sp. YH12069 | reverse complement strand
AGCAAGTAACTTGGACCAGTGTTGATCATTTAGCATTGTTCGAGGCATAGCGAGTGTAAAATTGGGTTTGGCGATTTAATTTTACTATCTCGCTATTTTTTTAATCAACAAATGTCAACAGATCCTATTAAGGTTGATTACCAGTTTAAAAATTTAAGCAATAAAGATGTCACTGAAACGGTCTTATTTCCGTTGCCAAAAGTAGAAAACTTCTTTGAATCTGATTTTGCCAATACAGAAAAGCTGCTCAAAAGTTTTAAAGTTCAAGTGAATGGAAAAACGATTCAGCCTGAAATGCACGTGCGCACTTTTATTCAAAAAAATGCGAAAACAGCCCCGATTGATATGACGGAGAGTTTTAAGCAATGCGGGTTTACGGAAAAAAACATGCTGAATCCGTGGAGCAGGCAAGATGTTGAATATGAAACTTTCGAAACAAAACTCAGACGCTGTAAAAATGTAGCGCTGCAAAAAGTATTGCCCAAAGATCCGAATGAAACCATTTCATGGTCGTCTCAGGTGATTTACAGTTGGAAGCAAACGTTTAAAGCCAATGCGCTCACACGTGTACAGCATCAATATGCACCGCTGGTGGGTGGGTCTGTGGCTTTATATCCTGATGAATATAATAAAAGTTATTGTATGGATCAAAACTTTAAGGCAGGACTCAGAAAGGCTAAATCACAGCATGCACCATTTCAAGCGCTGGGCTATATCTTAAAAACTGGTGCCAATTGGGCAAAGCCTATTCAAGATTTTAAACTGACTATCGAGCGTGATGCAGGAGAGTTGGTTTCTTTTTGCTGGGCAGGTAAAGTGAAGAAAATCAGCGCTACGCAGTTTCAAATGGTTGAAAAGAATTTTGTGCCCAAACAAGATTTGGACATTATTTTTGTGCATGTGAAATCAGGTCTGGATTAAAACTTGCAGGCAAAACTGCTGCGATTTGTTTATCATCGTCCATAAGCAATTTTGAGTTTTGATATATGTCGATGGAAATACCTGATGAGTTGGCAAATTTAGAAGCCAATAGCGGCATTTATGCAGTGTGGATGTTGCTGCAGCACTTAGGTATAGATGCAGACATTCAGCAGCTCATCGAAGTTTGCGCTTATGAAGCTGGCCATGGCACAACAACCATTGGTTTGGCTGTAGGACTGAAAAAGTTTGGCTTTCTAGTAAAGTTTTACACAGAGCATGATCCTGAGCTGCAAGACAGTGAAAAACGCAGCTATGCAGAAGCGGATCAATTGGAACTGCCTATATTACCTGCAATTGGCTATGCACAAATCCAGCAGGCTTTTGAACAAAATCAGTTTGTGATTGTCTATTACGACACCCTAGAGGGCGTGGGGAATCATTCTTTGGTGTATGAAATTGACGAAGCAGAAATCAGTTTCTTTGACAGTTTTGATGCCATGCCAGCAGACGTATTTGAACAGCAGCGTGGGGCAGAGGGCATTTGCAGACAAGTCATTACGGTGGATGTAAATGACTATGTGGCGAGCTGAGCCATTTTGTTAAAAGCAAAAAGCCCATCATGAGATGGGCTTTATTTTTTAGAAAAGAATTGGATTACTGCTCAGCCACATTGGCTTTTTCATTCCAAAAATCTGCTTTTTCTTCATCGGCGTCGATGCCTAAGCCATTGACATAAATAAAAGCCAAATCACGCATGGCTTGAACTTCGCCCAGTTTGGCAGATTGTTCAACAAGTTCAATGGATTTAGCGACATCTTTTTCCACCACATCGCCGCGACGGTAAAAATTGGCCAATTCTAAAATTGCAGCAGGATGGTCATGTTTTGCCGCTTGTTCTAACCAGCGGTGCGCATGTTCAAAATAGGTTTTAGATTCTTCAGGATCTTCTTCGAGCATATCTTTGGCATAGACTGCATAGCCTTCACCCAGCCAATACATGGCTTCTACATGACCTAACTGAGCTGCTTTGAGTGCCCATTCTTCAGCAAGTTCAACATGCTCATCATTTTCACTTTGCATATAAATTTCAGCCAGTTCAAATTGAGCATCTTTATTGCCTACCATAGCGCGGTTATATAAAGCAGGAGAGATTGAAAGTTCAGACATGTGTAATCCAAAAGAGCAGAATAGGCATAGCCTAATCTGTTGGCATGAAAAAAGCCAATCCGAAGATTGGCTTTCAATGTTTAGAGAATGTTGTCTAAAGAATTAAAATTTCAATAACACTGCTGACAATACAAATACGACAACCAATGCACCAATAATTTTCCAAAAAAATTCAGCGATATAACTAATACATAGCCCGACAAATAAAGCCGCAATGGTCAGCGCGCCAAACCAATAACTGATGTTATTGCTCGGCGTTCCAAGAGAGAGGCAAATTATCAAGGCAATAATCAATAGCGCCCAGCCGACTAACGTGGCTAACCGTGTTTGGCCCACACTTAACTCTTTGCTGTAGAACTGCTTTTGATGTTTAGACATGCTGCAAGCCAAGGCAAAAAAACCTAAGCTACTCAGTGCCCAAATCAGGAGAAAGAACATCATGCTTCAACCTCCTTTGTGCCACGTGCTTTTTTAACAGGCAGCCCTTTATGCTTTTTCACTTTGTAAAATGAATAGGCAAACAAGATAGCCAAAAGCCACATTGCAAGATCAAAGGATGCAATTATCCATTGGCCATTTGCCATGGTATTCCAAAGCGGTTGACCACCAGTCATGAAGTTTACAATTGGCAGTAGGGCAAAAATTGCTGTGGCAAAAGCTAAAAGTTCCAGCCACGCTTGACGGTGCGTACGGAACATCGCATAAACGAGCGTCAGTAGCCAAACAATAAAGAAACTACGAATTTCTAATTCCGAGCGGTTTTCAAGCTGTGCTGGAATAAAACGGTTGGCATAGAAAAATGCTGCACAGGCAATGGGTAAACCAATAATCGCTGCAATATTGGTCACTTCAACCGTGCGGTAGCCAAATGATTTAAAGCCTTGTTTTTGCTGTTGCGGCGCACGTTTTACACACCACAGAATGAGACCTGTAGCGACCATCAGGGTGCCTATAATCCCTGAAATGAATAACAGCCAACGTAGTGCTAAATCTACACCGCGTGCTTCATGCAGCGTAGTCACAACATTGTAAATACCCATCGGTACAGAAGGGTGCTTTAACTTGGCACTTTCGTCAGTTAAGTCTTTGCCTGTTACGCCATCAAATTGTTTGCTTGCATAGACATTTCGATACGCGACACTTTCACCATGTAAGGCACGTAGTTCAATTTTAGCTTGGTCTGTATTCGGTGCAATGATACTAACGGTACTAATCGGATTAGTTTTCCATTCAGCTTGAACCGCAGTCACGATTGGTGCTAATTTGGTCAACGGAGCAGCAACGACAGGTTGTCCTTCACGTTTAGAGCGACGATCTCCTCGACCTTCACCACCATCAGCACGATTTTCGCCTTGGTTTTGTGCAGAATTAGCACGAGCTTGTTGTAGACGTTGGCCACGTTCTTCGCGTCCTTGAGCAGATTCACGTCCTTCAGGTTTATTTTCCTGAACTAAGGCACGATTTTGTTCTTGTAAAAATTGTCCCCGGTTTTCATAAATACGTTCAATCCCCCAAGGCATGATCGTAAATAACAGTAGCAACAGGCCACTAAAGGTGATCATGATGTGGAAGGGAAGCGCAAATACTGCGGTTGCATTATGTGCATCGAGCCAAGAACGTTGTCCTTTGCCTGAACGGAAGGTAAAGAAATCTTTAAAGATTTTTTTATGAGTAATCACACCACTAATGATGGCAACTAACATCAACAGTGTGGCTATCCCGATAAACCATCGTGTCCACATACGTGGCATGCCATATAGTTCGAAATGGAAACGATAGAGAAAATTACCACCACGCGTATCGCGCGGCTCAAGCACTTCACCTGTAGCACTATCAATGTAGATTTGTTTACCACCACGGCGTGCGCGAGGGTCTTCACCTTGTTCACGAACGGTAATTAATGTGGCATTTTGACGCGTATTTGGCAGCAAAATATTCCAAGCACCTGCATTCGGATGATTTTGCTGTAAATAATTCAGTGCGACTTCAGTTTGTTGGACTTGTGAACTGGCTGGAACAGATTGATGCAGCTCAGGTGTCATCCAAACATTGATTTCATTTTTAAAGAAGCTCAGGGTTCCGGTCAGGAAAATAGCATACAGCAACCAACCTAAGATTAGGCTAGCCCATGTATGCAGCCAAGACATGGACTGGCGAGGCCCCTCTACTTTTGCATCAACACGCATTTTAGCTTCCCATCATTATGTAAATGGCATACAAACACACCGCAGGGATCACAATGCCTAAAGTTGCTTTGAGGGTTTTATTCACCATAAAGACCCAAATAAATGCACAGCTCCACAGGATAAATGAAATTAAAGTTGCACTCATGGCTGCACTTCCACGGTCTTCGCTAAATACATCTACAATTACGATGGCAGATAGCATTGCGACAACATATCCGCCCACTAAAGCGAGGGCAAAGCGATAGAAAATCATCAAGCGATAGGTCAATAGAGAAGGAGTGTCTTTACGCGTTTTAGGCAGCGCAGATTTGAGGGGTGTCACGAGTGCCTCAGGTGGTGAGCTATTCATAAAATACTTAAGCGCTTGGGAATTGTATTAAAGTTAATCTAAATGATAACAATTATTATTAATAATTAGAATAATGTATTCACATAATTATTGATATTTCAGCATGCTGAGTAGAAATTGATTTAAAAAGAGGGGAAATAAAGGCAAAAAAAATAGCGACCGAAGTCGCTATTTTAGAATGCAAGAATGCTTAATTGTCTACATTATTGCTCTTGTTGAATGCCTGCAACTAACCAGTCTTGATCAGAACCCGCAGGTTTAACAAAATGCCATACTTCAGCAAAAGGCTGTGGCAGGCTATTTAAGTCTTCACTTACAGTACCTGTAAAACGCACACTTACAACGTATTGACCATTTTCGTTAGCAGAATCGACCACCATAGCATTTAAGTTAGAAAACTCAGCAACGTCTTCATCTTTATTCGCCATAATGTCGTTATACATAGACTGGTAAAGATCAGGCGTTAAGTAACGCTGAATTTCAGAAATGTTGCTTGCCGTATTCATCGATTGAATGTGGTTAAAACGCTGACGTGCAACACGTAAAAATGTTGCTGGCTCTGTACCATCAGGCAATTGATTGCCGCTGTTGGTATAGGCAGCACCAAAAGGCGCGTTCGTTGCTGCAGCTGCACCAAATGGAGCATTTGAAGCTGCTGAATTACCGCCTACAGAATTACCAAAAATATTCGTATTGTCATTACCTGCACGAGGTGCAGCATTTTGCTGGCCAAACGGTGCATTGTTTGCACCGCTGTTTGGCGCATACGGATTGTTAGCGGCTAGTTTTTTTTTTGAGCCCATCTTACGGAAAATGAAGAAGGCAACAGCAGCGGCAAGTAAAATCCAGATCCAGCCTGGAATACCACCTTTCTCTTCCTGTTGTTGAGCTTGCGCTTCAGAAGCTGCTTGACCGTTATTGTCATCGGCCATCGCATTTGCAGCGACTGCACCAATAGCAGCACCAGCCACACCAGCAGCAACCATTCCGCCCACATTCGAGCCAGATTTTGCTGGAGCGCCAGCAGTTGCAGGCTGTTGAACAGGAGCAGATTGACGAGGTTGCTGATAAGACTGAGTTGGAGCAGCTTGACGGCTCATACCATGGCTTTTACCACCACCGGCACGTTTCGCTTCTGCAATCGGCGCTACCAAAAGGGCTGCTGTTAAAAGAGCAGTCATCAAACCACGCTGTCGAACTTCCATCAAATTTTCCTATATCTATATAAATTTAAAATAGCCATCTAGTTATGCCGCCATTTGTACTGAATTTCAATAGAACATCGGTAAAAAATTGAAAATTCATTCAAAATAAACGATTCAACGTGACTAAGACTCATCGGTAAGTGTAATTGCCTGACTCAACGCCTCATGTAAACGTGCGACAGAAATAATTTCTACACCTGAAATCGGTTTTTGCGGTGCATTCCCACGCGGTAAAATAATGGTTTTAAAACCATGCTTAATGGCTTCTTTGAGTCGTTCTTGTCCATTGGGTACAGGGCGGATTTCGCCTGAAAGGCCGACTTCACCAAATACTGCCAAATGCTGTGGCAGGGCTTTAGCTCTTAAGCTAGAGGCACAGGCTAAAAGTACCGCAAGGTCAGAACCGGTTTCCGTGATTTTTAAGCCACCGACGACATTGACATAGACATCTTGTCCTGCGGTTTGTACGCCACCATGACGGTGCATAACGGCTAAAAGCATGTTTAAACGGTTTTGTTCTAAACCTAAGGCCACGCGCCGAGGTTGTCCGTGCGCATCATCTACCAAAGCCTGAACTTCAACCAAAAGTGGACGTGTACCTTCACGGCTAATCATGACGATAGAGCCCGGAATGGCTTCATCATAACGACTAAGGAAAATGGCAGAAGGGTTTGATACCTCGCGCAGACCTTTATCGGTCATGCCAAATACCCCAAGCTCGTTGACCGCACCAAAACGGTTTTTCACCGCACGAATCATACGGAAGCGAGAGTCAGATTGACCTTCAAAATACAAAACACAATCGACCATGTGCTCAAGCACACGAGGGCCTGCCAAAGAGCCTTCTTTTGTTACGTGACCGACAATAAACAATGCTGTGCCACTATTTTTGGCAAAGCGGGTCAGGAGTGCAGCCGATTCACGAATTTGGGAAACACCGCCCGGCGCAGACTGGAGTGTTTCGGTGTATAAGGTTTGGATCGAATCTAAAATGGCCACGGCAGGGCGTTCATGTGCCAATACTTCGCAAATACGCTCGACACAGGTTTCTGCCATGACTTTGAGTTGATCGGTCGGCAAATCTAGGCGTTGGGCACGTAGCGCCACCTGAGACAAAGATTCCTCACCTGTGACATATAAGGCAGAACTTTTACTCGCCGCCATATAGGTTGCGGTTTGTAGCAAAATAGTGGATTTACCAATGCCGGGGTCACCACCAATCAGCACTACTGAACCTGTGACCAGTCCACCGCCAAGCACACGGTCAAATTCACCAATACCTGTTGCCATTCGGGTTTCATGCGAAACAGAAACTTGATTTAAGGTGGTCACAGCAGCGGCTTGACCTGCATAGCCACCGCCCATTTTAGGCTGTGCACGGTGTGTAACGGCGGGTGCAATATTGACTTCGACTAATGAATTCCATTCACCACATTCGGTACATTGACCGGCCCATTTGGGATGATCAGCACCACATTGTTCACATCGATAGACACTTTTTGCTTTCGCCATAATATTTACTGTGCACAAACTCAAATTGAGTCACAGCATAGCGGTGAATACATCGAAAAACCAAGTTTTTATCGCATGAAATGACTGTTGAAGGTCAATTGATGTCGTTTTATTTTCAATAGCTGCACTTTTATATAGTAAGCACTTTATAATAGCGCATTATATTTTTTGAAATGGGTCACCACATGACTGAACTATTACGACATATCGATGCCATCGCACGTGAAAAAAATCGTGATGTGTTATTTGTGCATTTTGAAGAATATGATCATCAACATCCTGAAAAAAATACGGTACGTAATGACGTTATGCACTGGTTTGACCTGCAAAATCTCGAGTATTTCCCTTGTATGGGGCTAGAAGGTGAGTCTTTGATCGATAGCTATACAGGTGATTTATACCTTGACGTACCTTTTGATGAAAGCAGCCCTGCATATAAAACTCTCAGTGAATATCTTGAAGATGAACAAGGGAACATGAAAATTCAGGGGGTATTGTTCTTTTCTTTATCCTTGGAAATTGCCTTAGAAATCGAAGCGGATCTGATGGAAGCCAGTGCTGTAGATTCTGAATATGCTGAAAATGAGTTTGGTGACCAATTTGGCGAAGGCTTTATTGAAGATGCTGAGTCAGATCAAAAGGATGAATCCAATGAAAGCAACACGAAAAACGACAAATTTGATGATGGTCAAATCGGTACGATTCAATAAGTAAATATCGATTATCAGTCCGAATAAAAAAGCCACGTGAATTCACGTGGCTTTTTGTTTAGTAGCGTGAAAGGATTAGTACAGTTCACCTGATTTACGACGTGCAATAAAGTCCTTCGATTCTTTGGCAATAACACCAGAAAGTAACAACAGCGCAATTAAGTTTGGTACAGCCATCAAACCGTTAAAGGTATCGGCAAATAACCACACAAGATCAAGAGTCGCCACACAGCCTACAAAGACTGAAGCGATGTAAATCAAACGGTAAATCAAGACAAACTTTTCACCAAGTAAGTAAGTACAGCATTTTTCACCATAGTAACTCCAACCTAAAATGGTTGAGTATGCAAAGAAAATAATCCCGAAGGTGACGATCAAGCCGCCAAAACCCGGTAATAATTTATCAAATACGCTGATAGTTAAAACTGCACCAGTTTGGTCGCCAAAACTGTTGCCTGCCATAATAAAGCCCATGACCAAAACAATCCCGGTGATAGAACACACGATAATCGTATCGATAAATGTACCTGTCATTGAAACTAAACCTTGACGTGCAGGGTGATCCGTTTTCGCAGCAGCCGCGGCAATAGGTGCAGAACCCATACCTGCTTCGTTAGAGAAAACACCACGGGCAACACCATAACGAATAGCCGCACCAATCGCACCACCTGCCGCAGCTTCGCCAGTAAATGCATAGGTAAAGATTAATTTGAGAGAAGGAATGACCAATTCAAGATTATTTAAAATGATGATTAGTCCACCCAATACATAACCGACAGCCATAATAGGTACGATATAAGAGGATGCTTTAGAGATGGATTTAATTCCGCCGAGAATTACTAAAGCAGACAGAATAGTAATAACAATACCTGTAATCCACGTTTCAAGTCCGAGACTATTTTCAACAGCGAGGGCAACCGTATTGGACTGTACTGAACTGCCAATGCCGAAAGAGGCTAAAGTACCAAAGAGGGCAAAAATGACAGCGAGCCATTTCCACTTCAGTCCACGTTCAATGTAGTACATTGGACCGCCGCTCATTTCGCCATTTTCATTTTTTACGCGATATTTGACTGCGAGTACGCCTTCACCATATTTGGTTGCCATACCAAAGAGGGCTGTCATCCACATCCAAAATACTGCACCGGGGCCACCAAGGACGCAGGCTGTTGCAACGCCTGCGATATTACCTGTACCGATGGTTGCAGATAAAGCAGTCATAAGTGAGGCAAAATGTGAAATATCGCCTTCATGTGATTTGGCATGTTCATGCCTTCCAAACACTTGTTTAAATGCTAAAGGCAACATGCGGAATTGCCAGAATAGTAAACGGAAGGTGAGGAATACACCTGTTCCGACAATGAGGACCAACATGTATGGGCCCCAGACCCAACCGCTGAGTGTATTCATGAGTGTGTGTAGATCTTGCATAGTATCTTTCTTCTTATCGGTCCTGAGTGAATGCTACATTTTTGATATCTGTAGCAATTGATATGCCATTGTTAGAAACTTCCATGATTTTTGGCATAAATTTTTTATCGTTGGGAAAATATTTTTTGCATAGAATTGAAGTTTTTACAAGTAAATTGTTGTTTTGTTTGTCGCTTTGAATTTGGGATAGAGGTTAAGATTTTTATATATAAGAAAAATAAATTAACTTTGTCACTTAATCCGAAAATATAGATGATGAAAAATAATTTTGTATTTTCTGAAACTTTTACGTTAATTTGTCGCAATTGGAACGCGAAGTTGAATTAAATAATGTCAAATGAGAGTCATGGATCGCACGCCGATAGCGGCGATTTGAAACGAAGCCTGTCCAACCGACACCTGCAATTGATTGCGATTGGTGGTGCGATTGGTACAGGTTTATTTATGGGGTCAGGAAAGACCATCAGTTTAGCTGGTCCGTCCATCCTTATTATCTATATGATTATTGGTTTTATGGTTTTCCTCGTCATGCGTGCATTAGGCGAGTTATTACTATCAAATCTTGAATATAAATCTTTTATCGATTTTGCAACCGACTTAATCGGCCCGTGGGCAGGTTATTTTGTGGGTTGGACCTATTGGCTGTGCTGGATCACTATAGGGATTGCTGATTTATCGGCCATCATTTATTACCTGCAATTCTTTAATGGAGGTAACCCGTTCTCGCCCGAAGAAGGGGTGATGATCAGTGTTGCCGCCATTGTTTTTATCATGGGTTTAAACCTTGTTACGGTTAAACTTTTTGGTGAATTAGAGTTTTGGTTTGCACTGATTAAGATTATTGCAATCGTGGTGCTCATTGGTGTCGGTCTTTGGATGATCTTTACCGGTTTTACCTCATCGACAGGTGAAATCGCATCATTCACACATTTATGGTCACATGGTGGTCTATTCCCAACAGGAGTAACTGGCTTCTTGGCAGGTTTCCAAATCGCCATTTTTGCCTTTGTCGGCGTAGAACTCGTGGGTACTACGGCAGCAGAAACCAAAGATCCAGAACACAACTTGCCTAAAGCTGTCAACTCGATTCCGATTCGTATCATTATTTTCTATGTGCTGGCACTTGTGATTGTGATGTCCGTTACGCCATGGAATGCCATTGACCCAAGCATTTCACCATTCGTGAACTTGTTTAGCCAAGCCGGTATTGCTGCTGCTGCGATTATTATGAACTTGGTTGTGTTGTCATCAGTTATGTCATCGATGAATAGTGGTGTGTTCTCGACTTCACGTATGTTGTTTGGTTTATCTCGTGAAGAGCAAGGTCCAAAAGCGTTTGGCCGTCTAAACTCACGTGCAGTTCCGGCAAATGCGTTATATTTCTCGGCAGTTTGTTTACTGTTGGGTGCGGCATTACAGTATTTCGTACCGAACACGGTTGAAGCCTTCACTTTAGCAACTACACTGTCGACGATTTTATTTATCTGCGTATGGCTCATGATTATCTGGAGCTATATCGTTTACTATAAAACTCGTCCTGAGTTGCATGCGAAATCAACCTTTAAACTACCGGGTGGTTTATATACCTGTTGGCTCGTGATTATCTTCTTCATCGGCATGATTTATGTCTTGTCGCTAGAAGCAGATACCATGAAAGCGCTCATGGTGAGCCCGATTTGGTTCATCATATTGATTATTGGCTATTTCGGTTTTTATAAGAAAAAGCACCATTAATTTACATTTTTGATCTGATGTAAAAACATAAAAAGCTGCTCCTGAGGGGGCAGCTTTTTTATTTGGATATAGACTTATTTTAAGTTAAAACAGACTGTTTATTAGCGTTTCGATTTGTATTAAACAGCATTCAAATTGATATGCTATTTCAGTGAAATCAATAGCCTGATCGAGCTAGAAATAAAGACAAATAAGGATTGAAAACAGCACCATCAAATTTTGCTTAAATTTAGTGCAGAATGGCAAAAAGCTCACTTGGAATTACAGGGCTTTTCTTTTATCCGCGGGTTGATCACGTTATACTCGGAAAAATCTTTTCATTAGGTACGTTTATGTATCGTTTTATGAATTATAAAATTATTGTATTAGCAAGTGCTGTGCTGCTGACCGCTTGTGGTCAGTCTGGTGCATTGCATTTACCTTCAGATGCAAATGCAGATAAGCGCGCAAAATATCTGATTTATCCAGATACGCCTGCACAGCAAAAGCAGGAAAAACAAGCGGCTCCTGTTGCAACTGAATCGGAATCTTCAAATTCTAACCCTACACCTTAATGCTTTTATAGAAAGGATACTTTCATGAGTTTCACCCGTACGAATGGGGTATTGCATGCAGAGCAATGTTCTTTACAACAGCTTGCACAGCAATATGGCACACCGCTTTATGTTTATTCAAAAGCTACTTTTGAAAAGCATTATTCAGATATGGATCGTGCATTTAGCTTTATCGACCATCAAATTTGTTTTGCGGTAAAGTCAAACTCTAATCTTGCGGTGTTAAACGTACTTGCCAAGCAGGGCGCTGGTTTTGATATCGTGACGGGTGGAGAACTCGCACGTGTGTTAAAAGCCGGTGGTGAAGCTTCTAAAATTGTATTCTCAGGTTTGGGTAAAACTGAAGCCGATATCCAAAAAGCATTGGACGTGGGTATTGCATGTTTTAACGTTGAATCACATGCAGAGTTGGATCGAATCCAAAAAGTTGCTGCTGCAATGGGTAAGAAAGCACCGATTTCATTGCGTGTAAATCCAGATGTGGATGCTAAAACCCATCCTTATATCTCTACGGGTTTAAAAGAAAATAAATTCGGTATTCCTTCAGACAGCGTTTTTGAAACTTATGCGTATGCGGCATCATTGCCAAATCTTGAGATTATCGGGATTGATTGTCATATCGGCTCACAGTTGACTGAAACTCAGCCTTTTGTTGATGCACTTGATCGTGTCATTGTAATGATCAATCAACTGAAAGAGATGGGTATTCATCTAAAACACATCGATATTGGTGGTGGTTTAGGCGTGACTTACAAAGACGAAGTTCCGCCAACTGTTGAAGAATATGCTCAGGCAATGCGTCCGGCTTTAGAAAAATTAGGCCTTAAGGTATATATGGAGCCGGGGCGTAGTATTTCTGCAAATGCAGGTGTGTTGTTAACCAAAGTTGATTTACTCAAACCGACCAATCATCGTAATTTTGCCATTATTGATGCTGCTATGAACGACTTAATCCGTCCCGCTTTATATGAAGCATGGATGGATATTCAGGAAGTAACGCCTCGTACTGATACAGAAAAGAAAGACTGGGATGTTGTTGGTGCGATTTGTGAAACCGGCGATTTCCTCGGAAAGCAACGTCAGTTGGCGATTCAAGAAAATGATGTGCTTGCAGTATTGGGTGCGGGTGCTTATGGTTTTGTCATGAGCTCAAACTACAACAGCCGCGGACGTGCTGCTGAAGTGATGGTTGACGGTGATCAGTCTCATTTGATTCGTGAGCGTGAAACCATCGAATCCTTATGGGAACGTGAACGTTTATTGCCTTAAGGAGAAATTCGAGATGTTATTAGAATTTACCAAAATGCATGGCCTTGGCAATGACTTTATGGTGGTCGATCTGATTAGCCAACGAGCTTATTTAGATACAGTGACGATTCAGCGTTTGGCCGACCGTCATTTTGGTATTGGTTTTGATCAGCTTTTGATTGTAGAACCACCTGATTTACCCAATGTCGATTTTAAATATCGTATTTTTAATGCAGATGGTTCGGAAGTTGAACAATGCGGAAATGGCGTACGTTGTTTTGCGCGCTTTGTGCATGAACGTAAGTTGACCAGCAAAACCAAAATCAAAGTACAAACCAAGTCAGGTATCGTAGAGCCTGAATTAGGTGTAAATGGTTGGGTGCGCGTTAACATGGGTTATCCTCGCTTTTTGCCGCATGAAATTCCATTTATTGCGGAGGAGCCTGAAAACTTATACGACATTGCATTGGCGAATAATGAACAACTCACCATTGATGTGGTGAGTATGGGTAATCCGCATGCAGTGACGATCGTTCCTGATGTTATTACCGCAGACGTTGCTAAAATTGGTCCACAAGTCGAATCGCATGAGCGTTTTCCACAGCGTGTAAATGCAGGTTTTATGCAAATTGTGGACGAGAAACATGCACGCTTACGTGTATTTGAACGTGGTGTCGGTGAAACTATGGCCTGTGGTACAGGTGCTTGTGCAGCGGCAGTATCAGGTATGCGTCGTGGTTTATTAGCCAATTCGGTCGAAATAGAGTTGGCAGGTGGTAAGCTGCAAATTGAGTGGCAAGAAGGTGGTGTGGTTTGGATGACTGGACCAACTGCAACAGTTTACGAAGGACGCTTAGATTTAAGTTACTTCCAAGGTTAAAATCAAAGCCCTGATTCATTCAGGGCTTTTTTCATAAAATAAAAAGTGAATAAAAAATTATAATTCAATGGGATTGGAGTCAACATGGAACAAATAAACGAAGAAATAAAAGAAGAAATCTTAGAACAACTTTTTCATAAAGCCTTACATGAACCCGCGTATCGACCCGAATTTTTAGCTCAGTTATTGGCAGCCAATGTGTATTGTGTGGGAACAACAGGGGGACGTGATTCACGTATTGCCGAAGATTTGATCTTGGATGAAGGCGACCGTATTCAATTGAAATCATGGGAAGATGAAACATATGATTGCGTCATTCCATTTTTTACGTCCTTGGAAAAAATGCGTTTAGCAATATCTGAAGGGGAGTCGTATATCCGGCTACCAACCAAGGCATTATTTGAAATGACCATGGGGGCAAGGCTTGTATTGAATCCACAATCACCTGATGCGACGAAGGACTTTGTACCAGAAGAAATTCAACATTTGCTGAACGGGCAGTATATTCAGCCCTCAGAAAACTATGAAGTTACGGAAGATACGGAAGTTTTAATTGGTCAGCCGGCGGAATATCCGCAGTTTATGATTGATCAATTAAGCATTTTTTTCGGCACAGAGCGTGTGGTAAAAGCTGCTTATTTAGCGCAAATGCTGAATCAAGCTCGAGATGATTCACCGACTTTGTTGATCGGATTAGATTTAGAAGCAGGATTATCTGAACAACAAATTCAAGAATTGCACAGTAAAATTGGTCGTATCACACAGGATAGTTTAAAAGAGCAATGCCCAGTGGATTTAATCCATGTCAATCCACACAGTGCGGATGGTGTAGAAGGGTATTTGCTTAATGAAACGCAAGCTTTTTACCAACGTGTTGATGGTAAGCCTAAGGGGTTCTTTGCTAGACTCTTTTCATAAAACAGATATGTAAGATCGCTTTAGAGAACGTACCACAACGCTAAAGCACATGTTGAAATGGGAGAAGACAGATGACGATGGATCAGAGTCAACTACTGGCTATGTGGTTGAAGGAACGTGAAATTCAAAATCAGTCTAAACATACCTTGCAAGCGTATGAGCGTGATGTCAGTGATTTTCTCCAATTTTGTACAATACGCAACTTGCCACTGCATGATGTTGAAAAGTCAGATCTGCGTGAATTTGTTGCTCATAAAGTGGAACAGTTTCAGCTCAGTCCAAGTAGTTTGCAGCGCATGTTATCTTCGATTCGCCAATTTATGAAATGGGCAGAACAAGGGGATTATCTTAGTTTCAACCCCGCAGATGATTTTCAGCTCAAACGCCAATCACGTCCTTTACCTGGATTGGTCGATATTGAAACCATTAAACAAATCATGGAACAGCCTGAGCCAGAAAGTGAAACTCAACGGCAACTTTGGATACGTGATAAAGCGATTTTGGAGTTGCTATATTCAAGTGGTTTACGTTTGGCTGAAGTGCAGGGCTTAACCATTCGAGATATTGATTTTAATCGCCAACTGTTACGTATTACGGGTAAAGGCAATAAAACACGCATTGTACCTTTTGGTTCTAAAGCAAAAGAGGCTGTGATGCATTGGTTGCAATTATATCCTGCATGGCATGGTGATTTTGTCCCAGAAGCCCAAGTTTTTATCACCCAAAAAGGTAATCCACTCGGGGTAAGGCAAATTGAAAATCGAGTTAAATTTCAAGCTCAACGTGCAGGTGTAAATGTCGATTTACATCCACACTTATTGCGTCATTGCTTCGCTAGCCATATGTTGTCCAATAGTGGTGACTTGCGTGCTGTACAAGAAATGTTGGGGCATAGTAATTTAACCACTACACAAATTTATACCCATGTGGATTTTGATCGATTGGCACAAGTTTATGATCAAGCCCATCCACGGGCGCAGCATAAAGATTCGTAACAATTGCAAATACGACTTTAGCTCGTAGTGGTCTAAATATTGCTTAAATTTATAGGCTAGATTTCATATTTTGCATCCTAAAGTGGTCTGCTTCATGAAAGTTAAATAAGGATGTGAAAAAATATTGGTAAAATTGACCGACATTTTGAACTATTGTCGCATTATAAAAATTCAAATTATCGGGTATAAAAATTGTCCATTATTGAATTGACGTAAGTGCCGAAGTGAAATTCGCTATTTACTAAATTGCTGTACCGTTAAAAAAATATATAGGCCATACCATGATTTCAGATATTCAAGAAAAATATGACCAGTTAAATGGTCAGCAAAAAGAAATTTTTGCAGGATACGGCTTACGCCAAATCAAGCACTTCGTTGAAATTGGTTTGCCTGAAATAGAAGCTGTATTACCTGAAGGTGCGCAGCTACAAGGGATTAATGCCGATGGAAAAGTTCAGGCGTTTAATGCGGCGACGGGCCAATACTTTATTTGGATTTCGGATAAACAATGGCAGCTTACCAATAAAGCAACTGCTAAATTTGACAGTAAAGAAGATGCCCTCACCATTTGGCGTATTTTTGATTTGGCAAAGTATGAACTTATTGACCTAAGCCACATCCATCGTGACTTTTTGGAAAATCAGCCAGCCTAAACCATTGGTCAAATAAACAACTCAAGGGCTATCTTCATTGGTTTTGGATGTTTAGCCCTTATATCACTCGCTCCATGACATGTTGTGATGCTTGTGAGCAGAGCGTTAGAGTGTTAATCTTCTTTGCATAGCTTAGTTGCTTAAACAAAAATTTCTAAATGCCAATCCGTTTCGCTGCTCAGTAATTCAACTCATTCAGTCTTGATAGTGTGAGCCTAAAAATCAATGGTTTTCCTACTTGAGCAATTGAGCTCAAAGACCTCCTAGATATTTCCTACTCAATTGCCGCAAATCATTATTTTTCTTTGCTTAAAATATAATGAAATACCGCATAGCTAAGTATTTGCATTCGAGGTTGTGAAGGTAATCCGTCACTACATTGGCAAGCTTGTAGTATCAGCCTCGTCGTTTCTGATGCTTGAGTTGTTCCTTGGCAGACCAATTTCTGTTTATAAATCTTCTAACGGTAACTGGAAGCTTTGTTTGATGATTTGGCTTGGTAAATCAGTCTTTACACTGGTGATGCCATTTTTCTTGGTTAAGTGAGTAGACTGAAATTTGCGGTAACTTTCTAGGTCAGGCACCACTACTTTTAGCATTGCATCGCACTCACCCAAAATAATGTAGCACTCCATGACTTGAGGAAGTTCTTTCATAGCTTCGATAAAGGTATCGATGGTTTCAGCATCCTGCCCAGTCAACCAAATACGAGAGAATAAAATCAATTGAAAGCCAATCTTTTGTGGATCGACCACGGTGGTGTAATTCTGAATCACACCTGCTTCTTCGAGTAATTTGACCCGACGTAAACAAGAAGAAGGAGAGAGTCCAATTTCCTTGGCTAAGTCATTATTTTGCATACGACCATTATTTTGAAGTGCGCGAATGATATTTTTATCAATACGATCTAGTTTAACTAGAATTGACTTAGAAGATGTCTTCATAAAATAGAATATAATTCTAAAAATAATATCTATTATAGAATATTTGATATCCTATTTTAAAGCGATTCAAACATACTAATTTCACTTTCAGGACATAGAAAGGGAAAATTGAAATGTCTGTATTTGCTTTATTTGCCTTAACGGTAATTCCCCTTATTTTCACACCAGGACCCGATATGCTTTTTATCCTGTCACAAGTGATGGGTAAGGATGCAAAAGCAGGCATGATGGCTACAGTAGGTGTGTGTTCAGGTTATTTGGTTCACTCGATTTTGGTGGCATTGGGTATTGCTGCGATTATCGTGTCATTTCCACTACTCTTTGAAACAATCCGCTGGTTGGGGATTGCTTATATTTTATATTTGGCGACGCATTTGCTACGTTCAGTATTTAGCAGTAAAAAATTAAGTATTGAGAAAAAGTCAGCGTCCAACCCGATTAAAAAAGGCTTTTTTACGGCTTTACTGAACCCGAAAGGAATGTTGATATATTTTGCAATTTTGCCGCAATTTATCGATAAATCAGCGAATACCGTGAGCCAAGGTTTGATTTTGTCCTTCATTTTTATTGGGCTGATTTTTGTGGTGTATTGTAGTTTGAGTTTGGTCTTTGCACGTATTACACAAAAAACAGAAATCGATGAACGCAAACAAAAGTGGATCGACGGTACATCAGGCGGTTTGTTGGCTCTAGCTGCGACATGGCTAATTACCAATTAGAACGCAAATGTAAAATGGGCTAAATGCCTTAACTAAAACCTTCGTGAAAGCGGAGGTTTTTTTATATGAGATGAATATCGGCAGATATTAAGAATAAAAAAGGAGAAAAACACGCCAATTAGCTTCGGAAAAGTGAAATCAGCGCTAAATTCATTATGCTTCTATCTTAAATGACAAGTTTAGATATGTTGCCGAATGTGTAGAGGGAAAGCTCTATTTCAGAAAGATTGATCGAAAATTGATATTAAATCAGCTCTTTTGATGATCTAAATCAAGTAAAAAAATAATAAAAATCAATGCTTAAAAAATAACTGAATAATGCGTTTTTTGGGATAACTAAAGCATTCTTTAAAAAATGTGAACGATAAGTTCAAGGAAATTACGCTTTTTTACAGGTCTTTCGATAATTGTGACTTGACCGAAATGCCGTACACATTGCAAGATAGGGCACCTAAAAAATTTAAAGTGAAGAGTTAATATAACTTTTCTCAACATTTACATTTGCTAAAACAGCCGAGGATTACATGAAGGCTCTTGTTGCTGTAAAACGTGTGGTTGATGCCAACGTTAAAGTTCGCGTTAAGCCGGACAACAGTGGTGTTGACTTAACGAACGTTAAAATGTCAATTAACCCATTCTGTGAAATCGCAGTGGAAGAAGCGGTTCGTTTAAAAGAAAAAGGAACTGTTTCAGAAATCGTTGTTGTTTCTATTGGTCCTAAAGAAGCTCAAGAACAAATCCGTTCTTCTATGGCGCTTGGTGCAGACCGCGGGATCCTTGTTGAAGCTGACGACAGCCAGTTAGGTGCACTTGAAGTTGCAAAAATCCTAAAAGGTGTTGTAGACGCTGAACAACCTCAATTGATCCTTCTTGGTAAACAAGCAATTGATGACGACTCTAACCAAGTTGGCCAGATGCTTGGTGCGCTTTTAGGTGCTGGCCAAGGTACTTTCGCTTCAGAAGTTAAAGTTGAAGGCGATAAAGTACAAGTGACTCGTGAAATCGACGGTGGTTTACAAACTGTTGAACTTGCACTTCCTGCAATCATCACAACTGACTTACGTTTGAATGAGCCACGTTATGCTGCTCTTCCAAACATTATGAAAGCGCGCAAAAAACCGCTTGATACTAAGTCACCTGCTGATTATGGCGTTTCACCTGCAACTAAGCTTAAAACTGTTAAAGTTGAAGCTCCTGCAGAACGTAAAGCGGGCGTACAAGTGAAGTCTGTAGACGAGCTTGTAGATAAATTGAAAAACGAAGCGAAAGTGATCTAATACAGAAGGATAAAAATCATGAGTATTTTAGTTATCGCTGAGCACGACAACAAAGCACTAAATGGTGCAACTCTTAACGTTGTTGCTGCAGCGCAAAAAATCGGTGGTGATATCACTGTATTAGTAGCTGGTTCAGGCGCTCAAGGAGTTGCAGACCAAGCAGCTAAAGTTGCGGGTGTAAGCAAAGTATTACTTGCTGACGACGCTGCTTATGCTAATCAATTGGCTGAAAACGTTGCTAAATTAGTTGCTTCTATCGGTGCGGGTTACACTCACATCCTTGCTGCTTCTACGACAACGGGCAAAAACGTACTTCCACGTGCTGCTGCGTTACTTGACGTAAGCATGATCACTGACATCATTGCTGTTGAAGGTCCTAAAACTTTCAAACGTCCAATCTATGCAGGCAACGCGATTGCAACTGTAGAGTCTGGCGAGTCTGTTGTAGTTGCGACTGTTCGTGGTACTGCATTTGATGCTGTTGCAAGCGAAGGCGGCTCTGCTGCAGTTGAAGCTGTTGCATCTACTGGTGATGCTGGTATTTCTAAGTTCGTTTCTGAAGAAATCGTGAAATCTGAACGTCCAGAATTAACAGCTGCGCGTATAGTTGTTTCAGGCGGTCGTGGTGTTGGTTCAGGTGAAAACTATCACACTGTACTTGATCCATTAGCGGACAAGCTTGGTGCTGCGCAAGGCGCATCTCGTGCAGCAGTTGATGCTGGTTTCGTACCAAACGATATGCAAGTGGGTCAAACGGGTAAAATCGTTGCTCCTGACTTGTACATCGCTGTAGGTATCTCTGGTGCGATTCAGCACTTGGCAGGTATGAAAGAATCTAAAGTGATCGTTGCGATCAACAAAGATGAAGAAGCGCCAATTAACTCAGTAGCTGACTACTGGTTAGTGGGTGATTTGAATACTGTTGTTCCAGAATTAGTATCTAAAATCTAATTTCTGAACGCAGTTCAAAACGCTCCTAAGCTTATGGTTTAGGGGCGTTTTTATTGTTTGAAGAATTAGTAGGTCTTCTTGGCAATGTTTAATCGATTAATTATACGTAAATGTACATATATAAATTTGCACTTAGATGTTTCATGCTTATGAGGGTAGTGGATTCTTAGTTTAGTAGTTCAAAATTCATATGGTGTTTCTTATTATTGGTATTAGACACTACTTTAGCGTAAGGTATTTGTATGTTAAAACTTAAATGGTAAGTAAGCAGGCGCAATCGCTTGGTAATAGGATGGAGATTAATAAATTATAAAAAAATACAAAGATTTAAAATAAAATAATAAAAATTTATCCTTCAAGTTTGAATCTTAAACTTAAAGCAAGCTTAAAGGATTGTATATTTTGTGTTAACATTGCTTTTTTATTGAACTTGCCTTTAGGCGGAGTCTCCCTTTGAAATTTGATTTTCAGTTACCAATCAGTGTATTGGTGCTGATGATCTGTTGTTTACTTTTTCCTGTTTTACAAAGTATCTCTTTTCCTTTATTTGATGGAATGACTGTTACAGCAGTTGAATCGGTCTAAGCATTGTTATTGCTGTTTTTTGCGATTTTTACTTTTTTCTATATTCGACCACTTGAAATGCAAGATGGAAAGAAACAATTTTGGTTGTGGGCTGTCGCATGGTGGTTGTTGCTATTTGGTCGTAGCATTAGCTGGGGGCGTGACTATTTCCCTGATGTACCTAAACCGTATTTTCGTTTAATTTCGGTATTCATGATTGCACCTGTCGTCTTTATGCTGTTTTCGCCTTATTTACGCCAAGAAATCGCACGTAAGCTAAAAACCTTGGCTTTACCAATTTGGCCATTGGGCTTGGTGATATTGGGCTTGCTGATTTCTGATGCAGTTGAGCATAGTCGAAGTCTCAGTTTTTTATTTTTGTACGATTTAGCTTATAAAGATTTCATCGAAGAAGTTTATGAATTTCCGCTTATTTTAGGTTTGTTTTTAACAGCATACCCATGGATGCAGCAGGATCATGTGCCTCAAGAATTAGAGGTCATGCAATATCATAAAGAGTGATTTTTATCACATTTATGCGTCTAAATTTGAAGCTTCGAAAAGAAATTTTTTGAACATTAAACAACCTCTATTCGTAGAGGTTTTTTTCACAGCAAATAAAATCAAAATGCTTAAAATAAATACAAAAAATCATGGTTCTAGTGCAAGATGATTGGCACAAAAATCAGGGTTTTTATGCTATACTGTCCGACTTGATTTTTGATATTGGTTCAGTGTTTTTTGAACTAATTTTTACAGATTTACGGTATATAAATGCGGGCAGAATTCTGCTTGTATAACAAGGAGTATGCATGAGCGTATCGGAAATTAGACCGATTGCCATTGAGGATGAACTGAAGAGCTCATATCTCGATTATGCAATGAGCGTGATTGTGTCACGTGCGTTGCCAGATGTCCGAGATGGTCTCAAACCTGTTCACCGTCGTGTGCTTTTTGCAATGCACGAATTGGGCAATGACTACAACAAAGCTTACAAAAAGTCTGCCCGTGTAGTCGGTGACGTCATCGGTAAATATCACCCACATGGTGACTTAGCTGTATACGAAACTATTGTTCGTATGGCTCAAGATTTCAGCTTACGCTATCAATTGGTTGATGGTCAGGGTAACTTCGGTTCTGTCGATGGTGACAGTGCAGCAGCAATGCGTTATACCGAAGTTCGTATGCGTAAATTGACCCACGAACTTTTAGCGGATCTTGAGAAAGATACCGTAGAGTGGGAAGACAACTACGACGGTTCTGAACGTATTCCACAAGTCATGCCGACACGTGTGCCTAACTTGTTGATTAACGGTGTAGCTGGTATTGCTGTAGGTATGGCAACGAACATGGCTCCGCATAACATGACAGAAGTCATTAATGCATGTCTTGCTTATGCCAACGATCCGCACATCAGCATTGAAGGGTTAATGGAACACATTTCTGGTCCAGACTTCCCTACAGGCGGTATCATTTACGGTAAATCAGGCATTGTCGATGCGTACCGTACAGGTAAAGGCCGTTTGCATATCCGTGGTAAATATCACATTGAAGAAGACCAAAAATCGGGTCGTAGCACGATTGTCTTCACTGAAATTCCTTATCAAGTTAACAAAGCAAAAACTATTGAACGTATTGCTGAGTTGGTCAAAGAGAAAAAACTTGAAGGTATTTCTGAACTGCGTGATGAATCAGATAAAGAAGGGATGCGTATTGCAATTGACTTGAAGCGTGGTGAAAACGCTGAAGTGATTGTAAATAATCTATTCCAAAATACCCAATTAGAAAATTCATTCAGCATTAACATGGTCTGCCTCGATAATGGTCAGCCTAAGTTAATGAACTTGAAAGATATTATTGCAGCGTTTATCCGTCACCGTCAGGAAGTGGTTACACGCCGTACCATGTTCGAACTGCGTAAAGCACGTGAACGTGGACATATCTTAGAAGGTTTGACAGTTGCACTCGCAAATATCGATGCGATTATTGAAACCATCAAAACTTCTGCAAACCCAAGCGAAGCGCGCGAACGTTTACAAGCGGGCGAGTGGGCAGGCGGTGGTGTTGTTGCATTGCTTGAAAAAGCAGGCGCGGTATCTGTCCGTCCAGATGAAATTGAAGGCGAAGATCCAGCACGTCCATTTGGTTTAACAGGTGATATTTATCGTCTGTCTCCAACCCAAGTAGGTGCGATCTTAGAACTTCGTTTACATCGCTTAACCGGTCTAGAACAAGACAAGTTACAAGCTGAATATACAGAAATTCTTGGTCAAATTGCTGAATATACTGCAATTTTGAACGATTTCAACTTATTGATGAACGTGATTAAAGAAGAATTAGCTTTAATCCTTCAACAATATGGCGATGCACGTCGTACCGATATCGTGGAATCACGTATCGACTTCTCTCGTGAAGATTTAATCCCTGAAGAGCAAATGGTACTAACTGTTTCTAAATCAGGCTATGCAAAAACTCAACCATTGTCAGACTACGCTGCACAGCGTCGTGGTGGACGTGGTAAGTCTGCAACTTCGATGAAAGAAGACGATTACATCCAACATTTGATCGTGACTTCAAACCACGCAACAGTGCTTTGCTTTACCAATGTGGGTAAAGTTTATCGTCTGAAAGTGTATGAAGTACCTCAAGCATCTCGTGGTGCGAAAGGTCGTCCAATGGTGAACTTATTGCCATTAGATGAAAACGAGACCATCACCGCTATTTTACCTGTGGTTGATGCGCCGAAGAAATTTAAAGAACGCTTGGCTGACTTTAAAGCATTTGTAAAAGCCAATAGTGCACAGCTACAAACCAATGAAGTGATTAATAGTCATTTTGCTGGTTTAGAAGCTGCACTTGCTGAGACTGAAGACGGTGCAGATGACTTGTCTGATGCATTACGTGTTCAATTGAAACAGTTGGGCTTAGAGCTTTCTACCACTGATCTTGATGATGAAATCATCAATGACTTTGCACAGCAAGCAGAAGCCGTTCGTAAAAACTTCTACGTATTTATGGCAACAGAATACGGTACGATTAAACGTGTTGAGTTAGAACAATTCTCGAATGTTCGTTCAAACGGTCTACGCGCGATTGAACTCAATGGTGATGACACCTTAATCGGTGTTGCCATTACCGACGGCGAACAACAAATCATGTTGTTCTCAAACGAAGGTAAAGCCATTCGTTTTGCAGAAACTGACGTGCGTTCAATGGGTCGTTCTGCCAAAGGTGTTCGTGGTATGCGCGTGACCATTGGTGCAGCAGCTCAAGCTGAAGACGCTGAGGATGCGGATGTAGAGTCTGATGATGAAGATACCTCTGATTCAGCTCTCATTAGCCGTATAGTGTCACTGGTAGTTGTTCCGGAAACTGGTGAAGTACTTTGTGCTTCAGCTAATGGTTATGGTAAACGTACACCAGTAGATGACTTCCCAACCAAGAAACGTAGCGGTAAAGGTGTTATTGCAATTAAAACATCTGAACGTAACGGTGAACTTGTTGGTGCGGTAGCGATTGATGCGTCTAAAGAGCTAATGTTAATTTCAGATGGCGGTACGTTGGTTCGTACACGTGCGTCTGAAGTGGCACAAACAGGTCGTAATGCTCAAGGTGTTCGTTTGATCCGTTTAGGTGAAAGCGAAATTTTAGTCGGTGTTGTGGCGATCGAAGCAGTTGAAGAAGACGAAACTTTTGAAGAAGTGGAAGCAATCGAAACTGAGCAACTTGTCGATGACTCAACGATTATTGATCAAAATGACAATGAATCAGATCTCAATGAGCCTGAAGAAGACTAATTGAAGATTTAGAAAAGAGGGCGCTACGGCGTCCTTTTTTATAGACAGATAATTTTAGATTGATGAGTACAATATGAAATTAAAATATTTTGCAATGGCTTCACTTATTGGGCTTGGCGGCTGTGACCAAATTGGCCAAAAAGCCTTAAATGCAATACCAGACCCAAGTGTTGAACAGACTGAAGTAGCCCAAGCTGCCTATGATCAATTACGTGAAGGCAATTTTGAAAAGCTGTACACTTACTTTGAACCAGAACTCAAAGCGAAGTTTGAACAGAATGAAAAAGAGCTGCGTAAATTTGCACGAGGTATTCCGAAACAAGATTACTCACGCAAAAATATAGTGGCAAAGCACATTGAAAAATCGACTGAAAAGCCGTCTTTATATACGGTCACTTATGAGTACGGTTATACCAATAAAAACCTTGTACAGTACGATGTAAGTTTTGATAAACCCGAAGGAAGTAACAAAATTCGAGATTTTAATATTTCAGTTTTTGGTGAAAAAAATAAATAAAGTTTGGAAAAATAAAACAAAGCTGTAAAAAAGGACGCCGAAGCGTCCTTTTTTATGACATAAAATTAAGCGGCATCTTTTAGATTAGCAGCATAATTTTTTTGTTTTTCAGTATCAAATTGGCCTTCCCATTTACTGATCACCAGTACCGCAAGCGCGTTACCAATCACATTTAGTACAGTACGTGCCATATCTAAAATACGGTCAATACCCGCAATGAATGCCAGACCTTCAAGTGGAATACCGACACTGCCGAGAGTCGCTAGCAAGACCACGAAAGAAACGCCAGGTACACCTGCAATCCCTTTAGAGGTAATCATCAAGGTTAGGACCAGAATCACTTGTTGGGTGATTGTCAGATCGATCCCGTAAAGCTGAGCAATAAAGATAGCCGCAATACTTTGATATAGGGTCGAACCATCGAGGTTAAATGAATAGCCAATTGGAATCACGAAACTGGTAATCGGTTTCGGAGCACCATAAGCTTCCATTTTTTCCATAATACGGGGTAGGACAGTTTCAGAACTTGCAGTTGAATACGCGAGAATCAATTCATCTTTTAAGATCTTGATAATGGCCCAAACACTGAAGCCACAGAATTTAGCAACTGCACCTAATACAATGAAAATAAAGAAGAAGATTGCACCATAAACTAAAACTGCGAGTTTAAGCAGTGGCACAAGAGAGCTGAAGCCGAAATTCGCAACAGTCGCTGCAATCAAGCCGAATACACCAATAGGTGCAAACATCATGATCATGTGCGTAACTTTAAACATCGTTTCAGAAACAGCGGTCAACACTTTAATTAAAGGTTGTTTTACTTCCTGATCAAGCGCACCTAAACCTACACCAAACATCACAGAGAAAAAGATGATTGGGAGCATTTGACCACTAGTCAAAGCTGCAAAAAAGTTAGATGGAATAAGTGAAAGTATTGTTTGAATCAAACCATGAGAATGTTCACTGACTTCATGTGTTGTTTCTTGATACTTTGAAATATCGACTTGCGTCAATGCAGACATATCAATGCCGGCACCAGGTTGGAATACGTTGGCTGCAACTAAACCGACTAAAATAGCAACG
Source organism: Acinetobacter sp. YH12069 (assembly GCF_013419675.1). Lineage (NCBI taxonomy): Bacteria > Pseudomonadati > Pseudomonadota > Gammaproteobacteria > Moraxellales > Moraxellaceae > Acinetobacter > Acinetobacter sp. YH12069. Next base: position 145,976 of record NZ_VOZS01000007.1, on the reverse strand, counting down.
GTGGTAATGATTTCAAAATAAATAATCGTTTTGAAACCTAGTTTACCTAAGTTACTACCGTGACTTGTATTGGCAATACCTAAAATAAGCATCGACACAACAAGCGGAATAACGATCATCTTAATAAGGTTAATAAAAATTGAGCCCAAAGGCGTCAAAAAGTTATTAACTAAAGCATCACGATATTCAGGAGAATAGTGTAGGAAAGCACCAACAAGTATACCTAGAATGAGAGCAATCACGATTTGCCAGGCAAGGCTCACCTTAATCTTTTTCATACATCAGCTCTTATGTCAGATTTGGGAGAAAAAAGCCCACAGTCATCCACGAACAAATGTTGCAGACAGACTGAATCCGCCATGACAAAAAGTTCTGAATAATTTGGGAGATAAATACGATAATATTTTGCAGTTTATATGAGAATACAGCCAACGATTTTGATCAAAACCAAACTGTTTGATCGATAAATTATCATTTTTAGTTGTATAAGCGATTTGATTATTAAGTTTAATTTATAGAACGAATAAAATTGAGTTATTAATGAACACTTCACAAAATCTCTGATTTGCCTAGAAAGATCGAAAAACTAATTGTGAGCCTGTATTTTTCATTTTTATATAGAAGTTTGCTTTATACTTGTGAGGCAGATAAATCAGTGAAAATTCTATAAATCACACAGATTATCCGAACTAAATTTTAACTTTATATATTTTAATAATAACCAGAGGGCTTGTACGGTGTTGAAAAAATTAGTCGTCATCATCGCTTTAATCTTACCTATAACGGCTTGTGAAAAAATCGGCGATTTCTTGATTGCAAAATTCGAATCAAGCCTACCAAGTGAGACAAGCTCACAGCGTATCAAGTCAGAAAAATTATTCGCAGCACTACACCAACCCCATCAAGACAGCTTTTTGGTATTGGTTGAAGAAAATGTTCGTGATGCGATGCTAGCAGATCCAGAGCTGTTTTCACGTATGAAAAAGCTGATTCCTGCAGGTCAACCTAGTGCTGAGGCGGAAGTAATTCAGCGAATGGCAAATACTCGGCTGGGAGAAGGTAAGACCACAACAATTGTGTATAAATATGATTATCCGCAAAAAGAACTGTATATGAGTGTGGTCTTTGCAGGTCATGATGGGAACGATAAAGTGAAAGGATTCTGGCTCGAAAACGCTGCAGAAAAAGAATCAGATGATTTGGTTACTGAGATCACCTCAGATGCAGATGATTTTGATATTCAAGTGGATGAAGCATCGACTGTCACGCCAAATGCATACAGCTAATAGATGACAGCAAGAATTTAAATTTGAGACATGATTAGATACAAAGCGTTCGAGTCTATGATGAATAGGTTTGAACGCATTTCGCTTGAGACCAGACATGTCTTACAGCACAAACAGTTTTATCTTTTGGCAAACTTTAAACGCCAGACAGCAAGACATAAAAAAATCAGTCCAATACTTGTGAGATAAAGCAGTTTTGGGATGACGATTACTGTAGGCACACCCATCTGATTGAGTTGAAGGAACATTTGAATGCCTTGGGTCGAAGGTAATGCTTGAGCGAGTATTTGCATCCATTTAGGCATAGCTGCATGTGGCCATGCCGTTCCCGAAAGTAGAAATAGCGGAATAGAACTAAAAACGATGAGATGTCCTGCACGTTCTGGCAGGTCAAGAAAGGTGGCTAGAAAGAGTGTCATCGCAATAATACAACTGAGGAAGATGGGCACAGCAATGAACATGCCCCAAAAATTTCCACCCCGTGGATAGTCGTTCAGCCAAAAGGTAAAACCAAATAAATAGAAGCATCCCAACGTTCCTATGGTCAAAATACACAAGAAGATGCCAGCTAATTGTGTATAGCTCGGACGCCATGCTGTGTTTTGTCGATAGGTCGCAATCAGCATGCACAGACCCAATAAAATCGTCTGATGAATAATTAAGGGTGCAACCGCTGGGAAAATATAGCTGCCATAGCCTGAAAGTGGATTAAATAATGGAATCTTATGGATCGACAAAGCGGGGCTAAAATCGGATATGTTCTGGAATTTTTCTGCATATTCGACGAGGGCATTTTCCATCGAACTGGCTAAACCTAAGCCAATTTTTTGCGTCTTTAGAAAGTTTGCAGCACTGAGATATAAACCAATTCCACCGGTTTCACCACGGCGAATGCTATTTGAAAGATTACTCGGCAGCAGTAAAATTCCGTCAGCTTGCTGACTTCGGAGCATATTTTCAGCCTCAGCAAAATTACCAGTCACAGCTCGAATTTCTACATTGGGACTATTGGCTACAGCACCAATAATCGTATTGGTGAGTATGCTTTGTTCCTCATCCACCACAATAATGGGGAGCGATTCTGCGTGTTCCGCTTGATAAGCAATGGGATAAAAAAAACTGTAAAGAAAAACAGAAAGCACTAAGGTGGTAAAAATCGAACTGTGCTTCACAATATCTTTAAAGGTTTGAATATAGTGTCTGAGCAAAGTTGATAGAAATGACACGATTTTATTCATATGATTTGCTCCTTCAGTACTTTCCGTAAAAATAAGCTGGCAAGAACCAAATAGAACAGACAGTAAATGATCAGGGTGACAAGCGGTGTGATTGAAATGGAGATTGGGCTACCAATGACCCATTGTTCTGTTTGTAATTTGGCATAAGGCGTATAGGGAATAATATTGGCCCAGAATTTTGTAAACATCGGCGCGTTATTCAGCGGCAATGTCACCCCTGCAAAACTCAGTGATGAGCCACCATATACCGCAATAAAACCAAAAGATTTGGTGAGATCACGTGTCGCCAAAACTACAGTAGAACTGATAAAGGCATAGGCTGTATAAAAAAACAATTGCCCGAGCAAAATGAGCAGTAATGAACCCTGAACAAACCACCCTCGAAACACGATTAGCCAGAACATCCATGCCCATGTCCAAGCGGTAAAAATGAAAACATAACTGAGATTTTTAGCGATTAAAGCTTGAAAGACAGAAGTCGGTTTCACCCATTGATTTACAGTGTCATATTTGATTTCTTGACCGACTGAAAATGCGACACAGCAACACAGTAATAAATGCAGAATCGCAGGAATCATGTACGGCTCTAAATAGAACTCATAATTTAAACCTGGATTATATAAAGGTGAAATTTTGACATTGGGTGTCGGTGCATCGAGGTAGGGAATTGTATTTTCTAAATACTGATGACCACTAAAATCGGCCATGGCTTGCAATGTACTTAGCAGCATGGCTGATGAAATACTATTGCCGACACTAAAATAGCTTTGGTTATAGGCAATGCTGACTTCTGCATCTTTTGCTTGAACCAGTCGTTGCTCTGCACCAGCAGGAATATGAATATAGCCCCAAATTTGAGTCTGATTTAAAAGCTTTTCAGCATCATCCATACTGGGTGTAATGGTGGCTACTTTTAAGGTATGGTTCAGCTGCGCAAAATGAGTAATGTTACGGCTTAAACTGCTTTGATCTTGGTCTATGATCGCAATGGGTAAATGATCTGGTTTGCCTTGAGCAAACATATTGGTAAAGAGCAAAATCACAAGGGCAGGGGCAAGTGTGACCATACACAAGTCCCATTTATGCTGCATCAAATAGCGAAACTCACGCAGAATGCCCCTAAACATTATTTACGCTCTTCAATTTTAAACAAAACGCTCATACCCACTTTTAAGTCAGCAATCGGCTGAGCGGGTTTCAGTTGGACTTTAAAACTACGAATATCATAGCCGCCCGTTTGCCGCGTGGTTTTAATCGTTGCAAATTCACCTTCGGCTTCGATGTGATCAATTTTAAAATCGGCAGATTTGTTCAGTGCCGGTATAAATCCTTGCATGGTCTTGAGTTGATACACTTGAGCATACTGGTCTTCACGGACATTTAAGCTAATCCATAAGCTATCATCTTGAATCAGGCTTACAACGGGCACACCCATCGCAACTAATTCTGAAACTTTGCCATAGGTTTTTGAAATGGTGCCATTGGACGGTGCAAACAATTTGGTTTCAGCCTCAAGTGCATTTGCTTCGGCCAACGCGGCTTGCGCAATCTTGACTTGGGCATCTGCCGAGCTTTGTTGTTGCGGTGTACTGCCACGTTTTGCACGCGCATATTGTTGATAAGACGCTTCTGTCATTTGTGCAGCAGACACTGCGGCAGCTTGCATTTCATCACGGCGTTGTCGTGAAATCACACCTTCTTTATAGAGGTTTTGACCACGTTGGTAGGTGGTTTGCGCCAATTGTTGCTGTGCTTTTAGACTTTGCCAATTGGCATATAAACTATCAATATTTTCTTGTTGAGAGCCACGTTCAGCTGTGGATTGCAGTGCTTGCGCAGATTGAAGTGCAGCTAAAGCCTGTTGTTTCTTTGCATCGACTTCGGGGCTGGTTAAACGAACCAGTGCTTGACCTGCTTGTACTTTTTCACCGTCCTGCACATATATTTCTTCGATACGGCTAGGTACTTTGGTACTAATGTGGATGGTTTCAGCCTCAACTCGACCTTGTAATTCAACCTGCTTGGGCTGATAACTTTTCCATAAGCCAAATACAATCAATGCCAAAAGCAGAACCAAGACAATGCCAATCCCGAACTTGATCAAAGCAGATTTATTGCGACTTTGCACAGAGCTATTTTTCGTCTCTGCATCTGTATTGATAGCCACTTTTTCTTGAGTATCCTCAGCAGTATTTGCTGTAGGTGAAACGTCTGAAGTCGAGACATTGGATTGGGATGTTTCAGCTTTCGCGGAGGCATCTTCTTGGTGATCAGTCGGTTCCTGATTCATATGGTTTCCCCTCGGCTAAGCTTAGCGAATATAGTCGGTGTGTGATTGATTGATATAGCTTTGGAACTGGTCAATGCTCCCGTGACTTTGTAGCAGTGTTGCGAGTGACATCACGTATTTATAGGCATTAAGCGCCATTTCACTTTGTAGCCCGTTCAATGCATTTTGTGCATCAATGACTTGTGTGGCCGTACCCATATCTTCTTTAAATGAAAGCTGTTGAATTCTTAAATTTTCTTGAGCAGCTTTTAGGTTTTGCTGCAACAACAGGTGACTTTGTTGAGCGCTGGTGACTTCATTAAATGAGCTATAAATCAGGCTTTCAATTTCTTGTTTGGTACGCTCAGTCATTAACTCAGATGCATAGCGTTGAAGTTCAGCAGCTTGTACGGATTTGTTTTTATCAATACCTGAAAATAAGTTGTAGCGAGCGGCAACACCAACGATCCAGTTTTGTTTATCGTCAAGACTATATTCACCAAAGGCAAAGACGTTGGGTTTTTTTGCTGCGCTTTGGGCTTTCACATTGGCACCAGCCAATTGACTGTCCAATTGCATTTTACGCACCAAACTAGACTGATCCTGATAACTTTTTAGTAAGGCCGTTATATTTTGATTGTGTTGCTGATTAATAAATAATGGCGTTGAAAGATCAGTAATTTGGCTGCTTTGCATTAAGTTGTTTAACTTAAATAAGCTAGAGCGAAGATTCGCTTCAGTATTTTGAAAAGTTCTGAGTGCATTATTCTTCGCCACTTCAAATTGCATACGCTGGCCTTTGCTAATAAAACCCTGTTGTTCCATTTTGAGCGCATTGGCATAGTGTTGTTGCATCGCATTTAAATTGAAGCGGCTGCTTTCGACTAATTTTTTTTGTAATTGAGCATTGAAGTAGGCTTGGATTAATTCAAAACGTTGCACATCTTGTTGTTGTTCACTGCTTATCGCGCTGCGTTTGGCTTGGATATTGGCAATTTCCTTGGCGCTAGACGTTAACCCACCGGTATACAGCGGCATCATTACGGAAACGGTAGGGCGGATCACTTGATCATCTAAGACCACTTGGGAAGAATCTGGAATTAATCCGACACCATCACGGATTGGCTGTTGCAGACTGTCTTTTAATGGGTCTGCCAAATCACTCGGTAAGCTTTCATCAATTTTATTATTAATGCCATTACTCAGCGTTTGTTCTAAGTTGTTTTTTAAGGCGCCAAGAGGAATATCGAGTTCATTATGAAAGGTATAGGCACGGACGTTTAAATCCACACGAGGTAAACCAAGGCCTTTAATGGCCTGAGCTTGAAGTTCGGCAGATTGTTGTAGCGCTTGGTTGGCCTGAGTGCTAAAAGAACTAGTGAGTAGACTTTGTTCTGCTTGGCTATAACTGATACTTTGCGCAAGTACTGTCGGGCTAAAAAAAACACTCAAACAACCAAGGCCAAGCAGCAATCCTGAACGAAATGTATGTTTAATTTTTATAGAATAATCTGTTCGAGGTAGAGGCATAAAAACACACTCACAGCTAGGATGGGTTCATTATAGTCATTGTGATGAAGTTGGGTAAATTCACTAAGTTGTTGTATTGTTTCATATACATATGTAAATAAATTTTATCTTTGTAGCGCACGTCATTTTCGCACATCAAGACCTTAAATTAGCATCAATTCAAGGGATAAAAAATATCAGTAAATCTAATAATTTGAATTAAGAAGAATTAATTTTGATCTTTATTGAAAATTTGACTTCAAATGTCAGACAGCATTGGAATATTTTCAGCTTTAACTACTGCAAGCACGCGTCAGATATGGTTAAATGCCATCATTTTATTGTGTTTCACTTTGAAAGGAAAACTCATGCGCGCGTACAACTTCTGTGCTGGTCCTGCTGCATTACCCACTGCCGTTTTAGAAAAAGCTCAAGCTGAAATGCTTGACTGGCAAGGCAAAGGCCTTTCGATCATGGAAATGAGCCACCGTAGTAAAGACTATGTCGCTGTGGCAGAGAAAGCAGAAGCTGATCTTCGTAAGCTGATGAATATTCCAGACAACTATAAAGTGTTATTCCTTCAAGGTGGCGCATCACTGCAATTCTCTGCGATCCCATTAAACCTATTGGGTAAAAACAGCAAAGCAGACTATATCCACACTGGTATTTGGTCTGAAAAAGCGTTGAAAGAAGCACAGCGTTATGGCGACATTAATGTCGTTGAAGCGGGTACGAGCATTGACGGTAAACTTGCGATTACTGATCAAAGCACCTGGAACTTATCTGATGATGCGGCTTATGTGCATTATGCAGATAATGAAACCATTGGTGGTCTTCAGTTTGCCAACATTCCTGAAACAGACAAGCCATTGGTTGCCGATTTTTCATCAAGCATTTTATCTGCACCATTAGACGTCTCTAAGTTCGGTTTAATCTATGCAGGCGCTCAGAAAAATATTGGTCCGGCTGGTTTAACTTTAGTGATTATTCGTGATGATTTATTGGATCAAGCGAAAGCAGATATTCCAAGTATCTTGAAATATTCAGCTCAAGCGAAAAATGGTTCAATGGTGAATACACCATCAACTTATGCATGGTACTTATCTGGCCTCGTTTTTGAATGGTTACTTGAGCAGGGCGGTGTAGACGCAATTTATAAAGCGAATATGGCAAAAGCTGAATTGCTTTATGGTTATATCGATTCAAGCGATTTTTATGCAAATCCAATTGCAAAAGAATTCCGTTCAATCATGAACGTACCATTTACTTTGGCGAATCCAGAATTGGAAAAACAATTCTTGAAAGAAGCTGAAGAAAACCATTTACTGAATTTAGCTGGTCACCGTTCAGTGGGTGGTATGCGTGCAAGTATTTATAATGCTGTTCCGCTAGAAGGCGTTCAAGCACTCGTTAACTTTATGGATGACTTTGCAAAACGCAACGCATAATCCTAAAGGCATAAAAAAAACCGGCATTTGCCGGTTTTTTTTATTGAATAGATTAAAAAATAAAAGTATGTAACACGTATGCACAAATCAGCATACCTAACATAAAAAATAAGCAGGACATTGGCTCGATTTGATATCGAGATTCCATGTGATGGTCAACTTGCGATAAGTTTTCTTCTTGCACGACTTTCATAGATATTCTTTCCGATCTATTTATCGTTAATTACTATTTCTTAAACGCATTTTTAACATAATTATTTGATTAAATAAAGTACTATCTGCCATAAACTTACTAAACTATTTAGTTTATTTAAAAATGAGCAATTGAATTGTTAAATTTAGTTTCATAAATTTCCTATCTTATTTATTTATATTAGATTTTTATATTTTATCCTTTGCAGATGGATTTATTTAGCAGCATTATTTTGAATTTAATATTGTGGATAAGTTATTTTAATTTGAATTTAAAAATAGAATATATTGACTGGCTTGTGGATAAGAAATAATCAATCATTTAAATATTCAGCGAATACACATGATTAGCGAGAAATAAAAAAACCGCACTGAGGCGGTTTTTTTTATTTGAAATAGGGTTTTTGAATTCAAATTAGGCAGATTTCGCGTAAATATTGGCTTGTATCCACAGGTTGCCACGAATATATTGCCCAACATTGAAATCTTTATGCGCCGGATTTCGTGTTGCAACACGAACAATCACCGCTTCTTGGTTTTCTTCGTGGATTAAGGTCACATCATACAGCGTATAGTCTTGCTCTTTAAATTGCATGGCGGTTTTGCCAACTATATGCCCTTGGAACCATGCTTCATCTTCTTGTCCAAGATTTTCACCATATAGGTATGCAACCATTTTAGAAAAATCGACTGTGACTGGTGCTTTGTCATCTTCAGACTTTGGTTGCCATGCTTTAATTTGTTCGTGTAAGTCTGCAGGGGCAACACCATTATTTGCTGCCAAGATATCGTTTAAAGCACGATGATGTTTAATCGATGCAGGATCGTCAACGACAAGCTGTTCATGTTCTGCGACAGCTTCGAGTTCATAAGCCCAAGCATTGAGTTGCACACTGTAGCTTGCATCTTTTTCATATTGGTCGTGATTGACGCTATATAAACTATCAAAAGCATACACACTGGTATTTGCGCCTAAGTCGAGGCAAAGCACTGCTTGTGTATTGGATTTACAGGTAATAATACGTTCAATGGTGGCTTTGGTTTTATATGGGCTATCAAAACTTGGAAATGCAGTTTTAACGGCTTTAGGTTTATTATTTTCTACCGCAATCACTTGGCACAGTTGAATCGACGCTTGTGATGGACCTTGAATCAGCCAGGTATTTTGATCCATATCAGATTCTTGTGCGCATAAGCCCATTGGCATAATGGGTGCATCCAATGCCTGACCCAGCCAAACTGGTACATCAGTTGTCGGGTTGCCGGTGAGCAAATTCCAATGTTCAACATGACTACCAAAAGTTTGATCTTCAATAGTGATAATTTCAGGGCTATTTTGTTTTTTCATATGCACAATTGATATTGGGTTGGTTTCATAATTAATAAATCGAGGGTTATTTGAAATTTTCAAGTCACCGACGTCATATTTATCATGAAATCATGCATAAAAAATGTTTTCAGTAGGATTTAAATGTAAAAGCATTGGAAAATAAGTCCAAGTAGGAGTCATTTTGCAGCTTTTTGATTCTCATGATTAGAGAAATGTAGATCCATTCAGCGGATACAGATCCCCAAATTGTCATGTGGATTTGTTACTATGAGTCATGTTTAAAAGTGAATGGAAAATCAGTGCTGCCATTTAAATTATGGGTGGATGCAGATGCGTTACCACGCATTTTACGTGATGTAATTATTCGGGCTTCTGATCGTTACCAGTTAGAAGTCACTTTTGTCGCCAATCAAAATGTTGGGATAACACCTTCGGTGCGGATTAACTCGATTCAAGTCATGAGCGGGGCGGATGCCGCGGATAAAGAAATTATTCAGCGCATGAAAGAGCACGACATCGTGATGACACAGGATATTCCACTTGCTGCTGAAGTGATTGAACGGGGCGGTATAGCGATACATCCACGCGGTGAGATTTATACCACAACAAATGTCAAAGCACGTCTACACTTACGCGACTTTATGGATACTTTACGGGGTGCAGGTGTGCAAACCGGTGGTCCAGCCCCTATTACTGAACGAGATAAGCGTGAATTTTCCAGCAGCTTAGATCAAACCATTCAAAATCAAAAACGTAAAACGGCGCAGAAGTAAAAACCATGCCATCTAAAACAAATCTAGCGACGACCTATGCGTTGTTGGTATTCATTTGGTCGACCACGCCACTTGCCATCGTTTGGAGTGTCAGTGATATCAATGCGTTTTGGGCACTGACATTACGCTTTTTTATCGCATTACCCTTGGCTGTCGCATTATTGTTTATTTTTAAACATAAACTGCCGATGGATAAAACCTCGCTGCACAGTTATTTGGCGGGGGCATTTAGTTTTATTGGTTCTCAGATTTTTACCTATATGGCAACGGCCTATCTCAGCTCAGGCATTATTGCCCTGATGTTTGGTTTGGCACCAATTATGACGGGTCTGATCGGTCGTTTCTTCTTTCATACCTATCTGCATCGCTTGCAATGGATTGGGATGTTGATTGCCGTTTGTGGTTTAGCCATTATTTGCTTAGGCGGCAGTGATCAGCACGTACAGCCTGTTGGTATCGTCTTAATGTTAATGAGCGTGTTCGTCTACTGTATGTCGATTTTTTGGGTGAAAAAAGTCAATGCACCTTTGCAGCCCATGTCTCAAGCCACAGGTTCGATTCTTATCTCAGCACTATTTTCTGCCGCGATGCTACCGTTTATTTGGCAGTATGCACCGACACAGATGCCTTCAACTAAAGCGCTCATTGGCTTATTTTATGCAGTGATTATGGCTTCATTGATTGCAATGTTTTGTTATTTCAAACTGGTACAAAACATCAAGGCGACAACTTTGTCTTTAACAACGGTACTCACACCCATGCTTGCTATGCTCTTTGGTGCTTTACTGAATGATGAAAAATTATCATTGATGGTTTTACTTGGTGCTGTGATTCTATTATCAGGCTTGTTTGTTTATTTTTATAAAGATTTTCGGGCGAACAGAGAGCTCGCCCACAAATTAAAACATTGATTAAAAATCACTCTTTGTTTTGGGTCAGTGCGATACACTCTGCAAGTTTGACGCGGTCTTGAGGGAGCAGCGTGATAAAATAGGCACCCGTACGATATAAGTTGCTTTCTTCTTCACGGCTATAAACCACTTGTGCTGTTGCCGCAATATGGAAGAAATTTTCAGGGTGGCTTAAGGTCACATGGATATAAGTACCTTCTTTAATCGCGCGTTCGCTAAAAAAGCTCAAACCAGTCTCTGAGAAATTCACATGCTCAGGCACTGGTAACATGCTTTGTACAATTGCGTCGTATAAAGAACCCGTAATAAGGTTTAACTTTTGGTTAAATAAGGATAAGATTCGAGCAATTTGTTGATCTTTCTCAGCTAATTGTTCTAATTCGTAGTTGAGTGCATGATCAAATTGATCTAATTCAGCAAGTAGTAGAAAATAGCGCGGCAATACAAAATTAGGATCGTAAGGATCATTCAGTGCAACATCATCAGAGATAATCTGATAGTTGATGCGCAAAGCAGCATCGATACGCGACATTACACGGCGTTCAGTTTGAACGCTTTGATGCTGTAAATTTTCCATAATATATATTACCTCGGACTAGATGGTTATGTTTAAACCAATCTCGCTGTATATAGGGTTGAGATACACTCGCGCTCGGCGCAGTAACCACTTTATTTCTTTTATTGCTCTGGTATCCATGATCGGCCTCACGCTTGGTGTGGCAGTCCTTATTACAGTTTTATCTGTGATGAATGGTTTCGATCGTGAGCTGAAAACTCGTGTCTTAGGAATGATACCTCAAGCCACTGTTTCTTCAACACAAATTTTAACAAATTGGCCTGAACTTGCAAAAAAAATTGAGCAGCATGAGCATGTTCAAGGGGTCGCACCATTCACCCAATTACAGGGAATGTTGACGGCACAAGGTCAAGTGTCTGGCATTATGGTCAGTGGGATTGAACCGCAGTATGAAAAAAAGGTATCAATTATCCAAGACCATATGGTGGAAGGCAGTATCGATAACCTGAAAAAAGGTGAGTTTGGTATTGTCCTTGGCAAGCAAATGACAGATGCCTTAGGTTTAGGCTTGAATGACAGTGTGACCTTAGTGCTTCCTGAAGCAACTCCTTCGCCGGCTGGCGTTGTTCCGCGTTTTAAACGATTTAAAATTGTGGGTATTTTCAGTATTGGTGCGGAAGTTGATTCGATGATGGGCTATGTGGCCCTGAACGATGCGTCGACTTTATTAAGACTGCCAGATGGTGCACAAGGCATCCGTATGAAGTTGGATGATATTTTTGCAGCACCACAAGTCTCTCAAGAAATTGTGCGTGATCTACCAGCAAACTTCTATGCTTCAGATTGGACTTATACACACGGCAACCTATTTAGTGCGATTCAAATGGAAAAGGCAATGGTAAGTTTATTGCTGTTCCTGATCGTATTGGTTGCAGCATTTAATATCGTGTCTTCATTGGTGATGGTGGTCACTGATAAAAAATCTGATATTGCAATTTTGCGTACTCTAGGCGCTTCACCAGCTACAATTACGCGGATCTTCATGGTGCAAGGTACAGTGATTGGGGTGATTGGTACGGTGTCTGGGGCGATCTTAGGAATTATCGCTGCATCCAGTATTAGTAATTTAGTTGGTTGGTTAAATACTACACTGGGCTTAAATATGTTTGATGCTTACTTCATCAACTATTTACCGTCTTATTTAAGATGGCAAGATGTTGTGGTGATTGTGTCCTTATCATTGGGTCTTAGCTTTATCGCGACTATTTATCCAGCTTTACGTGCAGCTAAAGTTCAACCTGCAGAGGCACTACGCTATGAGTAATTTAGTTTTAGATGCCCAAAACATTACCAAATCTTTTACCGATGGGAAGTCTACAGTCGATGTGATTCGTGGACTTTCATTACAAGTTAAAGCGGGTGAGTTTGTTTCGATTGTGGGGTCAAGTGGCTCTGGTAAAAGTACGTTGTTGCATGTATTGGGTGGCTTGGATCGTCCAACATCGGGTCAAGTGTTGATTAATGGTCAACGCTTTGACACTTTAGGTGAAGCAGAGCGTGGATATATCCGTAATGAGCATTTGGGTTTTGTGTACCAATTCCATCACTTGTTGCCTGAATTTACCGCGTTTGAAAATGTGGCGATGCCATTAATGTTACGTAAGTCGAGTAATTTCAAAGAAGTCAAGCAGCAAGCTGAATACCTGTTGGAACGTGTTGGACTTTCGCATCGTATGACGCACAAACCGGGTGAGCTTTCAGGCGGTGAACGTCAACGTGTGGCTTTGGCTCGTGCATTGGTAGCAAAACCTAAGTTGATGATGGCTGATGAGCCAACAGGGAACTTAGACCGCAAAACCGCAGTAAAGATTTTTGAGTTGCTATCTGAGTTGCGTAAAGAATTTAACATGGCCATGTTAATCGTGACCCATGATGAATATTTAGCTCAATCTGCTGATGCGATTTTGCATATGCAAGATGGTTTATGGGTAGATGACTAAGCGCTAAATTGATTTTGTAAAAAATTAGTGGATTAAGATTGTTTGATTGAAGCTCACCTCGGTGGGCTTTATTATTGCCAGCACATAATAAAAATAATGAAGACTCATGTTACAAATTTTTTGTATTGGCTGGATTTTAGGTATTTCTTTTATGGGGTTCATGTTTTGGAATCCACAACTCTCGACAGCTCAGTTGCTTTTTATTGTCCTGATTTGGCTAGTGCTACAGCTCTACATTTCACCAAAACTAAAAAGTATCTTTTCGAAAATCTTACAGCTCAGTACAAATCTTTGCATAGGTTCAATTCTCGGTTTTAGTTTCGCCAATACTCAACTCGATCAGCGTTTGGCATTGGTTGAACATCAGAGCAGACAAGGCGAGTTTATTGCGTATATTCCACAGATCAGCCAACTCAAAGACCAAGCAATTCAGCAAAAAATTGAAGTGCTCAATCTGAATCAGCAGATTCAATATTTTATGGCGTATTTACCCAAGTCAATTTTGCAAAATAATGAACAGACGATTCAGTTGGTCCCTGGACAATACTATCGTATGTATGGTGAATTACGACCTACCCAAAGCTATGTGACCGAAGGTGCATTTGACCAAGAAAGGTGGAGCATACAGCAAAATATACATGCCAGTTTAAAGGTGAAGTCGGTCGAACTTATACCATCTCGACATATGGTTGCTATGGGCTATGGGCAGCAGTATCAACGACATCAAGGTGTGCTACACCAGTTCAAAATAAAAGTCGAACAACAACGTTTATATTTAAGAGCGTTTATATACCAACAACCGCTGCAGAATCATGGCTTGCTGTTAGCGCTGCTTACAGGTGATAAAAGTTTACTCACTGAAGGCACCAGTGAGTTATTTCAACGCTTTGGGATGAGTCATTTACTGGCGATCTCTGGTCCGCATGTACTGGTTTTTGCTAGCATGCTCTGTTGGGCGATGCAGTTGGGTATCCGTAAATATTGTCCCAAAATCTATCTCAAATGGCCTAAACAATATGTATTGGTCGTGCCCTTTATCTTCTGTGTCCTTCTATATTGCGCATTTACTGGCTTTGAAATACCTGCACTGAGAACGCTGACGATCTGCCTAGTTGCAAGTAGCATGCTTTTGTTACGGCAAACCATTCAGCCTTTTCAACTGCTGATTTTTAGTGCCGCTATTTTATTGCTAGTGGACCCCTTTAGTATTTTATCCGCAGCATTTTGGTTGTCTTATGGCGCATGCTTTATTTTACTGCGGATTTATCAAACCTTAAGGAAGCATTTACTGGCTCAAACGGACGCCAGTTTTTGGCAAAAGTTAAAGCATTCAATGTGGTTGATGGTGGAATCACAATGGAAAATCTTTGTCGCTTTATTTCCATTGATGGTGATTTTTTTCAAGCAAGTGACTTGGATTAGCCCACTAAGTAATTTATTTGCCATCCCGTGGTTAGGGACTGTGGTGGTTCCTTTAGATATCATCGGAGGGGCACTTTCTTATATTTCTACACCTTTGGCGCATTTGGTTTTTTTATTCAATGATCTGTGTTTGGAAATATTGCATGTGTTTCTCTATGGCTTAGATCGACTCTTTGAACCAAAAATGCACGATGTCGCATTGACGTCAACTCAAATCATACTGTTGATACTCGTTGTAGTAATCTTATTTTTACCTGAAGGTATCTTGCCAAAATATTGGGCGGTCATTGCCTTTTTTGCTCTGTTTATCCCATGGAGAAATTCAGCAAACTTTCAACTTTCAATTTTAGATGTGGGGCAAGGGCAGGCGATCTATATCCGTTCTGTAGATCATCATATGATGGTAGACTTCGGTGGAAACTATGATGAAAGTCAATTTAGTGTCGGGCAAAATATCATCCGGCCATTTTTGAGTGTGAATGGTGTCCATCGACTAGATCGGGTGTTATTGACTCATTTAGATCAAGACCATAGCGGTGGTTTTTTCTCATTGGAGCAACAGCTTGATATCAGGCAGCTTTCAAGTAATGAGCGAGTACAAACCACGAACCAAGTTCCACAGCGTTTATGTCAGCGTGGTCAGCAGTGGAATTGGGATCAGCAAGTCTATTTTGAAATACTCTCGCCAAAGCCTGAAGATCTGACAAATGCCCAATGGAATGCCAATGAACGCTCTTGTGTACTGTATGTGACGGTCAAAGGCGTCAATGGACCAAGACATTTTCTATTGATGGGGGATGCGGGTTGGGAGACTGAATATCAAATATTAAGTGATTATCCAGACCTAAAAGTCGATGTCTTGGTGCTTGGACACCATGGTAGTCGGCACAGTTCATCCTATGCGTTTTTAAACCATTTTAAGCCCAAGTTGGCGATTGCTTCCGCAGGTCGCTTTAATCGTTATGGACATCCTGCAAAGATGACCCAAACACGTCTCAAACAATTAGACATTCCACTCTTGCAAACTGCACAAAGTGGAAGTATTCATTTCAAGCAAAATAAACAACAAATTGAACTAATTGAAGAGCGTACAAAGTATAAATGGCTCGATCTATATCGCAGGCTATCTAAAGAATCTGAATAGAAAACTGCTTCAAGTGTATTGCTTGAAAATGTCATTCTGTCACATTTTTAATTTTTTGCTGTCTTTGATATTCCTCACGAATATCACGAATGCGTTGAGCGGCTTCCTCATCACTAATATTGTATAGATTTCTCAATTTTGGATTGGCTTTAAAGCGTTTATAGCTCCAGTGATAATGTTCTGGATAACGATGAATTAAATCTTCCACTGCTTTAAAAATAACCATTGAGCCATCATCTGCATTACCTTGATAAATATTGTCATCGATAGGTTCGATATGCATATCAAAACCATGATTATCGTTACGAATGGCATATAGTAAGAGCGCACGTGCTTTGGTTTTTTGAATCAGTTTTGCACTTAAGTTGCTGGTTTTTAGTGGAATACCAAAGTATGGAATCATTTCGCCGCCGGCATTGGGGGTATGGTCTGGCAAGATCACCGTCGTCCCACCTTGTTTTAAGGCTTTGAAAATCTGACGTACACCTGATTCATCCGTAGGAACCAATATTGCTTGCTCACGGCTTCGAGCAGCACGGACAAAATTGTTGGCAGATTCGCTTTTTACCGGCTTGTACATGATGGTCATTTGAGTGTACTGCGCAACCCATGCATTCATGATTTCCCAGGTACCAAAATGTGGTACTACGAGTACAACGCCTTTTTTTAGGGCGAGCGCTTCATGTAAATATTCAGCGCCATGTACGTGATGAATTCGTTGAATATTTTTTTCTGTACTTGCACCCCAAATGTTAAAAAATTCAAAATAAGAACAAAGTTCGTTTCGAATCGCTTGTTTAGTGAGTTGAATGCGAGCTGACTCTGATAATTCAGGCAATGCAATTTTAAGATTGCGTTGAATCGTAGAGTAGGTTTTAGAGATTTTTAAAACATTGACTAACCCAGCCAAACCTTTTGCAATTAATCTTGAAATTTGAATAGGTTGACGGCTGATAAATTTTAACAGGTGATATGTGGTGTCCTGTGAATTTTGGTCGGTCATCTTATTTAAGTCTGAAAGAAATGAAAGAAAATTTAAAATAATTATAGGGGAAAATGAATTGATTAGACAGTTATAGCGATTAGCGTGTATATAATGACTACAAATTAACGATCAAATGGGTTTTTTTATGTCCGAATGGCCACCAAAACCTGAAGAAAAACAGCAAAGTTCTTCAAACAATATCCAGCAGCCAACTGGAAATGAATGGAAAATATTAGAAAAAGCCGTGCTTTCTTCCGTTGAGGAACAACGTAGAGCACGTAGATGGGGTATATTTTTTAAATTTTTAACCTTTGCTTATTTGCTATTTATTATCATTGCGATGGCGAAAAGTTGCAGCATGTCATCATCAGATCCTGCAGCAACAGCGGGTTCACATATTGCCGTGGTTGATATCATTGGGACCATTGCAGCGGACAAGCAAAGTGTAAACAGCGCAAATACCATCAAAGCTTTGAAAAAAGCTTATGAAAATAAACAAAGCAAAGCGGTTGTTTTAAATATTAATTCACCGGGTGGTTCACCTGTTCAGTCTGATGAAATCTGGCAAGAAATTCAGTACTTGAAAAAAGCCCATACCGATAAAAAACTGTATGCCATTATTGGTGATACTGGTGCTTCAGGTGCGTACTATATTGCGTCTGCCGCAGATGAAATTATTGTCAATCCTTCAAGTTTAGTGGGTTCAATTGGCGTGATCATGCCGAACTATGGCGTTAGTGGTTTGATGCAAAAGTTTGGTGTAGAAGACCGCACCATGACTTCGGGTGAGAACAAAGCGATTTTATCCATGACTCAACCTGTCGATGCTGCACAAAAAGCACATGTTCAAGGTGTACTCGATAACGTTCATGCGCATTTTATTAATGCCGTGAAAGAAGGTCGCGGTAAGAAATTAAAATCGAATGATCCGGCTATTTTCTCAGGTTTATTTTGGACAGGTGATCAGGCTGTGAAGCTGGGTATTGCTGACCGTACAGGTAGTTTAAATAGCCTGAAACGGGAATTGAAAACTGAAAAAGCTGTGAACTATACCATTGAAAACAGCCCATTTGATTCTGTGCTAGGTCGTATGGGAAGTTCATTTGGTCAAGGTTTGGCAAGTGCATTGTCACAACAGGTTCAATCTGAAAACAGCACGAAGTTACAATGAAACCGTTAATTCATTTTGCGCACGCCAATGGCGTGCCATCACTGGTTTATCAAAAATTGTTTGATTTACTGAGTGATGAATATGATGTGATCTATGTGCCGTTACTTGGGCCAGATAAGCGTTACCCAATCGATAACCATTGGAAAAGCTTAACACAGCAGGTAATAGACAGTATTGTACGTCAGGCCAATGGTCGTAAGGTCATTGGATTAGGTCACTCATTGGGTTCAGTTTTAACATTTCAGGCTGCGTTACAACGCCCAGAATTGTTTGAACAAGTGTTAATGATTGATCCGCCTATGATCATGGGGAAAGAGTCTTTTGCTTTGCACATCGCCAAACTCCTCAAACTCAAAGTCGTCGATAAAATGTCGCCTGCTGGGTTGTCGAAGCGTCGTCGTGATCATTGGGACAGTCGTGAACAAGCAGCAGAGCTTTTAAGGCCGAAAGGTTTTTATAAAGATTTCGATCCAGACTGTTATCAGGCCTACATTGATCATGCCTTGATGGACGATAAACTGCGTGGTGGGGTGGAATTGACGATTTCACGTGATGATGAGGTTCATATTTTTCGAACCAATCCTTCGCTGTGGTGGTTACCACAGGCTCAACCACAAGTGCCTGTGCAGCAGTTAATTGCAGAGCAGGGGCCATTTTTGGCTCGGCACTTTCCACAAATGGTCGAGAAAAAATTTGCGATTCCATTTAAAGTGGTTGGTGGGAGTCATATGTTTCCATTAGAAAAACCAGTAGAAACGGTGGAGCTGATCAAACAAATGTTAGCGGTTCATGCCAAACATGAATGATTAAATGTAGTCAAATAAAAAACGCATCCAAGGATGCGTTTTTTATTTCTATTTAAAATAGATAAAACTGATTTTAAAACTTGCAGAATTGAACAGGTGCTTGCATCGGTTGATTGCGATATAACACCCCATCAGCAGTATGTTGGATCGTACCATTACAGATCCATTCTGCGACTTGAGGGTAAATCACATGCTCAAGCACGTGAATGCGATCTGCTAGACTTTCAGCATGATCATGCACATTGACTTTAAGCACACCTTGAGCAAGCGCTTGGCCAGCATCTAGCTCTGCAGTCACGTAATGAACTGTACAGCCATGGAAAACATCACCAGTGTTTAACACACGTTGATGAGTATGCATGCCTTTATAATTTGGCAACAAAGAAGGGTGGATGTTAATCATTTTCCCTTCCCATGCTTTGACAAATTTTGAGCTTAAAATGCGCATAAAGCCTGCCAAAATCACCAAGTCAACATCCCAGTCGAGCAGTTGTTGATGCATCACATCATCAAAAGCTTCACGACTTGGATATTGCTTATGTTCAATGACTGCAGTTGCAATATTTGCTTTTCTTGCACGTTGCAGTGCAAAAGCGTCAGGTCTATTGGAAATCACCCCAACGATTTGACCTGATAGATTGGCATCGATCAGGGCTTGCAGGTTAGATCCGCTGCCTGAAACAAGTACAGCAATTTTAATCATGAACGTTGCTTATGCGAAAACTACACGGATTTTTTCGTCAGCGCCTTCAACAGATTCAGAATTGTCTGCAATGTGACCCATTGTGAATGCTTTTTCGCCAAGGCTATTGAGTAATTCAACAGTTTTGTCAGCATCGGCTGCGTCAACCACGAGAACCATACCTACGCCACAGTTAAATGTGCGGTACATTTCAAATTGTTCAACACCACCTTCTTTTTGAAGTAGTTTGAATAATTCTGGCCATTCCCAAGATGCTTCATTGACTACCGCTTGAGCACCATTTGGCAGTACGCGAGGTAAGTTACCCGGTAAACCGCCGCCTGTGATGTGCGCCATAGCGTGTACATCCACTTCTTTCAATAACTGAAGAATTGGTTTTACATAAATACGTGTTGGTTCCATTGCTGTATCTGCAAGTGGACGACCATCAACGATTTGAGTAAGGTCAACGTTTTTCACATCTAAAATTTTACGAAGAAGTGAGTAACCGTTTGAGTGTGCGCCAGAAGATGCAACACCAACTAAAACGTCACCCGCTTTAACTTTAGAGCCATCAATAATTTTGCTTTGCTCAACTACACCTACGCAGAAACCTGCAAGGTCATAGTCTTCGCCTTCATACATACCTGGCATTTCAGCAGTTTCACCGCCAACCAATGCACAGCCTGCAAGTTCACAACCCGCACCGATACCAGTTACAACATTTGCTGCAACGTCAACGTTGAGGTGGCCAGTTGCATAGTAGTCAAGGAAGAACAGTGGTTCAGCACCACATACAAGAAGATCGTTTACGCACATTGCAACCAAGTCTTGACCAATTGTGTCATGACGGTTCAAATTCAATGCTAAACGCAATTTTGTACCAACACCATCTGTGCCAGATACGAGAACAGGTTCTTCATAACCTTTAGGAATTTTACAAAGAGCGCCGAAGCCGCCTAGGCCGCCCATTACTTCAGGACGTGCAGTACGTTTCGCGACAGATTTGATACGATCGACTAACGCGTCGCCCGCTTCAATGTCGACACCTGCATCTTTGTAGCTTAAACCAGTGTTTGGGGTAGAAGTTGAGTTGCTCATAATGAAGTCTCCGCATTCGCGCGGGGATTATAACCTGAATATGCAAAACTCTTATGCTATTTCGCACTAAAATGTTATCTTTATTAAAATATTTTCCTTTCTATAACGATTACATTGAAAAAAGGTGACTTTATATGGGTGATCGCACCTTGCGCCGAATATTTATTCTTGCTGGGATAGCATTGATCCTATGGGTTTTATACTTATTAAAGCCTGTAGTTGTTCCTTTTATCGGCGCATTTCTAATTGCATATTTATTTAGCCCTTTAGTCGATAAATTACATAATATTGGCTTGCCGCGCTGGTTATCTATCAGTTTGGTCTTTATTGGAATTGGTGTTGCTATATTCCTTGCCATGTGGTTCCTCGTACCACTGGTATGGGAACAGTTGATGTATGCGAAAAACAATATTCCAAGTAATATTCATTGGGTCAACTATACATTCCTGCCGTGGTTATCAGAGACATTTAATCTTGTACCGATGGAAATTGATACAGAGCAAATGTCAGCAGCGATCATGGAGTATATTCAAACCAACTATAGTGCAGACAGTATCCAAGCCATGTTGTTAAAAGTGGCACAATCGGGTCTGAATTTCATACAGATTGGTGGCACGATTGTCTTAATTCCAATCATAGCTTTCTATTTCTTATTAGATTGGGAACGAATGTTAGAAAACATGCGTCGCCTTATTCCACGTAAATATGAAAAAAGCACGCTCACAATCGTGGGCGAATGTCATGAAGTTTTAGGTGCATTTGTAAAAGGCCAATTCTTGGTAATGTTCTTATTGGGCGTTGTATATGCGGTTGGACTTCAATTGGTGGGTATTGAGGTCGGCATCATCATCGGGATGATTGCGGGTCTAGCCAGTATTATTCCGTATTTGGGTTTTGCGGTTGGTATTATTTCGGCAATTGTGGCTTGCCTGTTCCAATTCGGTTTGGATTGGGTGCATTTGGCCTTAGTACTGGTGGTATTCATGGTAGGGCAGGCAATAGAAGGTTATATTTTACAGCCTTTCTTATTAGGCGACAAAATTGGTTTGTCTCCAGTAGCCGTAGTTTTTGCGGTGCTTGCAGGCGCGCAATTGGCAGGACTCCTCGGAATGCTCATTGCACTACCCGTTGCAGCGATTATTGTGGTGTTATTACGTCATGCGCGTGAAAATTATGAGAAAAGTAATTTATACCGAAATGATGTACTTGTGGTGAATGATGCTGAAATTGGCACATTAAGCGTAGAAACCAATCAAATTGCTGTCGATATAGAGCTCAAAAATCAGTCTGCAAATTCGCTGCAAGATCCTGAAATTTCGAGTAACATTGAACGATCAGAACATAAAGATTGATAAGGCCAAAATATAGATATGCGTCAATTGCAGTTAGATATAGAACCCCAGCTCGATGCCCGAATTAGTGATTTTTCTGGGCCGAGTTGGGGACATGTAATCGATGGTGTACGTCAATTACATGCAGGATTAATGAATCGTTTCTATATCTATGGTGGAGCTGGTACAGGAAAAAGCCATTTACTGTCTGCAATATGTGATTCTTATTTAGAAATTGGCAAATCAGCAATTCAAGTTTCATTGCTTGAACTGCTCGATGCGCCCACTGAAGCGATTACTTCGCTCGATCGCTATGACTTGGTGGCTTTAGATGATATTGAAGCCATCAGTGGAGTTCCACATTGGCAAAAAGCCGTTTTTCACCTGATTAACTATAATAACGAAGAAGGTGGTCAATTGGTCTTTTCATCTCGACTGGCGCCCATTGAACTCAAACTTGAACTGCCAGACCTACAGTCTCGATTAACTCAGGCTGTTAGTGTGAAAGTGCCGAATGGTAGTTTATACGCAGACCGTCAAGCGCTCGTTAACTCTGTTTTAGCGCGACGTGGCATCCATATGGATCAACAAATTGTGGATTATTTGTTGGCACATGGGCCGCATCAGGCGTCTATTTTACTTCGCTCTTTAGAACAACTTATTCAGATGTTAAAAGGTGAAAAAGTCAAATTGAGTCATGCCAATTTAAGACAGATTTTTGCCCTAATTGATGAATATCGGTAAGCAATAAAAATTCTTGAGTAATTACTCAAGCTGTGACAAAGTACATAAAAATATTTTAATGTTGCAAGGATTGTGCAACTTAAGAATAAAAAGATAAAAAATATTTAAGGAGATGGATATGCTCAAACAGAGCATAGGCATTGGCATGCTTCTCATGGCAGGTCATGCATTTAGCGCAGAAATTATCGTTACAACCACTGAAGATGTTGTAAAGGATGACAAGGAATGTTCACTTCGTGAAGCCATAGAATATATCAATAATGGTATGCCAGAAGCCGGATATAATGGTTGCGGGGGTAAAGACGCCTATGCCTCAATTTCGCTGAAAAAAAATGAAGTTTATAAACTCACTAAAAAAATTGATATTAAAGCAGAACTGAATCTGAAAACGGCGTATGGCAGTAACGTCAATGAAGATGTCGTACTCGGTCTTAATAATGCCGTCATTGAAATGACGGGTAAGGATCAAATTTTTAATATTAATGATGGCGAAAAAGAACTACTTGCGATCAATTTTAAAGAAATTTCATTTAAAGGATGTAAGCAAGATCAATGTGCTGATAAAGGCGGCATCATTTTTAATAATGAAAAACTTACACTTGAAAATGTAAAGTTTGAAGATGGCTATGCACGACTTGGTGGTGCAATCTACAATGTTGGATTTTCAGAAGATGGCGCAGCTGTAGCAAGCCGTCTATATATACGAACCACGATTTTTCAAAACAACAAAGCGGTAGATGGTGGTGCAATTTACTCAGAAGCACCGGCTTATGAAATCTATACATCTTTGTTCAAAAATAATGAAAGCACTTCTGGTCGAGCGATTGTTTACAATCAAAATGGGCTCGCAGACATCAGCAAGTTGGTGTTCAGTAACCCTCAAAATATCATTGCCAATAGTACTTTTTTCAAAAACAAAGGTTTTGCTGTCAACTTACGTGATGGTTTAGCACTCAATAATATTACAGTACTGAAGAACAGTGGCGGTATCGAACTAAATAGTACCTCTGAGCATGCTTATTTAGCCAATAGTGTGGTGATTGGTAATGCGCTCAGTGGTACCGCTCAAGATTGTAAAGTCGTGAACTCAGGAACAGACCAATCTGTTTTTTATAACAACTTAGTGGCTGCGAGTTGTCCTGTTGGGCCTGCTGCAAATTTAAATGATGTATGGTCTGGGACGAGTTTAATTGCGGGTGAAGATGAAGGTAGCTGTAAAACCTTAACAGAAGATCGTAATGCACTTTTCTGTCCATTTACCACAGCAAATAACGCATTTATTGGTTATTTACGTCCTCGTATTTTATTAGATTACGAAACGATTTTCTCAAGCCCGATATTAAATAAGGGGAAGACCACAGCAGATGGCAATGAGCATCATGTGTATTGTGAGTCTTCTGATCAGCGTGGAAAAAATCGTAATTTGGATGATGTTTGGTGTGATCGTGGGGCTATAGAAATTGTGGTTCCTGTGAGCATGCCTCGATTAGGTAAAGACATTCGTACAGGTGAAGTAGCCAAGTTTAATATTTTAGATGCATTAGGTGACAGTGATTTAATTCCAAAAGAAGAATGTTCAAAAGTGATGGGTATGGCAAATCCAACGGGTGAGCCATGGCAAGATGGTTGCCCAATAATTGTACAAAGCACCGAATCTAAAGGTAAATTTACACTGAATTTGAATGGTGATTTTGAATACACGCCAAATGGAAATTGGCATGGCGCAGATATTTTTGAATTGCGTGTGGTGACGTCTTCAACCCGTTTTAATACTTCGGCAAAAAATTATTTAGCTGCAGAAGTGCGTATTTTCCAAGAACCAAACAATGAAATGGAAAGTAAAACCGTTAAAACTTCGGGTGGTGCTCTAGGCTGGGCGAGTATTTTTGCGCTGCTTGGCTTAGTTGGATTTCGTCGCTTTAAAAAATAGTCTGGATAGAATTAAGGACAGCACATGAAAAATTATAAAAAAGGATTGCTGGCGGTCATGGTCCTTGCGGCTATGTCATCTATGGCAGCGACAAGTAACATCATCAAAGTTACGACCTTTGATGATGAAAATGGTGAAAATCTCAATCAATGTTCTTTACGTGAAGCGATTGAAACTGCACGTAAAAACAAATCTTTTGGTGGATGTAATGTCGGTAATCCAAATAATGGGCAGACCGATTATATTCAACTTGAAGCAGGTGAATATCTTCTGACCAAAGGTGAGTTAGTTCCTCTAAATCAGATCGTGATAGAGGGGAAAAGTCGCTTTAACTATGATTCAAAAAATTTACTGACGCAGAAATTTCCTGCCTATGAAGATATTAGAACGACGATTAATGCCCAAGGCAAATCCCGAATTTTTAATACTTCACGCTCAGAAGCCAACTTTATCGTCAATAATGTACGCCTTACTGGCGGGATGGCAGAAGACCGTGGTGGTGCCTTGTATTTAGGGGGAGCATTTACCTTAAATAATGGTGCAATTGAAAACTCTCAGGCCAAAGTTGCTGGCGGTGCGATCTACTCCGTTGCGCATAATATGTCGAAAAAAACATTATTGGTGAGCAGTTTAGTTCAGGGTAACGTCGCACCTAAAGGTAGTGTGGTAGCTATGGACTGTATCGGCAACTTGGGGGATACCCAGCCTGAAATTGTGTTCCAGCAAAGCAGTATTATTCAAAATGGTTCATCGACGAGCAATAGTGTGATGGACTTCTGTGGAAATGCCAAAGTTGAACTGACAGCAAATACGATTGCAAAAAACCAAGCAAATCCAAATACGGGTAGTATTATCCGTGCCATTTCTCAGGGAACGGAACGTTTAAGTGCTTTTTCTAGCTTCGTTTTAACCAGTAATACAATAGTCGAGAACAATGCGGCTAGTACCTATTATTATGATAACAATGGTACAAAGGCTTGGTATTTCAATGTATTGGCCTACAATACTGGTGGAAAATCTTGTCGTTATCTGAATAATGCAGTACCTGATAATGGTCAAAAATTTGTTGCAAGTAATAACGCTTTTGAACTGGCAGCCGCACAGTGTGATTTACCCGAAAGTGTGCTGAATAGTACGGAAAGCTTTCTGCAAAACCATGACGTAAGTAGCTATGCTATGGGCACTTTATTAAGCGCCCTACAAACAAAATCTGCTTATAACTTGTATTTACCTTTGTATTACCCGAAAGCAATCGGCAGCGGTTTTGACTTGATCAATCTTGGCTTAGAAGGTTGTAGTGATGCGGATCAACGGGGTATTTTGCGGATCACAGATGGTACTTTACAGTTATCACCTACGCAAAGAAACACATGTGATATTGGTTCGGTTGAGTTAATGAATTTAACCGCAGCAGATATGGCAGATATTACCAATGAGTCTTTAACAGCTCTGCAAGATAAGTATCAAAATACAATTGATGCTCTGAAAAAGGATATCGATGATCCTGATTATGCAGAATACAAAGTTGCCAATCAGGATGATTTAACAAAGTACGAAGCGGTATTCAGTGCATTAAAAAATAACCTTAAATATCGTGCGGTTTATTTTGATCCGTTCCCGGCATCATTACCTCAAGAAGAGTCTGTGAATGGTAGTGCTGAAACACGACAAATTGCCTTAAATGCTGACAACTATACCGTGACGACTTCACCAATCGGCATCGGTAGTGAAATTACGGTGTCTAGTACAGGCGAAGCAAGTATCGTAGGTAATCCACCGCATGACCTGCACTGTGATTGGGATGCGGGAATAAAACAAATCGTTATTTATCGCACCAGTGGGGCAACAACAGCACCTACCGAATACGGTTTTTGTAAATATACGCTAAAACAAAAGACAGGGAGTCAGGCGGAATCCTCTGGTTTGGTCCGTGTGGCCTTTAAAAATATGACCCCAGTGGCCAAAGCTGCCCAATATACGATTAGTCCGTCAAATAATTTGTCTGTTACAGTCAATAATTTATTAGAAAATGCTAATGATGATGGTGATGGTCCAGTTGCATCTATGCCAGCGGGTAAATCGGTATGGCATAAAAATGAAGAAGGCCAAATTATTCCAATTCGTTTTACGAAAATCCCAGCAGGTTTAAACTTTGAAGCTGAGTATAGTGGTAGCTGTCCAGCAAGTTATTTAAAGGAAACCTGCTACGGTGGCAAAATCACCTTCTCTGTAAAAAATGGCTTTAGTCAGTTTGACTATCCTGTTGAATATAGCGTTATCGATAGTGACGGCATTGCATCAAGTAATGCAATTCTGACTCTTAAGAATACAGCGAAAAATACCAACTCTTCTTCTAGCGGCGGTGGCTCAATGGGAGTATTTGGATTGCTGGCATTGATTGGTTTAGGTGTGTATCGTCAACGTCGGTTGAGCAAGTAAGACAATAAAAAAGCCTCGATAAGAGGCTTTTTTATGGCTTAGCTAATGTAATGGATTTGATTTTCACAACATACTGTTGTTTTTAATTAGTGAACGACAGCGATAGGCTGTAAATATTTATTGATATACTCATCGCGAATAGCAGGTCGTTCATCAGGACTAGCTTTTTGCATACGTGTCGCGAGTTCTTTACGTTCTAAAGTACTCATTTTTTGCCATGTTTCGCGCATACGCTGCTTTTCACTGTCAGGAAGTTGGGTGAACCAATCCATGCGCTGTTGCAAGCTGACACGTTGATCTGCAGGAATCTCTTTGAGTGCCTGATACTTTTTAATTAAAGCCTGTTGTTCTGCTTCAGATAGCGAATCCCAAGTTTCATTAACTTGAGTATCTGCATCTTTTGAAAAAATCCAAAAGCGATCAAAGCCAGCAAAACTGGTTTGCAAAAAACTAAAAGCACAGAATGCAATTGCTAATTTTTTAGCTGCCATGTGGAACTTTGTCCTCACCCAGAACCATCAACATTTCAAGATCTTCCACCATTTGAGGGGAGAGCTTAGGGGTTGAAATCACCTGATTTTGTGGTTTGTCATCCAGTACAGTCGCATTCGGTAAAATGACAAAACCTGCAATTGCTGCTGCAAGTGCAAAGCCAGACATTTTCCAGAAACCATAACGAGAAGTTTCGCGCTGATGAATATCTTCAAGCACGTTATTCATGACAGTTGCTTTGTCTTTATGGTGCTGTGCGAGTCCATCAAGTTTGGAAGTTACTTGCTTTAAGAAATCATCTTGTTTCATTCGGATGATCCTCCCATATGTGGATTCAAATGTGCCAAAGCGGTACGTAAACCTTGAATGGCACGGTGGTAATGTGTTTTCACACTGCCTTCGGAACAATTCATAATTTCTGCAGTTGTATGCGTATCAAAGCCTTCCCAAGCTCGCAACATAAATGCTTGTTGCTGGCGGACTGGAAGTTCTGCGATAGCATCTTGTATTTCCTCTGCAGTAACTGCTTGATCTAAGAAGTCGAATGGATTAGGCGTTGATTCATCAACAACATCTTGCAATTCAACATCATCGTCATCTAGGCTGACTTTTCTAAATAGGGAAAACGGCTGCGAACGACGTGCTTCCTTTCGACGCCAATCTTGCAGCTTATTATTTAAAATGGTGTAAAACAGGGGATACCATTCCTCTGTGGACTTTTCAGCATAAGCTTTATGTAAGGAAATAAAGGCTTCTTGCACCAAGTCCATGGCAATGCCATGTTGACCGTGCGTTGCACTTTCCATCATTACTAAAGCACGCCCCGTCACTTCATTCATGAAGTTTTTCAGGCGAGACTCAGCCGTGCTTTTTAAAACACTGCTGTCTTGCGTCTCGGACTTTTTGGGTGCTAAATCCATAGAGATGGAAAATCCTGTCATCGGATACCCACCATTATTTCCATATTCATATACAAATAACGATGGAAATAACGGTTAGGTTGACAAAAAGAATTATTATTTTTTCTAGTGTAGTCTATTTTTTTCAGGCTTAAGCGCTAAATACAATAAAATAACGATTTTACTGACGCTGACGTACCATTTCAAAAAAACAGATCGAGCCAGCAATGGCTACGTTTAGTGATTCTTGACCACCCGGTTGAGGAATCGCTACGGCTTCTGCATGTTGTAATGCATACTCAGAAACACCTTGACCTTCATTGCCTAAAATCCACACACATTGTTTGCGTAAATTTTTGCTATATAGGTTTTCAGACTGATGTGAGCTTGTTGCATACACTGGAATTTTGAATTTCGTCAAAATATCTTCAAGGGCAATATTTTCAAAGGTATTTAATGAAAAATGTGCGCCCATACCTGCGCGTAATACACGCGGTGACCAGAGTGATGCAGAGCCTTTGGTACAAACGACTTGCTCAATACCCGCTGCGGCAGCAGAACGGAGTAGGGTACCTACATTACCAGGGTCTTGAATGTTGTCTAAAATTAAGGTGTCTTCACTGAAGTTAAGCGCTTCACTTGAACTTGGTAAATCCACAATCGCTAAGCAAGCAATAGATGTTCCAAGTGTACTGATATCTTTGTATAAAGATTCACTTAGAATGAACACCGCACCTTGATATTGTTCCGCAATGCGATCGAAATCAGCATGGTTAATTGCTTGTTCAGTGGTGAAAATCGATTTGATTGGACGTTTTGAGTCTAACCATGACAACACCAAGTGTGTGCCTTCCAAAACAGTTTGACCTTGTTTTTTACGGTAGGCATTTTGTTCGATTAAGCCACGGAGGTGCTTAATTTTAGGGTTGTCTTTTGATTCGAGATAAATCAGAGCCATGAGGGAGATATCCACGAAAGTCAGCAAAAATACTGACTTTCGTTATAAGAAATTAATTATGGTATGACGTAACTAGGTCAACTTCGTTTTTAGAACCAATAATCACAGGAACACGTTGATGAAGTTCTGTTGGTTGGATGTCTAGAATGCGGACACGGCCTGTTGTAGAAGCACCGCCAGCTTGTTCCATCAACATACTCATTGGGTTTGCTTCGTACATTAAACGTAGACGGCCTGCTTTTTTCGGATCTTTGAAGTCGTATGGATACATGAATATACCGCTACGGCAAAGAATACGATGAATATCACCCACCATACATGCGACCCAACGCATATTGAAGTCTTTTTCACGCGGGCCAGTTTTACCTGCAAGAAGTTCGTCGATATAACGTTTTACAGGTTCTTCCCAGTGACGTTGGTTCGATGCATTAATTGCATATTCTTTAGTGTTTGCTGCAACCGCAATCGCATCTTTAGTTAATAAAAATTCTTTGCTTTCTGGATCAAAAGTAAAGAAGACTACGCCAGCGCCGACAGTTAGAGCCATCATTGTTGATGGACCATACAGTACATAACCTGCAGCCGCTTGGTTAACACCCGCTTGCATGAAATCTTCAGCTTGCGTTACCGCATTTTTTGCAGGAAGAATTGAGAAAATTGTGCCGACACACATGTTGATATCGATATTGCTTGAACCATCTAATGGGTCGAACAAGACAAGATAATCGCCATTTTCTTGAGCTGGTGTGAATTCATCTAATTCTTCAGATGCCAAACCACCGACATGTGGATGAACTTTTAATGCATCGATGAGGTAATCATTTGAAATGACATCAAGTTTCTTTTGTTCTTCACCTTGAACGTTTTCGTGTTGCGCGCTACCCAATACACCAGCCAAAGCACCTTTTTGTAAAAGAAGGTCGATGTCTTTGCATGTATTACCAATTGTTTCAATAACTTGTGCTAATGCAGGAGTAAGATTACCACTTTGTTGTTGTAGAAATTGGGAAAGGGTGAGATTTGACATAACCGGAAAACTCCAAATATTAATTTATCAAAAATGATAAAAATGTGATTGTGCAACATTTTAGATGAGAACGAAGGAAAAGAAAAATTAAACTAGACTATTTGTCGTGATTTTACCCTTGCAAGTCCTGAATAACATGCTATGTTGAATCTAATGTATAAATCGAAAGACAGGGAGCACAACAATGACCACACAAAAATTTGATGCGACTCCGACTGCAACTGAGGGATTGAATTTAGACGATATTTCTGCGGATACCGTAAAAGCTGCATGGAGCAGTTACGAAGCAAAAGCAGAGTATAAAAAGTTCAATAAACATGACCTCATTGAGTCGATGCAAACAGAAAAAGAAAATGCTGAACATCCGGAAGCAGAAGCGTAATGATTTGGATTGTTAAGCTAATTTTCTAGTTGGTAAAGCTAAGGATCTCGTTTTGAAAGTCGTTCATTTGCATTTTTAATTGGATATTTTCTTAAAGTTCTAAAGCAACTAACTGAATTTATCCTGAGTTAAAGGGCTAAAATGAGTTAAAGCACAGAACGCTGTAAATGAAACGATATTAAAAAATGATACGGGTTAAATCAAAAAAGCACTCATCAATGAGTGCTTTTTTTAGCTCAGACTTTTTCAAGTCTTATTTCAGTAGCGGAGGAACCGCTTCGTAGTTAATTTCTACGCGGCGGTTTTCTTTCCATGCATTTTCATCATGACCCGCATTGATTGGCATTTCTTTACCATAGCTGACTGCTTCAAGCTGGTTAGGGCTTACACCTGTTGTAATCAGGAAGCTTTCAACAGCTTTGGCACGACGTTCACCAAGTGCCATGTTGTATTCACGAGTACCACGTTCATCGGTGTGACCTGTTAAAGCTACGCGTGAGTTTGCATTAGCAACCAGGAACTGAGCATGAGCTTGAAGGGTTTGTAAGTCTTCATTGCTAAGCTCGGTACTGTCGTAGTCAAAGTGTACTACGCGCTTCGCTAAAAATGCTTTATTCGCTTCAGTTACACCTTTCGATGATGCACCCGCAAGGTTTTGTGCATTGAGTGCTGCATCTTCACTTAAACCTGAAGTGTTTACAGTGGTTGAGCCATTTGGGTTTTGTCCTGCTTGTACATCTGCTGCAGGTTTACGGCTGGCACAACCAGTCATTACTAATGCTGTAGCTAAAACAGGTAATGCAATCAGTTTCATTGCTTTCATATTGATCTCCATGACGGTTATTTATGATGTTTCATTAAAAAGTTATTGTTGAATAAATCATGCAGTGTTTATTTCGGTGCCCAAGCTGGCTCACGAACTTCACCTTGTTCACTTGGTAAGTTCATGCGGAAACGGCCATCTAAAGACATGATCGAGAGCAAACCACGGTTTGCTTCACGGGTTGCATACACCACCATTTGACCATTTGGAGAGAAGCTTGGGGATTCATCTAAACTTGTTGGTGTTAAAATATTGGTTACACCAGAACCAATGTCTTGAACCGCAACTTTATAGTTACTACCGCTAGGACGATGCACCAAAGCTAATTTTTTACCATCAGCACTTAAAGTGCCACGGGCATTGAAAGCGCCACGGAAAGTCAAACGTTTTACGCTTTCAGTACTTAAGTTGTAGGTATAAATTTGTGGAGAGCCACCACGGTCAGAGGTAAAAATAAATGATTTACCGTCAGGGGCATAACGTGCTTCTGTATCAATCGCTGTGTCATTGGTCATGCGTTTTAATTGGCGAGTCTGTAAATCCATTTGATAGATTTCAGGATTGCCATGCATCGATGCGGTAAACAACATAGATTTACCGTCAGGTGAGAAGCTTGGTGCACCATTCAGTCCACGGAAACTTGCTACTTTTTCACGGTTACCACTTGCTAAGTCTTGGATGTAAATCGCAGGGCGCTTGGTTTCAAAAGAAACATAGGCTAGCTTTTTCGCATCAGGTGTCCACGCAGGGGACAGGATTGGATCTCGTGAAGTCAAAATGGTACGGGGTTGTTCACCATCCGTATCTGCAATTTGTAGGGTATAGCGCTGATCTGGTGTTGCTGCATTACGCAATACATAGGCAATACGGCCGCTGAAGTCACCTGGAATGCCAGTTAAAGCTTGATAGATTGCATCACTGATCATATGCGCTGCTTGACGGTAACGTGAAGCAGGTACAGTGAGTAGTTCATTTAACAGGTATTGTTTTTTTTCAACATCATACAGTTGGTAGTGAATTTCATAAGAGCCATCTGCTGTTGTTTTTGATGTGCCTGTCACGACATAGGGTACGCCCGCAGCTTTCCATGCTTCTGCATTAGGTGAATTTATTGTTGCAGTTGCAGGTAAGTTTTTAGAGGCACTGGTAAATTTACCTGAGCGGTTCAAGTCATTTTCAACCACTGGATAAATATTTGAGTCATTACTAAAAGGCACGATCGCAATTTTAGGTGCCTCTTCAGGCGCCTTGGTGATTTCAAGATGAAGCTGTGCATGTGTTTGAGTGATTAAAACTGGACTCAAAGCGGTCATAATTGCTAAGCAAAGAAGATGTTTACGCGTCATTTCCATCATTCGCTAACTACTCTAAAAATGTGAGTTATTGTCTGTATTAGGTTGTGTCACATAATGGCATGATTTTGGATTATTAAAAGCATGAAAATATGACTGAACTGTTATAACACTGTGAAAAATGCAGAGATTTTATTCGAGTTCACTGAAGTTTATCTTAAAATTGGTGCAGACAACATCACATTTTGAATTGGAAATGATAATTATATATAGTTGAAATTTAATTTTTGAATCAAATGTTTAGAAGAAATAAGTAGCTCTTGATTAGGCTGAGTTAGTAAAACTTATATATATGTCATTTTATGAAAAGTGTCGACCAAATAGAATTTGTTTCATTCAAAAAATCAGTGAATGAACCCATCTAATCAATAAATTTTCCAAAGTTTGCCATATTCAGAAGAAATATAAAAAAATCCCCGCAATCAATGCAGGGATTTATCAAACTTAATTTGAAGATCTAAATGTAGAGGTAAAGCTTTGTGCTTCACGTCTAGCATCAGGGTCGCTTGGCATTGGGTACGGTGCTGCAGCACGAACCGCGGCTTCAATACTGGCTTTCATATCAGGGTCACTAGAGTTCACAATAACTGATCGGACTGAACCACTTTCTGATAATGTCACCCGAGCAGTTGCCGATTTACCCGCAGAGTCAGAAGGTGTGTCCCATGCACGACGGATTTTATTTTCAAAATCTTTCTTTGCAGTAGATGCAATCTTCTTCGCTTCAGCCTTTTTCTGTGCGGCTTCTTCAGCTGCTTTTTTTGCAGATGAAGCTTTGGCTTCTTCGGCTGCACGTTCGCGTGCTTCGGCATCGGCTTTTGCCTTTGCATCAGCCTTAGCTTTGGCATCAGCATCTGCTTTACGTTTTGCAGCTTCTGCATTGGCCTTAGCTTTTGCATCAGCATCTGCTTTACGTTTTGCCGCATCTGCATTGGCCTTGGCTTTCGCATCAGCATCAGCTTTACGTTTTGCAGCTTCTGCATTGGCTTTAGCTTTGGCATCAGCATCAGCTTTACGTTTTGCAGCTTCCGCATTGGCTTTAGCTTTGGCATCGGCGTCTGCTTTACGTTTCGCCGCATCTGCATTGGCCTTGGCTTTTGCATCTGCATTGGCTTTTGCCGTTGCTGCAGCTTTGGCTTTGTCAGCTTCTGCTTTTCTTAATGCATCGGCACGGATTTTTTCAGCCTTGGCTTTTGCATCAGCATCTGCTTTACGTTTTGCTGCGTCAGCATTGGCTTTCGCCGTAGCATCTGCTTTTGCCTTAGCCGCATCCGCTTTGGCTTCTTGTTGCGCTTTTAGTTTTGCAGCTTCAGCCGCTTTAGCTTGTTCTTGAGCACGCTTCGCACTGTCCGCAGCTTTTTGTTCTGCAAGTTGCTGTGCTTTTGCCGCTGCGAGTGCTTGTTGGGCAGCAATCTGTGGATCTGCCTTAGGTGGTTCTGCTGGCTTAGGCGGTGCAGCCGTTGGAATCTCGGGTGCTGGTTCAACGCTAGGTTCGGCTGTTTGCGTTATTTGTTTAGCTACATTTTCATGCGCGGTTTCATCAAACTCTGTGACTTCACGTGTTACAGGTTTTAAATCTTCCGGTTTTACCAAAACAGTGGTTATTTTTTTAGGGGGCTCAGGTGGTTTACTCATGCCAAGATAAAGTAAGCCAACCACAGCGACGATATGCACACCTAGTGTGAAACCAATCGCAACGGCTTTTTGTTTAAAAGGCGGCTTTTTGAAATCTTTCATAAATTACTTTAATGGCTCAGTCAGTAAACCTACTTGTGTTAAACCTGCATCTTGAAGGGTAGACATGAGTTTCATGACTTCACCATAAGGACGAGATTCACTGCCGTTAATCAGGACACTCATTTGCTTTTTCTGTTCGTTGGCTTCATTTTGCGAAGCAGTTAAAACAGATTTTAGTTCATCGAGTGTGAGTACATCATTTTGATGATTTTTATCTTCGAGTTTGATCGTACCATCTGCCTCAAGTGTAACAATCGCAGGGCGATCTTCCGCTTGCATAGGCGTGCCATTTGCCTGTGGTAAGTCGACTTTGACACCTGTGGTGATCATAGGTGCAGTGACCATGAAAATCACCAAAAGAACTAACATGACATCAATATAAGGTACGACGTTCATGTCACTTTTTAATGGTTTTTTGATACGCTCAAAGCGTCCAGAACGTTGAATAGCCATTAGTCATTGTCCTGAGTTGAACCTACAGACTGGCGTTGTAATAACGCAACCATTTCTTCGGCAAAAAGAGCACGATCGTTATAAACGGCTTCACCTTTGGCTGTAAAATGGTTAAATGCTAGTACAGCAGGAATTGCCGCAAAAAGACCAATGGCCGTTGCAATCAATGCCTCTGCAATACCAGGAGCAACCGTAGCAAGGGTGACTTGGTCAACATCTGCTAAACCAATAAAGGCGTTCATAATGCCCCAAACGGTACCGAATAAACCGACATAGGGTGCAACCGAGCCAATACTCGCAAGCGCGCCTAAACCATTTTCTAAATGTCCTTGGTCACGGCTTAAACCCACACGAAGAATACGTTCTGTACCTTCAATTGATTGTTCTGCGCTGGCATTACGTTTTTTAAGTTTGAAAAACTCGCCTAAACCTTGATAGAAAACATCTTCAAGGCCAACACGTTTCGAGTTGAGCTGAGCATTGTTGTATAAAGTATTGAGTTCGGCGCCAGACCAAAATATTTTTTGGAAATGTTCATCGTCAGCCTGCGCTTTTTTATAACTCATGTGTAACTTGGCAATCAGATACCAACTGAATAACGAAGCTAAGAGCAGCAGGAGCATTACCAGTTGTACGACAGGACTTGCTTGTAAGATTAGGTCTGAAACTTTGAGTGTTGATTCTAGTTGAGTTGCCATAGTTACTACATGTGCCAAATAATTTTTTTAATCTTGTTCCAATTCTTTCAGAATCAGTTCACGTATTTCATCAGGAAGGCGACGGGGTTTCATCTCTGCACTGATACATGCCAATTCTACCTCACCTGATGCCAGCATAATATCACCACGATAAATATTTTGTTGCAACACAAATGACGTAGCCTTACACGAAACTACACTTGCTGTAACAGTAATCAGGTCATCCATTAATATAGGACGTGAATATTTCACATTAATTTTATGAACGACAAAGTTGTAATCTTTTTGATGCCAATAATGGTCTACACCTGAAGCGCGTAGCCATTCTGTGCGGGTACGTTCCATAAAGCGAATATGATTTGCGTGGTAAACAATGCCACCTGCATCTGTATCTTCAATATATACACGAATGTTGAATTCGAATTTATTCGCCATGAGAGTGTTCCGTCTTTATAAAATCTGAAAAATATTGGTCTGCACTTCAGCAAAGAATTAGAGCATTTAAAAAATGGCGATAATTCAATGATTCGTCAAGTGCTTCAATGACGGGCAGTTTAGCACCGTGAGTTATCAGTCCAATGGCACAAGGTTTCAACTCACGTAAATCTTTAACTTTCGTAGTTGTCATTATTGTTTAAAAAAAGAGACTACTTTTAATTTGTTTGTTCATCTAATTTAAATTTTGCATCGACAAAATCCTGTAGATGAGCTGCTAAATATCCCGCAATATGAAAGTGAGTTTCTTCCATTTTCTTTTTCTGTTGCTTGGGGAGTAATGCCTTCAAAGATTCATACATATACGTTAAGCAGCAAAAGCCAAGGCCAATAACTAACATAAGTGAAAGTTTATTAGGTAGATCTATCCAGAAAAATACATAAACGAGTATGGCTAAAGCAAAGAATGAGAAGCTGAAATACAAAGTATTAATTTTTGCTGGCTTAAAGTTTTCCTTGACCAAAACTTGTACGTCGTCGTGATAGTACGTCCCAATAAAAATGAGGGCAGAAGTATAGTTGAAGCTCAGGTTTTTTATACGATATGTAGAAGGCGATTGTTTAATAGTTAAGATATTATCTTCACTTACTTCTATGGTTTCTTTGCTAAGAATGTTTTCACATTCGACAGTGATAAAATAATTGTATTCGGTGTGGAATAAGCTTTCAAAATCACTCATTTGTTTTGGGCTAAATGAACTGATAGGTTGTTCTCTGGGAATGTGTTCAATGGCACTGTCTAATGGTAGGTTTTGAATGTAGTCGCTATTAATTTTGTTAATTATTCTATTCTCAAGATTTATCATTTTAGTCTATTGTTTGTAGTGGCTTGAATTTATTTTAAAATTTAAATAAACATGCAGGGAGCATTTAACTCCCTGAAGTCGTTCAGTGAATTATCGTTTACTTATCTTTCGGCTCTGGTGGTGTCATCCCAAACTGTAAATACGCCATATTGGTGGCAATACGTCCACGCGCAGTACGCATGACATAGCCTTGCTGAATGAGGTAGGGCTCGATTACATCTTCTAGCGTCCCTGAGTCTTCTGCCATAGCAGCAGCTAGAGCTTCTACACCTGCAGGGCCACCATCAAAACGCTCTAGTAGCATTGATAAATAACGGCGGTCTAGCGTATCTAAACCATCTTTATCGACATTTAGCATGTCCAAAGCACGTTGAGCCATCTCTTGGGTTACTTCACCTGTGCCTTTGACTTGCGCATAATCACGGACCCGGCGTAATAAACGGTTTGCAATACGAGGTGTCCCACGAGCACGGCGTGCAACTTCTTGAGCACCTTCGGCGGTCATGGGCACATCCATCAAGTTGGCAGAACGAGTCACAATATGCGTTAAGTCTTTGACAGAATAAAACTCTAAGCGTTGTACGATACCAAAACGGTCACGTAAAGGAGAGGTCAGTAGGCCTGCACGAGTCGTCGCTGCAACAAGAGTGAAGGGTGGTAAATCCAGTTTGATCGAACGGGCAGCTGGTCCTTCACCAATCATGATATCCAACTGATAGTCTTCCATAGCTGGATATAAAATTTCCTCGATGACCGGTGAAAGTCGATGGATCTCATCAATAAATAAAACATCACCTTCTTCGAGGTTGGTTAGCATTGCAGCCAAATCGCCTGCACGCTCAAGGACAGGGCCTGATGTCGATTTTAAGTTACCACCCATTTCACGGGCAATAATATTGGCCAGTGTGGTTTTACCTAAACCCGGTGGGCCAAAAATTAAGGTGTGATCGAGTGCTTCTTCACGGCCACGTGCAGCACCGATAAAGATTTCCATTTGCTCACGGACGACAGGCTGCCCGATGTAGTCATCGAGGGAAGTTGGGCGAATGGCGCGGTCGAAGTGGTCTTCGGGTTTTTCTGAACCACTGATAAGACGGTCTTGCATATAATTAAATCAATCTCTGGCTGAACTTTCGAGGCACAGCCTCAAGTTGTGATTTGTGTTAAGGTGCCATTG
The DNA here is from genome assembly GCF_013419675.1 of Acinetobacter sp. YH12069. Lineage (NCBI taxonomy): Bacteria > Pseudomonadati > Pseudomonadota > Gammaproteobacteria > Moraxellales > Moraxellaceae > Acinetobacter > Acinetobacter sp. YH12069. The sequence goes on along the minus strand of NZ_VOZS01000007.1, from coordinate 107,449 downwards.
TGTAGGCATTGCTTTACTTTTGAAAGATCAAAATGAGGGCTTTTAAATATATTTAAAAGTCCGCAAGTAAATCTTGTGTTGGATTGAGGATATATCCTTATATCCCAATCCAACATGGCGACATCCATGTCGCCTTCGTGTATCCAATTTAGGTGTATAGGTATGTCTATTTGAATTATTTATTCATCGACTTAAGTGCTGCACGGATAATGTCGCTGGCTTCAGTAAAGTCACCTTTGGCAGCATTCACTAATTTTTGTGCTTCAGCAGATTTATAACCTAAAGACTGTAAGGCCGCTTCAGCTTCAGCTACGGCAGAGTTGCCCGTAAATTGAATTTGTTCAACAGTTGAATTGGTTGGTGCAGTGCCTGAAGCCATGGCTTTAAAGCGATCACGTAACTCAATCATGAGGCGTTCAGCGGTCTTTTTGCCTACACCCGGAACTTTGACTAAAGTGTTTACATCTTCATGTTCAACCGTGTGAATCAGCATTTCAACACTTAATGTTGATAAAATGCCCAGTGCCATTTTAGGGCCTACGCCGTTAACTTTTAAAAGTGTGCGAAAAATCAGTTTTTCTTGAGCATTGCTAAATCCATACAGCAGTTGTGCATCTTCACGAACAGCCAGATGTGTCCACAGGGTAATTTTTTGACCTTTTTGTAGTTGGCAAAATGTAGAAAGTGGGGTGTCAATTTCATAGCCCACACCATTTACATTGAGTAATACTGTTGGTGCTTCCAATGCCAGCACTTCGCCAATTAAACATCCGATCATGTCATTTATTCACTTTATTTAAGTTCAGACTATATTTAAGTTCACTGTGGGTATTTCCCACATGTCCAATTTGTTGTGAGATTAGCGTGAAGGATAGTGAATTGCTAGCCTTCGATATTTTAATGGTTTAAAAGAAACCAACTTTATTGCCTTGAAGTTCCTGTGCAAGGTTATAAGCCTGATGGTCTGAAAATTTAGAGATAATATCCAATACTTGCATGATGTTTTCATAATGCAACGGCCCAAAATGTGCTCCTGAACGATGTAAAATAGACATCAATCGTTGCTCTTTAAAGCTCAAAGTTTTATTGGGCGTGGTCAGTGGAATAAAGGCATCCAAAATATTTTGCAAACTTTGGTGTGCAATAATTTCCAAACCTGCCTTATGCGGATGTTCAAAGATTTTATCACGAGCCAGTTCTTTGGCACGGTTAATCCCGATTTCAATATCTTCACTGCAATATTGCAATAAACTGCCTTTAAGTTGACCTGACAAAATTTCATGATGATGGCGGGCGAAGGCTGTCGTGACTTCTTCGACTAGACGTTTCATCACTCGACCACGTAATGCGGCAATTTTTTGTTGCCAAGTGGTATCAGTCATCGCCAATTCGGCAGGTATGCCATAGTCACCGACCAAATCAAGGAAAATTGGCTCAACTTCGTTATAGTTCAACATGTTGAGGATAATGCCATCTTCAAGGTCAATTAAGGCATAACAAACGTCATCTGCGGCTTCAAGCAAATAGGTCAACGGATGACGACAGTAGTGATATTCGCCCAGTTGAATTAAACCGAGTTGTTCTGCAATTTGCTGCAAGATTTCTTTTTCTGCTTGATAACAACCAAACTTTGCTCGTTGGCTTGCAGGTTTATTGCCTTGCGATGCAATGGTTTTTGAAAGCCACGGGTATTTTAAATATGCACCTAAAGTTGCATAGGTTAAACGCATACCACCATCATTCGGATGATAGTCAATTTTAGTCAGTAAACGTAAGCCTTGTGCATTACCTTCAAACTGACGCACATCGGCTTCTTCTTCAGGGCTTAAGTCCTGTAAAAAGTTGGTATGCGATGCGTCATCAAACCATTCTCGAATGGCATATTCGCCTGCATGGCCAAAAGGTGGATTACCAATATCGTGTGCCAAGCACGCAGCTTGAATAATTGCACCGACATCGGCAGGTGAAATCCACATCGGGAGTTCATCTTTAATTTTCTCAGCCGCCAGCATCCCCAGTGAACGTCCAATACAAGACACTTCTAAAGAGTGAGTTAGGCGAGTATGAATGCCATCATGTTGGGTGAGGGGATGGACTTGGGTCTTGCGGTTTAATTGTCGAAAGCTTTGCGAAAAAATAATGCGGTCGTAGTCTTTGTGGAAGGGGCTACGTGCCTGTTCAGAACTGTGTTTATTGCTACCAATACGAACTGTAGAAAGAAGTTCAAGCCAACGCATTTGAGTCATTTATCATTATTCAGTTATTTACTAAAAACTATGATGCCAAACTTGTGACTAAAGTAATAGTGGGTAGCGTCATAGCTTGACACTTTATTTAAGGGTATCGGTGTAGGTGTAGAATTATTCGTATTAAGGTAGGGTGTTTTTAAGATAAATATTATTCATTGGCTAGACTATTCGCTGATTCAAACCCATTGGTAATGCCGCCTTGAAAGCCTCAAAATTCTAAAATTGATATTAATTTTCGATTAATGTTTTTTACAATTTATTTTGTGCTAAGCTGCGCTGCTGTATTCAATCTTTTTGACTGAAAATAAAAACAAAATTTAAAAAATCTTGTGCCATTCTCGGATAGAAACTGCTTTTGGCATCTAGCTGATTTAACTAATTCACAGTAGAATATGCGCTCTCTTCAAGTCACATTGCGGCTTGGTTCAAAAGACCAGCCCGTGGAGCCAAAATCAGCATGTTTATCGTGGCCGGTGCACCAGCACACTCTTCTTTTAAGAAAACGCAACTATTAACACGTCTATCTTCGATTAGTTCTGTTCAAGAAATTGAAAGCCAATTGGTCTATCTATTTGACCAAGCGCTAAGCGAACAGCAACAGCAATCTGCTTTACAGCTGCTTAATGATGGTCAATCTTTTGAATTGCGCCAGCCAGCAAGTGATGAAGTCCAAATATTAGTGACGCCACGCGTTGGGACAATCTCTCCGTGGTCATCGAAAGCAACGGATATTTTTGCAAACTGTAATACACCGGTTCATCGCCTTGAACGCGGTGTTTTGTTTACTTTGAAGGGCGTAAATGCTGTTTCTGATGAAGTAAAACTAGCATTACATGACCGCATGACCGAAAGTGTTTTCAATGCTATTGAAGATGCTGCGGCACTTTTCTCTGAAACTGAACCAAAGCCTTTAAACTCAATTGATATTTTGGGTCAAGGTAAAGAAGCGTTGGTGAAAGCTAACTCTGAATTTGGTTTTGCGCTTTCTGATGAAGAAATCGATTATTTAACCGATGCATTCACAAAAATGGGTCGCAACCCGCATGACATCGAATTGATGATGTTTGCTCAAGCAAACTCTGAACACTGCCGTCATAAAATCTTTGGTTCAGAATGGACAATTGATGGTGAAGTTCAACCATTGTCATTGTTCCAAATGATTAAAAACACCTATAAAGAATCACCTACAGATGTATTGTCGGCATATAAAGACAACGCTTCTGTAATTGTTGGTTTTGACACACAGCGTTTTTATCCAAAACTAGATGCTGAAACAGGTCACCACGTTTATAAATACAAGAGTCAAGCCGCTCACATCTTGATGAAAGTGGAAACACATAACCATCCGACAGCGATTGCACCATTTGCTGGTGCAGCAACAGGTTCGGGCGGTGAAATCCGTGACGAAGGCGCAACAGGTCGTGGTGGTAAGCCAAAAGCAGGTTTAACAGGTTTTACCGTATCTAACTTGAACATTCCGGGCTTTGAACAGCCATGGGAAGAAAACTACGGCAAACCATCTCGTATGGCATCTCCACTTCAAATTATGATTGAAGGCCCATTGGGTGGTGCAGCGTTTAACAATGAATTTGGTCGTCCTGCGTTAAATGGTTACTTCCGTACATTTGAACAAAATGTCAATGGTGATGTAAAAGGCTTCCATAAGCCAATTATGATTGCCGGTGGTTACGGTAACATCCGTCCTGACCATGTAGAAAAAGATGCGATTCAACCAGGCGATTTACTGATCGTACTAGGTGGTCCTGCAATGCTGATTGGTTTAGGCGGCGGTGCAGCGTCTTCTGTAGACAGCGGTAAGTTGGGTGAAAACCTAGACTTCGCATCTGTACAGCGTGAAAACCCAGAAATGGAACGCCGTTGCCAAGAAGTGATTGATGCTTGCTGGCGCATGGAAGATCATAACCCAATCGTGTCTGTACATGACGTAGGCGCGGGCGGTATCTCAAATGCAATGCCTGAACTTGTGAACGATCACGAGTTAGGTGCGGTACTTGATCTGCGTAAAATTCCATCGCTTGAAAAAGGCATGTCTCCGATGGAAATCTGGTCGAATGAAGCGCAAGAACGCTATGTATTGGCAATCCGTCCATCATCTTTAGAACTCTTTGAATCACTATGTGCACGTGAACGCTGTCCATTCGCCGTACTAGGTGAAGCGACTGCAGCGCGTCATTTAACGGTTGAAGATCCATTATTCGGCAACAAAGCTGTGGATATGCCAATGCAAGTGATGCTTGGCGGCACACCGCGCATGAGCCGTTCATACGAAACGATTGAACGTAAAGGCGATGACTTCACTGCTGAAACAGTAACAGATTTGAAAGATGCGATTTACCGCGTTCTTAAGAATCCAACTGTTGCATCTAAATCGTTCTTAATCACCATTGGTGACCGTTCGATTACAGGTATGGTTGCACGTGATCAGTTCGTCGGTAAGTGGCAAGTGCCTGTAGCGGATGCTGCGGTAACAACAACTAGCCTTGTAGGTTATACAGGTGAAGCAATGGCAATGGGTGAACGTCCGCCAGTTGCATTGTTAAATCCTGCTGCGTCTGCACGTTTATCAGTAGCAGAATCCATTTCAAACATCATGTCTGCAAAAATCGACCAGATCAGCGACATTAAATTGTCTGCAAACTGGATGGCTGCTGCAGGTCAACAAGGTGAAGACCAAGCATTATTCGAAGGTGTTAAAGCCATCGGTATGGAAATGTGTCCTGCACTAGGTATTGCAATTCCAGTAGGTAAAGACTCATTGTCTATGCGTACAACGTGGAATGACGAAGGCATCGATAAATCTGTAACTTCTCCAATGTCAGGCGTGATCACTGCATTTGCACCTGTGACTGATGTTCGCAAAACATTGACACCTGAATTGAAAAATATCGAGTCTGTACTGGTACGTATTGATTTGTCTAAAGGTCAATTCCGTCTTGGCGGTTCGATCCTTGCTCAGGTTTATAAAGCAATTGGTTCTGTAACACCTGACGTAGACAGCTTCGATGACTTCAAAGCATTCTTTGCATTGGTTCAAGACTGGAACAACCGTGGTCTAATCAAGGCTTACCATGACATCGGTGATGGCGGTCTGCTGGCAACTGTTGCAGAAATGATGTTTGCTTCACGCCTAGGTGTAGCACTTGAAGATCAATCTACTGCAAGCTTGTTTGCAGAAGAAATTGGTGCAGTGCTTCAAATCAGCAAAGCGGATTGGGCTGCCTTAGAAGCTGAAGTTGCAGCGTCTAGCCTTAAAGATGCAATTGCGGTTGTAGGTACTGTAAATGATACAGATATTTTAACTGTAAATGGTTTGTGCTTAGACCGTGCTGAATTACAGCAAGCATGGACAGAAGTGTCACATCAAATCCAACGTTTACGTGACAACGTAGAAACTGCGGATCAAGAATATGCGCTGATTGCTGACAAATCACATGCAGGTTTAATTGCAAAACCAACATTTGATTTGAACGAGCCTATCGAAGCACCGTACATCAATGAACGCCGTCCAAACATGGTGATTCTGCGTGAACAGGGTGTAAACGGTCATGTAGAAATGGCTGCTGCATTCGATAAAGTCGGCTTCAACACTGTAGACGTACACATGAGCGACTTGCTTGCTGGCCGTATCAGTCTTGATGACTTTGAAGGTTTAGTTGCATGTGGCGGTTTCTCTTACGGTGACGTATTGGGTGCAGGCGGCGGTTGGGCTAAATCTGTATTGTTTAACCCGAAACTTCGTGACCAATTTGAGAAATTCTTCAACCGTGATGAAACTTTCTCTCTAGGTATTTGTAACGGCTGTCAAATGCTGTCTCAGCTTGCACCATTAATTCCGGGTGCAGAAGCTTGGCCTCGTTTCCACCGCAATACTTCAGAGATGTTTGAAGCACGTGCTGTCAACGTACGCGTTGAAAAATCGAACTCTGTATTGTTAGAAGGTATGGAAGGTTCGATTCTTCCTATCGCTGTAGCACATGGTGAAGGCCGTGTAGTTGCTAGCGCGGAAAACATTGCAGCATTGAATGCAGGCGATCAAGTGATCTTGCGTTATGTAGACAGCCAAGGCAACCCAACGCAGCATTACCCAATGAACCCGAATGGTTCGCCAGAAGCGATTTCAGGTGTAACGTCTAAAGACGGTCGTGCAACGATTATGATGCCGCACCCTGAACGTAACTTCCGTGCGATTCAGCATTCTTGGAAACCAGAAGATTGGGATCAAGACGGCGCTTGGTTACGTATGTTCCGTAATGCACGTAAATTTATTGGTTAATCTTAGAAAGAGGAATCATAGAAAAGAGCCGCCTTCGGGTGGCTTTTTTTATGATTAAAATTTACCAAAAGATATATTAATTATTGTGAATGCTTGTTTTTACACATATAATCGCTTTCGATTTTTAACCACCTACGGGTGGTTTTTTGTTGGTTTTAAATTTTTATTTCTCCCACTGAACTTGGTTTAGATTTTGCTTTTATATTTGTGGAAACATGCTAGTGTGTAATTTATGCACAATAACTAAGCAAGATAAAAGACAGCAAGATAAAAGAAAGATGGATAGCTAAACGAGTTCAGTATCAACACTCATGATGAGGTGATGACATGATTAAAACAGCAGAATATTCGGCAGTGGATAAATCTGCGCTGCGTAAAAAGGGCTGGAAGCTTTTTGGTGCAGTGGTGTGTTTGCAGTTGGTGTTTTTAGTTTTGGGTTATGCGTTGCAGATGTAATATTTGAAATATAGAAACCGCCGTGAGGCGGTTTTTTATAAACCATCATCTCTGGGAGATAGCCAGTCTTTATATTTTACTTTTAAGTCCTGTTTAAGAATTTCATCTTGAATAATAAAATCAATACCACCATCATAAGGTGCAACAATAATTTTTTTATCAAATGAAATGAGAAAGGCTTCAATTTCTTCATTTGCAATTTTTAATAATAAATCATCATGTTTTTTAGGCCGCCATATTACTTGAGTGTATAAAGGTATAAAACAGTCATCATTTTTATCACCATCATCAAAGTAATCAGGATCTATCTGATGTAGATTTATAGAAGGAGATTCTATTAAATTGTAGGAAATGATTTTTCTTCTATCATACTCAGGGTGGAAATAATTTGGCTCTGGCTGAGAATAATGTGGCGTAATATAATTACCAGTCACAAGGTAAACCGAGGTATCGAAGCCTAAGCAATCTGTAATGATCTGATTTTGATGATCTAATAAAAGTAGCACTTCTTCTGTTGTGTCTGCATATTGTTTAGACTTTGGAAAACTGTGTATACGGAACCAATATTCTGAAAAATAAAATTTAAATACGTATGGAATTGGAACTTTATTTGGAAAGTGATCATTCCATTGTTGTTCAAAGGTTTTAGTCATTGTTAATCTTTATATATTTTTAATAGGTTTAATATAACTTAGCATTAGGTAAATTTTCATATATCAAATGCAATGCTCAAGCTTATCTACTTCATACCTGAATAGCATCTTGAATCTACCAAACTTGCCGTATTTGAAGCAGGTGTCAGAGGTAGGTAATTTTGAGCACTGTACGTGGTAAATTTAGAGACAATACCAACTCAACATTTAGTCCGACAGAGTCTTCTAACGGGCGACATCCATGTCGCAGGTTCCGTGATCAAATATTAAAATTTGCTTTGATGATTGACTATTAATGATTCTATTTAAATCATTAACTGAATCTGCTTTAACACCGCCTTCAACGTATTTTCATAATCAAAAGCTTTATTAGTGCTTTCTTGATAACGCCAAGCGACATAACCATCTGGACGAACTAAGACAGCGCCTGATTCATGAATTTCAGATTTCGCATTCCATGTACCATAAACGTCACGGTATTCACGAGAACCAACTTGAATAACATCCAAATAAGGCAAATCCAAAGCTTCTGTAGCTTGCTTCCAGCCTTTGCCAGACAAGCCCGTAATTAAGGTAAAACGCCCTTTGCCTGTGATGTCTAAGGTTGAAATTTTTTGGCCTTTGGTATTAATCAACCATGTATGTGGAACTTTAGCCCCCGGACGCGTGGTTGCTTGCAAGTAAAGCTGTTGATCTTTCTCAAAGACTTCTGCTTCAGATTCAGCAATCATGGCATTGGATGTATAGCGCTGATTCAACTCTACACCTTGGGCATTAAACTCAAAGTTTTTAATTTCTAAGGCTTGATATAGCTTTTGACGAATTTCTGCAGCTTGTTCATCTTCCGCAAAAATACGTTGCATCATTTGAGCTTGAGTTGTGATGCCTTGGTCAAAGCCAAATACCTCTTTGAGATGCTTATAGTCAAAGCGAGATTGATTGGCACGCGCCACGATTTGCTTGCCGACAGGCGCACGCTCAGTGGTATAAGATTCAAGTAGAGCAGGAACAGCCCAACCTTTGATGGCATACGCCAATTTCCAACCGAGGTTAAAGGCATCTTGCATACAGGTATTTGAACCTAAGCCACTTGATGGTGGATGACGATGTACCGCATCACCGCCGCAGAATACACGACCTTTCGAGTATTCAGTTGCCCATGTTTGGTTCACATACCAATAAGACAGTTTTTGAATCTCGACATTTTCAACTTCAGCACCGACAAAGGCATTTAGACGCGCACGAACTTGTTCTTCGGTGACTTGTGGTTCGCCCTTGGAAATATCAAAGCCCCAACCCATAATCCATTCATTCCAAGGTGTAATGGCACGGAGTAAGCCCATGCCCAGATCACCAAAGCTCGCTTCTGGGTTAACAATCCATTGCAAAATAGCAGGGCGGTTTTTCACATATTGTGAAAGATCAGCTTTAAAGGTTACATAGACTGTACCTGCACGAGCCATGATCCCTTCCAGGGGCAAATCAAGCTCTTCAAGCACTTTAGAACGCGCACCATCCATGCCAATTAAATATTTGGCACGTAAGCTAAATTCAGTTTGGGTAATGCGATTAAGGAATGTTGCTGTTACGCCATGTTCATCTTGGATATGCGATAAATATTCAGTATTAAAATTATAAATTGCACCACGTTCAGCCGCATTTTTTACTAACAAAGCTTCCATTTTCGGCTGAATGAGATCGACCAATGGACAAGGACTGCCTTTAATATAATCGCCATGACGTTCATCACCGGTTCCCCAAGCACTCATGCGGGCAATTTCTTCACCGACAAGGCTCGTGGTAATGAGGCTTTCACCCATTTGTTCCCAAGGTGTGGCAATGTCGAGAACTTGTTCTTCGATACCTAAGTCACGTAACACTTCCATCGCACGTTGGTTGGTAATATGGGCACGAGGACTATTGGCTAACCAATTAAATTGGGTAAAAAGCTGAACCTGAATACCGTAATTTGCCAAGGCTAAACCTAAAGTAGAACCTGCAGGCCCTGTGCCAATAATCAGAACATCGGTATCGTATTGCTGTGTCATACAAAACTCCATGTGTATGTGAAGCGCAAACTTGGAATAGTCCGCAGTCTAGGCAAATGATTTTCCGAGTAGAATGGATATTCATATAAACTATAGATCTATTGGTATTTTGACTGCATGACACGGGTGATGTAGTGAGTGTGTGGAGTGAAGCGAATGGAATTACGACATTTACGTTATTTTGTGACGGTGGCGAAAGAACAGAGTTTCACTAAGGCAGCGGAAAAACTATTTACAGCACAACCATCGCTCAGTCAGCAAATTAAAGACTTAGAGCAGGAGGTTGGGGTGCAATTATTTGAACGTTCTGCCCGAAAAGTCTTACTGACCGATGAGGGGCAGGCTTTTCTGAAATATGCAGAGCAAGCACTAGAAAATGCCAAACAAGCTATAGCAGCAGCTCGCCACGTGGCGCAAGCCAAAAATAATCAAATACATATTGGCTTTTTAAATGTCGCAGAATTGAAAATTATGCCGAGTATTTTGGCGCAATTAAAACAACATATCCCTGATTTGAAAATTCATTTACATAGCTTGACGTGTACAGAGCAGATTCAAAAACTAAAAAATACTGAATTGGATATTAGCTTTACTCGTTATCACTTAAGTCATGACGACTTTACCAATATTCAGGTTTTAAGTGAGCAGATCTATCTAGTCGGTGCAGCGCATCTGCATCCATCAGATCGAATCTTAAAACTTCAAGAATTAAAAAATCACACCATTATTATGTGTGAGCAAAATGCTTCTCCTGTGTTTTACGATACCTTAAATGCCTTGATTCCTTTTGATCAGCATCAACATGATCATATGCTGTGGGTAACAAATGTCATGCAGCATTTAAATTTGATTAATATGGGCATGGGCCTGAGTTTTGTGCCCGAATATTTACTCAAATTTTTAAATGATTCGGTCAAAGTCATTCAAACAGATGTGGAATTACCGAAACTAGGTTTATATGCAACCTATCCGAATGCATCGAATAATGTTGCATTGAAAATGATTTACAGTGCTTTAAATAATGTAACTGCACAATAGAGTCTGGAATAACCAATGTTAAAACTGATTTATTATGTACCTGAGTCTCACCTAGAGTCGACTAAACTGGCCGTATTTGAAGCAGGAGCAGGTGGTATAGGAAACTATGAACACTGTGCTTGGCAAGTTTTAGGGAAGGGGCAATTTAAACCTGTAAAAGGTGCAAATCCATTTATTGGTGAGTTGGAGCAGCTAGAGTCTATCCCTGAATGGCGTGTGGAAACCATCGTGCCTGAAGAGAAGGCGAGTGAGGTCGCAAGGGCTTTAAAAGTAAGTCATCCTTATGAAGAGCCGGCATTTGAGTTTATTCAAATGGTGGATATTCAATTTTAATGATGCTTTTAAATTTTTAAGTTATAGAAAAAAGTAGATACACGAAGGGTGACATGGATGTAACCCGTTAGACAGAGATTCAAGGATGAATCTTCTGTCTAACAAGGGATTTTGGTTACTTTGATCCCCTCAAAGTAACGTAATACCCACGCGTTATAAACTAAAGTCACGTAGCTAATTGTGGTTGTGACTATTCTTTTGAAAGCAAATTATATTTTCTGAATAAACAGCTCACGATCAAAACGATACTGCGGGAAGAACACACCATCTTTAGCACGTTCACCTGCACCAATCACCATCACTGGGTATTGCTGAGCATTTAATCCTAAAATCTTCTTCACCAAAGGTTCATCAAAACCTTCCATCATACAACTGTCAAAACCATAGGCACGTAAAGCCAAAACTAAGTTTTCACAAGCCAATGCTGTGGTTTTGCTCGCCCAAAGTTTTGCATCTGCTTCATTAAAAGCTGTTACAGGCAATTGTTTATCCAGTGTACGTGCAACTTTGAAAGCAACTTTCTTAAAGTTACCTAGGGCGTTGAAGTAACCAGTTTTATAGTTATAAGGAATAAACTTGTAATACTTCTGTACCGCTGCAGGTGCTTCAGGAAATGGAAATTCAGAAATATTCCGTTTTGCCATTTCATCTACACGGTCGGTACGCGCGACACAGACAATCAATTCAGCAGCAGTTTTTGCAGCTAGTTGCCCTAAGCAAGCTTTCACCAATTGTTTTTTCTTTGGAGGGTTCTGAACTACATAGAATGTCCACGGTTGTAAATTCGATGAATTCGGTGCAAGCAAGGCGAGGTCTAAGCATTCATCTAAAACGTCGTTTGGAATGGCCTTGTCGGTAAACTTACGTACAGAACGACGGCTTTGTACAACTTTTTTAAAATTCTCGATATCGATGCCTTCAGGCGCAGGCTCGTAGTAGCGTTTCTTTTCAGGTTTAGTTTCAGTTTGTGATACTACAGTCATGTGGAAACATCCAGTTTTTTAATTTAGAAAATAGATTGGGGCTGAGATGAAAAAAACCACCCAAATATGAGTGGTTTTTTAGTTCCATTAAAACATTAATTGAACTGAGAGAAGTCAGGTTTGCGTTTTTGCATAAAGGCGGCAACAGCTTCCATCATTTCTGGAGAGCCTACTCGATCCATGAAAATTTCAGCTTCATGGTCAATCCATGCCACGATTTCATCTACATTATGTTTCATTAATGCTTTTGATTGAACCAAAGATGCTAGTGGAAGTGCAGATAACTGTGCTGCTTTTTTCGCAGCTGTCGCATAAGCATCTTCTTCAATGCTATTGACCAAATTTGCTGAAAGCGCTGTCGCACTATCAAACTTCTGAGCGGTTAAGAGTAATTCAGCCGCTTTATGGTAGCCGGCTTGTTGAACCAATAGCTTGCTCGATGCACCTTCAGGCGATAGACCAAGGCTCACAAACGGAATTTGGAATAGGGCAGTATTGTCGCTGTAGACAAGATCGCAATGAAGCAGAATCGTAACACCAATCCCAATGGCAACACCGCGAACCGCAGCGATCAGCGGCTTAGAAAATTGAGCAGCAGATTTTAATAAAATAAAAGGTGCGCCTTCTGCAGCTGGAGCTTGTCCTTTTTGAGCAGCAGATTTCATAAAATCTTGCATGTCATTGCCCGCACTGAAGTCCGCATCTTGACCACGGAGTACAACTACACGCACTGAAGAATCCTGATCAGCTTCATCTAATGCTTTGGCAATCCACAGATATAATTCTGTATACAGCGCGTTCTTCGCCTGAGGTCGGTTAATGGCTAAGGTCAGTACGCCATTGTCCAAATTCGCATTCAAATGTTCATGGGGTTGTTGAATACAGCTCAGTGTCATCGTACTATCCTTGCGTAAAAGTTTCGTTTTGATTTTATGCTCGACATTATGTCGCATATTTCAGCCTGTGGCACAACTGCTCAGTTCATAAAAAGTTTGATTTGATATGAAATATACATTTGATTATTTGGTTTTCATTGGGCGTTTTCAGCCGTTCCATTTAGCGCATTTGCAAACCATTAAAATTGCCTTACAACAAAGTCAATATGTGCTTCTAGCGCTTGGTTCGGCGCAAAATGAACGTAATATCAAAAATCCATTTTTAGCGTCAGAACGTGAGCAGATGATCCTGTCGAATTTTTCAGAGCAAGATCAGAAGCGAATCAAGTTTGTACATGTGATTGATGTATATAACGATGAAAAATGGCAAAAGTTAGTCAAATCTTTGGTGAATGAGGTGGTTGAAACGAATGCAAAAGTCGGTTTGATTGGACATTTTAAAGATGATTCTTCTTATTATTTAAAATTCTTCCCCGAATGGGAAATGGTTGAGCTGGATAGTCTAGAAGGGGCGATCTCTGCGACACCGGTACGCGAGGCGTATTATCGTGGTGAAATTCAGCATGATGCTTTTCCTCAAGGTACCGTCGAATTTTTGCAAAAATTTCAACAGACAGACATTTATAAACAACTTCAACACAAATTTATGACTCAGGATAAAACAAATCTGCTATAAAAAAACGCTAAAATTTCTAGCACTACAATGGAGCAAAAAAATAAACGTTGTAGTGATTTTAGGCTGTGTTTTATTCAGGAGAAAAACATGAATTTGCGTCACGGAACGTTAGCAAAATATATGGGAGCCTTCGCTTTATGCTGTGTATTGCCCCTACATGCTGCTGAATGGACGCTAACGCCTAATAGTCAGGTCACATTTGGCATTAAATCTGTGGGGCTGTCTATTGTAGAAGGGCGCTTTAATAAGGTTCAGTCGAACCTTAAGTTTGATCCTGAAATTCCACATAAAGGTTCAGTGCATTTAGTGTTAGATGTAGATAGCATTAGTTTTAGTAACCCAAGCTTAAAGGGATTAATCTTGGGAAGTGAATATTTTGATGCCGCTGAATTTAAGCAAGTGAAGTTCGTCAGTAAACAAATCGAACCCGTGGCTTATGCGAAATATATGATTCGAGGGGATCTCACCATTCGTGGTATCACTAAACCGGTGATCTTCGATACTACACTCACTCCAAGTCCGCAAAATCCAAAAGTGTTGGATGTTCAATCTTTAGCAACCATTAAGCGTAGTGATTTTGGTATGCGTAAAGCACTGGGTGGTGTTGGTGAGCAAGTATTGATACAGCTCAAAGGCCAATGGCGGCTTGAATAACCGCAGTCTTAATGGGTTTAACACATATGATCATTGGCATGTTGCAGCACAACAGCAGTCAATTTTTGTAATTGAACAGATTGTTGGTTCCAATGATGCCAATACAAAGCTAGATCAATACTGAGTTCTGTTGAAAGCTCTATCAATTTTCCTACTGCCAATAAGTCTTTGCTTTGATAGTCGGGTAACCATCCATAGCCCAAGCCCATCGTAATGGCATCAAAAAATGCCGTTGAAGAGGGAATGAAATGATGCGGATATTGTGAAGGATTGAGTCCGAAATTTTTCTGAATCGATTGCGTATGCAGGTCATCTTTCTCATTAAAAATCAGTGCAGGTGCAGCCCTTAACGCACTTCGCGTCACACCTTGACCGAACCATCTTTGGATAAAATCAGGAGTTGCTACAAAGCGATAATGCATTTCTCCCAGATATTCTGCAACGCAGCCTTTCATGGCTTCTGATTCTGTTGTGACACAGGCATTGACCAGTCCTGCTTCTAATAAATGATGTGTTTGTGACTGATCATCGACCTGAAAATGAATCACGATTTTTTCTTCAATTAAGAGGTCTTTGAGTAGCGGAAGCAGCCATGTTGCAAGTGAGTCAGCATTGGTTGCAATATTGACTCGATAGAAAGCATTCGCCGTTTGTCCTGTTAGATTTTGCAGAAAATTATGTTCTAGTAATTTGCTGTGTTGTAGATAATGCAATAAAGATTGGCCTGCGAGTGTTGGGCGGCAGGGCCGTTCACGCACAATGAGTACATGACCTAATTTCTTTTCTAAGGTTTGCAGCCTGAGCGTGACCGCAGATGCCGTAATGTTTAAACGTAGTGCCGCTTGTTCAAAGCTTCCTGTTTCTGCAACTGCAAGAAATGCTTCACTATGTTTGCTTTGTAACATGAGTCACCTATGAGCATTAGAAATTCTATAAACTAAGAAAAACTTAGTTATATTGATATTTATTTATAAATACTTATTTTTAGCAATAAGCTTGGATAATAGCAACATTCATTTAAAGCTTTGAAAGTGTAGTTAAAAATGTTGCACAGTTATATGCAAGGGCTCGCAATTGGATTTAGCCTAATTATCGCGATTGGTGCGCAAAATGCGTTTATTCTCAAGCAGGGGTTAAAAAAGCAGTATGTCTTTTGGCTCTGCGCTATTTGTGCTGCTTCTGATTCGATACTCATCTTACTAGGTGTGCTCGGATTCTCTCAATTGGTTGAAAGTCATCCGGAAATTGTGAGTGGAGCGAAATATTTGGGCGCAACGTTTTTAGCAGTTTATGGAGCACAGCATTTTCTGCAAGCCTTTAAAACTTCGAGCAGTTTAGCGCCCAGTGAGAAGAATGAAACAAAATTATTGAAGTTGGTACTGATTTGCTTGGCTTTAACGTGGTTGAATCCACATGTATATCTCGATACGGTTGTGTTGATTGGCTCTATTTCCACGAAGTTTGAGTCGACCGCTGTATATTTTGCGATTGGGGCCATCACAGCCTCTTGGGTATTCTTCTTTGTCCTCGGATTTGGCGCGCGCTATTTGTTACCGCTCTTCCAAAGTGCAAAGGCATGGAAAATTTTAGACTTTATTATTGGCGTTGTGATGTGGGGAATTGCAATTTCATTATTGCTCTAGTTATATGTCCTCATTAAATTTGAGCCCATTCCTAAAGGAGCGGGCTCAAATCATTAATTTTATGCAGCTTGTAATGCTTTTAAATCTTCTAAGACTTGTTCTGCATGGCCTGCAGCTTTGACTTTACGATATTCTTTTACCAGCTTTCCATTATGGAAAATAAAGGTTGAGCGTTCGATGCCCATAACCTTTTTGCCATACATATTTTTTTCTTTAATCACATCGAAATGCTGACATAGCACTTCTTCTTTATCACTGATTAAATCAATGCTTAGATTTTGCTTTTCAGTGAAGTTTTGATGGGCTTTAACCGAGTCACGAGAAATACCGTAGATTGGGGTATTAAGCGCATCAAATTGATCTTTTAAGCATGAAAACCCAATGGCTTGCGTCGTACATCCCGGTGTTGAATCTTTAGGGTAGAAGTAGATGATCAGCCATTCATTGTTTAGTTCTGCAAGGTTGACTTTACCTGAGGTGGTTGGGAATGTTTGATTTGGTAAGCTAATTTCAGTCATGAAGAATATCCTTTTTAATGTTTTATCCCTAAAAGGGCTTAAACAAAGTATGTGAAATATGACCATCATACAGAATTTACTTTGAACTTAAAGCAATAAAAAAGCCTGCAAATGCAGGCTTTTTTGAGACGAAAAATTATTTTTTCGCTTGAGCAGATTTCATTGCTTCTTCAGTTAAAGTTTTTAATTTACCTGTTAACTGAGGGCCGAAACATGCTTGAAGGTCTTTATTTTGTTTTTGAACAAAAGCGAGTGTTGCAGGACTTTTCTTCTGGTTGATTGTGCTTTGGATTTCCCATTTTTGAGCATTGGTTAAACGACCATCTGCTTCAACAGCACAAGTACAGTATTTGCTAACTTCAGCGGCAGTTAGTTTTTTACCTTTGCCTGTTTCTTCTTTACAAACATTAATTAACGAAGATTTAACGTTAGTGCTCTTATATGCTTGTTGAAGCTTTTCGTTGTCAGCGTGTGCAACTGAAGCAAACAATGCAGCTGCAGAGAAAGCAGCAGAAAGAATAATGTTTGATTTTAAATTTTTCATAAACCCTACCTTGTTATTTCGGTATGTAACGTGTCGGATCTTCAACACCTGCGTCAACGAAACCTTGTTTACGAAGACGGCAGCTATCGCATTTACCGCAAGCACGACCTTGGTCATCTGCTTGATAGCAAGACACCGTTTGACTGTAGTCTACGCCATGTTCTATACCTAAGCGAATGATATTTGCTTTGGATAAATGTAACAGAGGTGTTTCAAATTTAAGTGGTTTTCCTTCAACGCCAACCTTTGTTGCAAGGCGAGCCATGTTGGCAAATGCTTCGATAAACTCTGGACGGCAGTCTGGATAGCCTGAGTAATCAACTGCATTAATACCAATGACAATCGCTTCTGCACCAAAAACTTCCGCCGCAGCTAAAGCATAGGACAAGAAAATCGTGTTACGCGCTGGTACATAAGTTACAGGAATACCGGCTTGTTCATGATCAGGAACTTCAATGCTATGGTCAGTTAACGCAGAGCCACCTAAGTTACCTAAATCTATATTAATGACACGATGTTCTACACCAGCCAGCTTAGTTAACTCACGAGCAGCATCTAGTTCTGTCGTAGAACGTTGACCATACATAAAACTTAAGGCAATACATTCATAACGTGCTTGAGCCCAAGCTAAACAAGTGGTTGAGTCTAAGCCGCCAGACAATAAAACTATGGCACGAGGGCGCATATGCATTACTCCAAATAATTCTTTAAAACTTAACGACCAGTTTCATCGTTCCAAAGCAATTTATGTAATTGCAATTGGAAGCGAACAGGGAGATGGTCTTCTAAAATCCATTGTGCTAAATCACGTGCAAGCTGAGGCAAACTAACAGCACCTTTTTCAACGGCAAAGGCCGGAGAGAACCAAATGGTGCTGACTTTTTCGTTTAGCTTATAGCGCTCAACTTGCTGTTTTGACCATTCATAGTCTTCACGATTACAAATCACAAATTTGATCTGATCATGCGCTGTTAAATGGTCGAAGTTGCTAAGCAAGTTTCGTGCAACTTCACCCGATGTCGGGGTTTTTAAATCCATAACCTTTGAAACACGTGGGTCAACTTTAGACACATCTAAAGCACCGCTGGTTTCTAAAGAGACTTCGCAGCCTAAATCGGCCAGACGAGTCATGAGGTGAAGGGCGTTCGGTTGAGCAAGCGGCTCACCACCCGTCACGCAAATATAAGGCGTTTTAAAATCTAAAGTGGTTTGAATAATTTCTTCTAATGATTGGCGTTCACCGCCTTCAAACGAATAGGTTGTATCGCAATAAGTGCAACGTAAAGGACAGCCCGTCAAGCGGATAAAGACCGTAGGCAAACCTGCAGTATTGGCTTCACCTTGCAATGAATAAAAAATCTCCGTAATACGTAAACCCGCAGACGGATCAGAAACAGGAATAGCGGAAGATCGAAGGGTACTCATAACAAAATTAACCAGATATAAAAAAACAAAAAATCTCTACGATCATTGCTAACCGTAGAGACGAGGAGCGATAGAGGCTCCACGGAACATGAATGCTCCGCTGAAATAAAGACTTAGTCTTCGCGTAATAATTCGTTCAAGCTTGTTTTCGCACGAGTTTTCGCGTCAACTTTTTTCACGATTACTGCAGCGTAGAGGCTGTATTTACCGCATTTAGACGGCAAGCTACCAGAAACCACAACAGAGCCAGCAGGAACACGACCGTAATGGATTTCGCCAGTTTCACGGTCATAAATCTTAGTCGATTGACCAATGAATACGCCCATTGAAATCACAGAACCTTCTTCTACGATCACACCTTCAACGATCTCAGAACGCGCGCCGATAAAGCAATTGTCTTCAATAATTGTTGGATTCGCTTGAAGTGGTTCAAGAACACCACCAATACCAACACCACCAGACAAATGTACGTTTTTACCAATTTGTGCACATGAACCAACGGTTGCCCATGTATCAACCATAGTACCTTCGTCAACATATGCACCGATGTTTACATAAGAAGGCATCAATACGACGTTTTTCGCTTGGAATGAACCTTTACGCGCAACAGCAGGTGGAACTACACGTACACCAGCAGCTTTAAATTGTTCTTCAGTCCAGTCAGAGAACTTAGTGTCAACTTTGTCATAGAAGCGTAAGTCACAAGCTTCCATTGGTTTGTTGTCGTTCAATTTGAATGAAAGCAAAACGGCTTTTTTCACCCATTGATGAACAATCCATTCACCATCAATTTTTTCAGCAACACGTAATGTACCGTTATCTAGGCCAGCGATCACTTCTTCTACTGCTGCACGTACTTCAGCAGGACAGTCAGCTGCAGTGAAATTAGCACGGTCTTCAAACGCTTGTTCAATGATTGTTGAAAGCTGAGACATGTTCTTCCATCCAGAAAAAAATTTTCCAAGATTTTACACTAAATCGAGTTAAAAATAGATGGTAAATCGGCCTAGGATCGGAATTAATTATTAAGCAAGCACTAAAACCAAGAAATTAAGAGTAATGAATTTAGCATTTTCATAAGGTTTGTATAAAAAATACGCAAAATATACAGAATTGTTCCTTAACATCATTATTATATTTAAAAAAATGAAACAAAAACTCTTTATTAATCAATATTAAAATCTAAATGTATCAAAAGTTAACAAAAAATCAGTAAATTTGCATAAATGTTGAGCTGTGTTTCCTTTTAACATGTGCCATATAACAAGTCTGTAAAATCTGAATAACAGTTTATTTTGAGGAGAAACACATGAAATCATTACGTTTATTAACAGTAGCTGCTCTACTTACTGCTGCAGGTACTGCAATGGCAGATACCTCTGTAGTTCATGATGGCTATGCATTTGATCAAAACCAACTTATCCCAACTGGCGCTCGTCTAGAAGTGGGTACGACTGGTTATGGTGGTGCGTTACTTTGGACTGCGAACCCATACGTCGGCCTTGCATTAGGTTATAACGGTGGTGATATTTCATGGTCTGATGATTTATCTGTCGATGGCGTAAAATACGACATGGATATGGATAACAAAGTTGGTTACTTAAATGCAGAAGTTCGTCCTTGGGGTGCAAGTGCTAATCCATGGGCTCAAGGTCTTTATGTTGCTGCGGGTGTAGGTTATATCGACACTGAATATGGTTTGAAATCTACAGCGAAAAGCGGTGAAATCGAAATTGATGGTAAAGAAACTTCTTTCGAACGTCTAAACGGTAAAGTGTCTTACGATAACGATATCGCACCATACCTAGGTTTTGGTTTTGCACCAAAATTAAATAAAAACTGGGGCGTATTCGGTGAAGTAGGTGCTTATTACACTGGTAACCCAACTGCAAAATTAACGGCTGTTGGTGGTACTGCTGCTGACCGCGAATTACTTGCTGACCATGAACGTAGCATCGAACAAGATGACAAATACGAATGGCTTCCAGTAGGTAAAGTAGGTGTGAGCTACCATTGGTAAGTTATTACTGAAATAAAAAAACGAGCTTCGGCTCGTTTTTTTTGTTTTTAGAATGCGTTTAAAATCTGTGACCAAATTTCAAACCATAGATCATGGCATCATTGTCTGAGACACTTGCAAGACCTGAAATATGAGATGTTTCAGTATTCGATGGTTTTGAGAGCTTCATATAATACAGGCCAGTCGCTAGAAAATTGTTCGGGTTAAATTTATACATCATACCTAAACCTAAACCTCGATAGCCATCACTTGGGTTTAAGGTAGACGCCGCATTTCCTGTCCCGTTGTCCCAAATAAACTCTGCAGCAGCGAGCCAACTCGGATTCAATTGATGTGCAATCCCTAACTTTCCTGACCATTGATCTTTCTGATATTCCACCAATTGGATATCAGCTAAATCACGGTATTGTGGATCGAGTGCTGCGTATTGAAGCACGGCATTAAACTGCGGTGGCTGAATGTTGAAATCTTTCCAATTAATCCACCGAACTGTGCCATATACAACATTGTGTGGGCTAATGGCTGTTTGAAATTCAAAATTGACGCTTTGTGGCGTTTGAATGGAGGTATGGGTGTCTGGTACTAATTGAAAAGGACCATTTGAATATAAAGTTGATTCAGAGGTCTTGGTGTCATGTTTGATTTTTGAACGATAGGTTAGGCTGGTTTTAATAGCGTATTCAGGGATTTGATAACTGAAACCGAGCAGCCATCCGAGCGCTTCATCTTGTTTAAAGTCGGCATGGTATCCATTGAGAGCTGCATATTGTTGCCCAGATATTTTTAAATCACCTTTAAATGTTTGTAGGCTCAAACCGCTATAAATATTCCAATTTTTATTCGGCTGATAGCCCACCAATCCAGTTAAGTTATGCGTTCTAAAGTTAATATCGGCACTTTCAATATCGATATTTGAGCCATCTGGTAGGCGAGGGCTATATTGATAACTGATATCGGTATGAAAGGGTTGCTCATAAATCACCCCCGCAGAAATATTTTCATGTGGTTGAATTTTGAGTGCCAATTTCCCAGAAAATTGTTGATGAGCGAGATTCCCTGTAGAAAAATCAGTGATGCCCAATTCACTGATTAAACCTTGGTTTTGAACTTTGCCGTCCACTTGAGCATCGACATAAGCGAAACTGGCTTCAGTATAATTTCCAGGCTCAAGAAAGGCCGAGATCGATTGATCTGAGTTTTCTATTCCTGCTGCATACATGATCTGTATGGGGCAGACGATACCGACTGCCACTGCGACGAATTGATTTTTCATAAATATGGGTCGGAAGTAATAAGGTTTTAATTTTTATTGTGTTGGATGTATTTTAATCAAAATTAAAAATAAAGCCAAGAAAACTTAGATAAAATATGTGTTTACCAAAAAAAGAGGACAGTAGGTGTCCTCTTTAATTCGTCAATTGGCCTATCATTCTTCTGGGTAAGCGACTTTTTTCAACGCTTTGATGTCAGCATCTGGTGAACATAAAGAAATAAACTCATAGCCATAACCGCGTAGTAAATGTCCTTTGCGAACAGCAATCCAAGTGGTATTGACCCCAAAAATATCGGTTGGAATTTGTTTTAAACGGTAGTCACGTTCTGGGTCGTATGCTACATCGTTGACAATACCAACCCCCATATTGAGTTCAACATAGGTTTTAATAACGTCTGCATCAAGTGCGGACATCACGATATCAACATCAAAGCCTGAATCTTCAAAGGCTTTATCAATTTTTGAACGACCCGTAAAACCACCGTGGTAAGTAATAATTGGATAGTTCGACAAATCTTCAATGGTGATATTTGATTTTTGGGTCAGTGGATGCTCTTGTGGTGTGATGATACTGTGTTGCCAGTTATAGTAAGGCACACTTGCAAGGTTATCTTCGGTGGTTAACGATTCGGTTGCGATCCCAATATCCGCTTCACCTTGAAGGAGCATTTCTGTAATTTCAACAGGGCTTGCTTGTTGCAAAATTAGATGAACTTTTGGAAATTCTTTTTTAAATTGGTTCACAATCGGCGGCAAGACATAACGCGCTTGCGTATGTGTAGTCGCAATCGTTAATGTCCCTTCATCCACTTTGTTAAAGTCATCTGCTAGACGTTTAATATTGTCTGCATCTACAAGCATGCGTTCAACGATACCCAATAATGACTGGCCTGGTTCGGTTAGACCGAGTAAACGTTTACCTTTACGGATGAACAGCTGTACACCAAGTTCATCTTCTAGATCTTTGATGTGTTTACTCACGCCTGACTGCGAAGTGTAAAGTGCAGCAGATGCTTCTGTTAAATTAAAATTCTGACGTACTGTTTCTCGAATAATTCTTAATTGTTGGAAATTCATAATTTTATTTTACCTTAAAAGCAAGTGGGGCTTGTGACGGCCCCAACTTTTTGTTTTATGCAACTTGGTTTTCAAATAAATGCAAGTTTGTTGCACTTAACCATACCGTTTGATTTGGGCGGAATTGATGCGCTTTCGCTTCATCAGCCGTTAATGAAATTTCGATCAGATTGCCTTGGCGGTCATGCAGTTCAGCAATGACTTTACCTGCAATCCAAAGCTCACGTACAAAAGTCGCTTGGATGGCATTTTCTTGCGGCTGTGCATGAATACGCAGTTCATCCGGACGAGCAAAGGCAATGACATTGCCTTGCGGTGCATTGGCATTTTGTGGCAACAAAATTCGGTCTTCACCAATTTGAATAAGGCCATTGCTATTTTGACCTTCAAAACGGTTGGCTTGACCTAAAAAGTCAAATACAAACGGTGTTGCAGGTTTTTCATAAACTTCACGTGGCGAGCCAATCTGTTCTACGTTGCCTTTATTCATCACAATGATTTGATCGGCCACTTCAAGCGCTTCTTCTTGGTCATGGGTCACGAAAATAGAGGTAATGTGGAGTTCGTCATGCAAGGTACGTAACCAGCGGCGTAATTCTTTACGAACTTTGGCATCCAATGCACCAAAAGGTTCATCCAGTAATAACACACGCGGCTCAACCGCTAAAGCACGTGCTAGTGCAATACGTTGACGTTGACCACCTGAAAGTTGAGCAGGGTAACGGTCAGCCAAGAAACCAAGCTGAACAAGATCAAGCAAACGAGTAACCCGTTTTTTGATTTCCGCTTCAGATGGACGTGTTGCACGTGGGCGTACGCGTAAACCAAAAGCAATGTTGTCAAATACGGTCATATGGCGGAACAGTGCATAATGCTGGAATACAAAACCAACTTCACGTTCACGGACGTGAACTTTAGTGGCATCTTCACCTTCTAGAATGACTTGACCGCCATCGGCAGATTCAAGACCTGCAATGATACGCAATAGGGTAGTTTTACCACAGCCAGATGGGCCAAGCAGCGCAACGAGCTGACCATCAGGGAAATCTAAAGAGATATTTTTAAGTGCATGGAATGCACCAAAGTGTTTTTCAATATTTTTTACTTGAATACTCATGAGGTCATTCCTTAAGAAACTTGTGAATCTTCTTTACGCTTGTCTTGTCGTTCCTGACGTAGTTCAACCCATGTTTTTAAAATCAGGGTCACAATCGCCAAGAGCGCTAATAGTGAAGACACAGCAAAAGCAGCACTAAAGGTATATTCGTTATAAAGGATTTCTACGTGTAGGGGTAAGGTGTTGGTTTCGCCACGAATGTGACCTGAAACCACAGAAACAGCACCAAACTCACCCATTGCACGTGCATTACAGAGAATCACGCCGTAGATTAAGCCCCATTTGATATTTGGAAGTGTCACTTTCCAGAATGTCTGCCAGCCTGAAGCACCCAAGACGATTGCCGCTTCTTCTTCCTCAGTCCCTTGAGCTTCCATTAATGGAATCAACTCACGTGCCACAAAAGGAACGGTAATAAACACAGTGGCAAGGACAATGGCTGGAACGGCATATAAAATTTTGATGTCGTTATCCATCAGCCAGCCGCCTAACCAACCTTGAGTACCAAAAATCAATACCAACATTAAGCCAGCAATAACTGGAGAGACTGAAAATGGCATATCAATAATCGTGGTTAAAATAGATTTACCACGGAAATTAAACTTGGCAACAGACCATGCCGCAGCTACACCAAAGACCACGTTTAGCGGTACGGCAATCACAGCTGTTAGTAATGTTAGTTTCACCGCAGATAATGTGTCTGGATGAACCAGTGCTTGGAAGTAAACGCCAACACCTTGTTTAAAGGCTTCAACGAAAACCAAAACCAATGGCAGAATCAGGCAGCTTAAGAAGAAAATTAAAGCAATGATGATCAGGGTATAACGAACCCATGTCGGTTCACGCGTTGCATCACGCGACTGTAATTTTTCCGCAAGCGCATTACTGTTCGTATTCATCGTGCAGTTCTCCCTGTACGGCGACTCGCCCATGCTTGAACCAAGTTAATTAAGAATAAAATGGCAAAAGAAATCACCAGCATCACGACTGCAATCGTGGTCGCGCCTGCATAATCATATTCCTCAAGACGAGAGATGATCATCAATGGCGCAATTTCAGTTTTGAAGGGTTGGTTACCTGCGATAAAAATCACCGATCCATACTCACCCACACCGCGTGCAAAGGCCAAAGCAAAACCTGTTAACAGCGCAGGAAATAGAATAGGTAAGATCACTTTGGTCACGATCTGAAAGCGATTTGCGCCCAGTGCCGAAGCTGCTTCTTCAAGTTCAGTTTCTAGATCACTCAGTACAGGCTGTACAGTACGAACCACAAAAGGAATACCAATAAAAATGAGGGCCAAGGTAATACCGATCGGGGTATATGCGACTTTAATGCCAATGGGTTCAAGGTACTGACCGATCCAACCAGTCGGTGCATATAACGAAGTTAATGCAATACCAGCAACGGCAGTTGGCAATGCAAAAGGTAAATCAACCAATGCATCGACAATACGTTTACCAGGGAAGGTATAACGAACCAAGCACCATGCTAAGAGTAAACCAAAAACCACATTAACTAACGCAGCAATAATGGCGGCACTAAAACTCAGTTGTAACGATTTTAAAATACGTTCTGAGCTTAAAATCTCCCATAGTCCATCCCAACCGATACCTAAAGATTTAATAAATACGGCCGAAAGGGGGATGAGCACAATTAAGGATAAATACGCTAGGGTAAAGCCTAGAGAAAGACCAAATCCTGGCAGCACTCGGGATCGCTGCGACATGATGACTCCTCAAAATGAGAAAAGCTGACTTAAAAGGTCAGCAAAATTGAATAAATGATTTTGCGACAAGCTTAAAGCTCAGTACTTAAAAAGCAAATTGAAATAAATACTTGTTTTCATCAGTAAAGCTGATATGTTTCATGTGGTTTTCTGAAATTAAGTAATTGAAAATTTCAGGAAACGGTCCAAAACCTGATGCAACATTAATGTGTCCTACAGCGCCCATATTCACAGGGTAGAGCTTCCAAGCACCTGCAAGTTGTTTTGCATCTTCAAAGCCAAGCCAAGGATCATTTTCACTAATCAACATCGTTGTCGGCACACGAATACTTAGCTGATGAAAAAAAGCTTTGTAATCCGTTGTACTGTCGCGTGCAAAGCCGTTTTCTCCAAAGCGAGCTGGATTGGCTGGCGCAACCAAAACTAAATTTTTGATTTTTTTATTGAGTTCTGGATGCAAGGCCAATGCTGCCACCGTGGTTAAACAACCAAAGCTATGCGCCACAATTTGAATTTCACCCTGTAAAGGTCGTACGGTTTGAACGAATTGTTTAATCCAGTCTTTTAGTACAGGGTGATTCCAATCCTTTTGCTGAACACGAGAGCTAGACATGAGCTGACGTTGTAACCAAGATTGCCAATGTGCGTGTTCACTACCGCCTACACCCGGGACAATTACTGTATGTGTCATGTCAAGTTCTCCTGATTCAGTCAATGAATGGTCTTATTTTCCATTGTTGGCTTTGACGATTTGGTCAAACACGCCGCCATTTTCAAAGTGTGCTTTTTGGACTTTATCCCAACCACCAAATTCTTTATCAATGGTGACGAGTTTAAGTGGCTTAAAGACTGATGCGTATTGTGCAAGCGTTGTAGGGTTACGTGGACGGTAAAAGTTCTGAGCTGCGATTTGCTGACCACGTGGTGAATAAAGGAAGTTTAAATAACCTTTGGCTAAATAAAGATTGCCTTTTTTCTCTGCATTTTTTTCTAGAACAGCAACAGGTGGCTCAGCTAAAATTGAAAGTGAAGGGGTTACAATTTCAAACTTACCCGGCTGTTCACGAATCGCTAAATGTGCTTCATTTTCCCAAGCCAGCAATACATCACCAATACCACGTTCAGCAAAGGTCGTAGTCGAACCACGTGCGCCTGAATCGAGTACTTTGGTGTTTTTATAAATCTTACGGACGAATTCTTGAGCCGTTGTATTATTACCACCCGCTTGATGTTTTGCCCAAGCCCACGCAGCTAAATAGTTCCAACGCGCACCGCCGGAGGTTTTCGGGTTTGGGGTAATAATACCTACACCTGGTTTAACCAGATCGCCCCAATCTTTAATCGCTTTAGGGTTGCCTTTACGGACTAAGAACACAATGGTTGAGGTATATGGCGTTGAGTTTTGTGGAAGTTTCTTTTGCCAATCTGCAGGTAAAAGTTTGGCTTTTTCTGCAATCACATCAATATCCGCTGCAAGTGCTAAAGTCACCACGTCGGCATCTAAGCCATCAATGACGGCACGTGCTTGTTTACTTGACCCGCCGTGAGATTGTTTAAAATTAATTTTTTGACCTGTACGGCTTTCCCAATATTTACTGAAGTCTTTATTCACACTTTCATAGAGTTCACGCGTTGGGTCGTAAGATACGTTTAAAAAGTCTTTTGCAGCTGCGCCAAAAGAAACTGTCGAGATGACGGCAGCAAGAACACCCAATTTTAATTTTGCGGAAATACTCATGTGAACCTCAATAATTTTTACTTTGTCTGTAACATGGGGGAAGAATAGCGCCAATCTTTATGCATAAAAAATAATTAAAAACGAATTTTATATGAATAAAAAAGATAACAAGTGTGTCTACGAAAAAAAAGCATCGACCTTATGCGAAAGGAAGATGCTTTCCGGTTTTTAAAGCATTATTTGGAATTATTGGTCTTCACGATTTGGTCAAAGACGCCACCATTTTCAAAATGTTTTTTCTGCACTTTGCTCCAACCACCAAACTCTTTATCAATAGTCACTAATTTTAAAGGTTTAAAAACATTTTTATATTTTGCCAGTACCGCAGCATTACGTGGACGATAATAGTTCTGTGCTGCAATGGTTTGACCTGCAGGTGAGTACAGATAATTTAAATATGCTTTGGCTAAATTTTCATTGCCATCCTTCTTGGCATTTTTTCTACAATCGCAACAGGTGGCTCGGCCAAGATAGAAAGTGAAGGGGTCACAATCTCAAACTTACCCGGCTGTTCACGAACTGCCAAATGTGCTTCATTTTCCCAAGCCAATAACACGTCACCAATA
Organism: Acinetobacter sp. YH12069; assembly: GCF_013419675.1. Taxonomy (NCBI): domain Bacteria; kingdom Pseudomonadati; phylum Pseudomonadota; class Gammaproteobacteria; order Moraxellales; family Moraxellaceae; genus Acinetobacter; species Acinetobacter sp. YH12069. Next base: position 79,519 of record NZ_VOZS01000007.1, on the reverse strand, counting down.
CCACGTTCAGCAAATGTAGTTGTTGCACCACGTGCGCCTGAGTCGAGGACTTTGGTTTGCTTATAAATTTGACGGACAAATTCTTGGGCTTTTGTATCGTTGCCACCTGCTTGATGTTTGGCCCAAGCCCACGCTGCTAGATAGTTCCAACGCGCACCACCCGATGTTTTTGGGTTCGGGGTAATAATGTCGACACCTTGTTTAATTAAATCGCCCCAGTCTTTGATGCCTTTCGGGTTGCCTTTATGCACTAAGAACACAATAGTCGATGTATACGGCGTTGAGTTTTGCGGAAATTTCTTTTGCCAGTCTTTTGCAACTAAACCACGTGCAGCAATTTCATCAATATCTGCAGCCAAGGCCAAAGTGACGACATCGGCATCTAGACCATCAATAACTGCACGAGCCTGTTTACCTGATCCACCATGAGATTGTTTAAAGTTAATGTCTTGGCCTGTGGTTTTTTTCCAGTAAACACTAAAGTCTTTATTGAAGTTGTCATACAATTCACGGGTTGGATCATATGACACATTTAAGAAATCTTTGGCAGATGCACTGAATGCTGTGGCAGAAATGAATGCAGCCAAAACTCCAAGTTTTAATTTAGATAGATTCATGTTGTCCTCAATTTTTATACATGTTTTGTTGGATGAGGCAAGAATATCTGTAGTTTTTATGCAGAAAAAATAATTAAAAAAGAATTTAATATGAACAAAAAAGAAATATATGCTGAACGATTATTTTTTAAAATAAAGAGATGTAATTGGGATGACGACGTATGCAGTGTTTTAAAAATGCGCAGCAAATAGAACAAGTTGATTTACTTGATCGAGCCTTTCACTATGGCGATGGCTGTTTTAGCACGGCACGAATTCGCCAAGGACAAATAGAACTTTTAGCTTTGCATATTGCACGATTAAAACTGAGTAATGAGCGATTAAAGCTAAATGCAGATTTAAGCCTCATTGAAGCCACTTTAAAATTGTTACGTAAACAAGATGTCGTCAATGGCACTTTAAAAATTGTGTTGAGTCGTGGTATCGGTCAGCGTGGCTATAGTTTACCTGAGCATCCAGCAGAAGTTTGGGTGTTTTATTACCCCAAAGCTGTTGCGGATTTTGAGTACGAAACTGTCGAAAGTGGTGTATTACATCAAGCCATTGGGTTAACCATGCCAAGTTTGGTGGGCTTGAAGTCCTTAAATCGATTAGAACAAGTCATGCTTAAAGCAGAGTTGGATCAAACCCCATGGGGGGAGGCTTTGGTGACGGATGTGCAAGGTACAGTTGTCGAAGGTGTGAGCAGTAATTGTTTTATTCGTACAAATGAAGGATGGATTACGCCCGAACTTCGTTATAATGGCGTGCATGGTGTCATGCGTGCAGAAATTTTAAAACGGATGCAGCAGCATCAGACTCCATGTACTCAACGTCACGTCAATATGGATGAAATTCCGCATTTTCAGAGTGTTTTTTTCTGCAATGCTTTAAGTCCCATGAAAATTGCATCAACTCTGAATGGAGTTGAGTTAGATGTTCAAGCTTGTATTGAACTTTTCCGAACACTTCAATTAAGTCAGATTCGTTAATATGTCCACCGCGTCTAAAAAAACAAATAAGAAAAAATCTGCCAAAGCAGGTTTTCCATTTAAAGCATGTTTGGTTGTGCTACTTGGTATCGTTGTACTTGTGGCGATCTTACTGTGGTCGAGTTTATTTAAAGCCTATCCCGTGGAAGGCAAAAAGCAAATGTTGGCGATTGGTGCAGGGGATACCTATTCAGGATTTATTGACCGACTGGCCAAAGAGAAACAAGTTCATTTTCCTATTATTTTGAAGTTGTACCAAAAGTTCATGATCAATGACACCCTGAAAGCGGGTGTATATGAAATTCATGAAGGCATGAGCGTACGTGAAGTCATGAAACTGATTTCTAACTCTGAAAATGCGCAAATGAATCGAATTTTAGTGATCGAAGGGACGACATTTAAGCAACTGATAGATGCTTTAAAAAATGACCCTTTGGTGACGCATGACATCAGTCATTTACCGTATGCAGAAATCTTAAAAGAGCTCGGTATTCCGTATTCACACCCTGAAGGATTATTTGCACCGAATACGTATTTCTTTGCAAAAGGCGAGTCTGATCGCAAAATTTTGAAGGATTTGTATAACCGACAAATCAAAGCCTTAGATCAGGCTTGGAACAATCGAGCTCAAAATTTACCGTATAAAGATAAATATGAAGCCTTGATCATGGCATCGATTATTGAAAAAGAAACCAGTATTGATAGTGAGCTTGAACAAGTGTCTGGTGTGTTTGTCCGTCGTTTACAGCAAGGCATGCGTTTACAAACGGACCCTACGGTTATTTATGGCATGGGTGATAAATACCAAGGCAATATCACTCGCCAAGATCTACGTACACCTACAGCATATAATACGTATACGATCAATGGCTTACCGCCTACACCGATTGCTTTGCCGAGTCAAAAAGCAATTGAAGCCGCGATGCATCCAGATGCGTCAAATAACATCTATTTCGTGGCAACAGGTAACGGTGGTCATAAATTTAGCAGTAATTTGTCAGACCATAACCGAGCGGTACAAGAGTATTTATCGGTAATTCGTGCGAAAAATTGAGGAGTGAGCATGTTTATTAGTTTTGAAGGCACGGAAGGTGTGGGTAAAACCACGTTGATTCGTAAACTACATGAGCATTTCCAACACTTAGCAAAAGATGTGGTATTAACCCGTGAGCCGGGTGGTACACCTATGGCAGAGCAAATTCGCTCACTGTTACTTTCGGTGAACCACGAAGAAACCATGAGTAATGATACTGAATTATTGCTGATGTATGCAGCACGTGCACAGCATTTAGAAGCCGTGATTCTCCCAGCGTTGGCTGCAGATAAAATCGTTTTATGTGACCGTTTTACAGATTCGAGTTTTGCATATCAGTGCGCAGGTCGTGGTTTGGACCGAGAAAAACTGAAAGTTTTAAATGACGGTTTTGTGGCGCGTATGCCAGATATTACCTTTTGGTTAGATGCACCGATTGAAACGGGGATGTTACGTGCGCGTGAACGTGGTGCTTTGGATCGATTTGAGCAAGAGAAAGCAACGTTCTTTGAGAAAGTGCGTTCAGGTTTTGCTGAAATTCATGAAAATGAGCCTGCACGCATGAAGCGCCTCGATGCGACGCAAACACCTGAACAGGTTTTTCAACAGGCATTATTGCATTTGCAACAGATCTAAAATGCCATAGTAATCTTTAGGTATTTGATTTAAAAATCATTCATAGCATAAGTTATGGATGATTTTTTTATGCCGCATCGAAAGCAGGCGATTATTGATTTTTTACAACGTGAATTTGCCCCAAGTTTAAAAAATTGCACGATTCAAGAAGTTGGACAGCAAACCGCGACCTTAATTTGGCATGTCACTGAACAAGATCTAAGACCTGGTAATACGATTTCTGGCCCAACCATGATGACTTTGGCTGACTTTGCGCTATATGTGGCCATCTTGGGGGAGATCGGGATTGTGGGACTGGCGGTCACGACCAATATGAATATTAATTTTTTAAGAAAGCCAGAAGCCAATAAAGACTTAATAGGCGAGTGTCGATTGCTGAAAGTGGGCAAAAGTATAATTTATGGTGAGGTGTTGGTGTATTCAGCAGGTGTGGATGAGCCTGTTGCACATATAACAGGAAGCTATTCTATTCCACCGAAGCGATTATAAAGGCTCAATTGCATTTGCTGATTCAAATAAAAAGCCGAATTTACATTCGGCTTTTTATGGTTTTTAGACATTTTAGATGTTTAAGAAACCAGTTCTGTATTCACCAATGGACATTCCACTTGGAAATTGGGTGGAGTTAGGACTGTTTTTCGTAATTCTGCTGCTTGTTCAGGATAGTCCAAAGTGAAATGCAGTCCACGTGATTCTTTACGTTCCATTGCACAGCGTACAATCATTTCTGAAACCAACACTAAGTTACGTAATTCAATCAGATTTTTACTGACTTGGTAGTCTTGGTAATACTCGGTAATTTCACGATTGAGCATTTCAATACGATGGAGCGCACGTTGAAGCCGTTTGGTTGTTCTGACAATACCCACGTAGTTCCACATGGTTTGGCGAAGTTCATCCCAATTCTGCAAAATCACCACGTCTTCGTCAGGGTTGGTCACTTGCGAGTCATCCCATTCTGGGACATGAGGCGCCTGATAGGATCCCTGATGCTGTGCTGTGATATGTGCTGATGCACTCATGCCATAAACGAAACATTCCAATAAGGAGTTACTCGCCATACGGTTTGCACCATGTAGACCAGTATAAGAGGTTTCCCCAATGGCATATAGGCCTGGAATATCGGTCTGACTGTTTTCATCAACCACAACGCCGCCACAGGTGTAGTGAGCAGCAGGAACCACAGGAATCATTTCTTTGGTGATATCAATGCCAAGTTCCATTAAGCGTGCATACAATGTAGGAAAATGTTCTTTGACAAATTCTGCAGGTTTATGGGTGATATCAAGCCAAACATGACGTATGCCCAGACGTTTGATTTCATAATCAATAGCGCGCGCTACAATATCGCGTGGTGCTAATTCTGCACGCTCATCAAAGCGCAGCATAAAGCGTTCACCGTCAGGAAGACGTAAATAGGCACCTTCGCCACGCATCGCTTCGGTAATTAAAAAGGAGCGAGCTTGAGGATGGTACAAACAGGTTGGATGGAATTGGTTGAATTCCATATTGGCAACACGACAGCCTGCACGATAAGCCATGGCAATACCATCACCCGTCGCAATGTCGGGATTCGATGTATATAAATAAGCTTTCATTGCACCGCCACAGGCAAGGGCAGTAAATGGTGCTAAAAAGGTATGTACTTTTTCGGTTTTTTCATCTAATGCATAAAGGCCTAGAGCACGGCTTTCAGCTTCAGGATTTAACTTTTTTGCGGTAATTAGATCTATCGCGATATAGTTTTCAAAGATCTGAATATTTGATTTTTCTTGGGCGCGTTCTACCAATGTTGTGGAAATTGCACGTCCAGTTGCATCCGCTGCATGAATTATACGGCGCTGAGAGTGGCCACCTTCTCGGGTCAGATGTAGCTGTTCTTGTTCGTCTAAAGTAAATTGCACCCCTTGATTCAGTAGAAAATCGACAGAGGGCTTACCACCTTCAACGGTTTGTTTTACCGCCGCCATTTCACATAAATGTGCACCTGCAATCATGGTGTCATCGATATGTTGTTCAATGGAATCTGTTTTATCGAGGACGGCTGCCACGCCACCTTGGGCAAAATATGTACTGGCATCCGTCAGCGTCGACTTAGCTAAAACAGCAATATTAAAATGATCTGGTAACGAGAGGGCTAAACTTAAACCTGCACCGCCACTTCCCACAATAATCACATCAAATTGATGTGTCGTGTTTAAATTAGACATGTCCATCAGCTAATTTTAAAAATGTCCGATCATCACAACTGTTTTTGCCTAAAAACGCAATGACTATAAATTAACTAAATAATGAAAAATATTCATGGATCTGTAATATTTAAGGAATGTTTAAGATTGTTTATCCTAAATATTCATCAAACATTTTATTACGAAGCCTAGACTTGCATTGTGATAAAAACTAACGTATTTCAAATGATAAGCACAATTGAGTGAATGCTAACAATGAATAAATCGTATTTACAAAAGGGACTTTATGCAGCTGTGTTTACGGTTGCTAGCGTACAAACGCAGGCAGCAGGTCCTGTTGATTTTTCCAATTTGGTTGAACAGGTCAGCCCAGCTGTCGTAAGCGTGAATGTGGTTAAAAAGCTCAGTCAAGAAGAGCTTTTACAGCAGCAAGTCCCAGAAATATTACGACGCTTTTTTGGTAATCAGGTCGTTATCCCGCAGCAAAAAATGCCGCAAGAAAAGACCGGTTATGGAAGCGCATTCTTTATTAGTAAAGATGGTTATCTATTAACTAATCACCATGTGGTAGAAGATGCATCGAAAGTCACCATCGTATTGAATGACCGCCGTGAAATTGATGCCACCGTTGTGGGTAGTGATGAGCGGACTGATGTGGCTTTGCTAAAGGTGAAAGGTTCAAATTTTCCAGAGCTACGCACAGGTAATGTTGACCGTTTACGTGTAGGTGAGCCAGTGTTGGCTATTGGTTCACCATTTGGTTTTGACTATTCAGCTTCGGCAGGGATTGTCAGTGCGAAAATGCGCAATATGATGGGAGAAACCTCGGTTCCATTTATTCAAACCGATGTGGCATTGAACCCCGGAAACTCAGGCGGCCCTTTATTTAACCAGTCTGGTGAAGTGGTTGGGGTGAACTCTCGTATCTTTAGTGGTACGGGTGGTTATATGGGTTTATCGTTCTCGATTCCTATTGATGTGGCGATGGATGTTGCAGACCAATTAAAGAAAAACGGCAAGGTGACACGTGCTTACTTAGGCGTTATGCTGCAAGATATCGATCGGAATCTTGCTGAATCCTATAACCTTTCAAAACCTGAGGGCTCATTGATTACTCAAGTTGCACCGAATTCACCCGCAGCAAAAGCTGGCTTTAAAGCGGGTGATGTCATTTTGAAATTTAATGGTACACCGATTTCACGTACTGGCGAACTACTGAATTATCTCAATCGTACAGGTCCTAATCAAAGTATTCAGCTTGAAGTATTACGTGATGATAAACGCCAAAACATTTCAGCAACCTTGATCACTGCACCAGATGATACGCCTGCAAAAGCTGAAATTGCACCTGTGAAAAAAGGCCCGGTGATTGGGGTGTCAATTCGTAATTTAACTGCAGATGAATTAAAGCAACTGAGTGTGAAAGGTGGTGTATTAATTCAAGATGTACGAGCTAGTGGTATTGCTGCACAAGCGCGAATTCAGCCGGGTGACGTTGTGACTCAAGTTAATAATAAAGCTGTGAATAATGCAGAAGATTTTGTGAAAGTTATTTCAGAATTGAAAAATGGCAGCATTGCACGTGTTTCTTTGATTCGTCAGGGGCAACGTGCGATTGTGGGCATGCGCATTCAATAATGATTTGCTGAATGAAAACCACTCCAAGCGAGTGGTTTTTTAACTTTAGCGTTTTTGCAATTCACCCTTAGATAAAAATGGGTAGACTGTGGGCCACAATTTAAAATTTGCAGGACGCTATGAGCGATATCTTTGATTTAAAAATTACAGTTCAAGCTGAACATATCGACACATTAAATCATGTGAATAACGTGGTGTACGTCAGTTGGATGCAAGATGTCGCGACAGCACATATTGAAGCTTTGGGTTTAGGCTTAAAAGAATATATTGAATTGAAGCATGCCATGGTCGCTGTTGAGCATCATGTGCAATATCGTAAAGCAGCGCTCGAAGGTGAGGAGATTATTCTGCGAACGTGGCTCAATGATATCAATGCGTTGTATTCATTTCGTCAGTATGTATTTTATCGCCCTAAAGACAAAGCGATATTATTTACAGGCAATACACAGTGGGCATGCATTGAAATTGCTACAGGCCGTCCAAAACGCATGTCGCCAACATTTACCCAAGCTTATCAACCCATCGCAGATAGCATAAATCCGCTGGATTTTAGTGCTTATGATCTTTGAGTTTGATTTTATCGCAAAATTTCAAACCAAGACTAGCCAAGTTCTCCATGTAGGATGAATGACTTGCATAAAAGCAATGCATTATTTTCGATACTTTGAAAAATCCATCTGCTATAATCCTCGGCAATTTCTATTCGGCTTTTGCTATGCATAAAGAATTGCATGCATAGCGCTTTTATTTTTCCAAGGTAGCCCATGGCGCAAGCTAAAAAATCTGTTGATATAAAAAACATTCGTAACTTCTCGATCATTGCGCATATCGACCATGGTAAGTCGACGCTTGCCGACCGATTTATTCAAACTTGTGGTGGCCTGCAAGATCGTGAAATGCAGGCACAGGTTCTAGATTCTATGGAATTAGAACGTGAGCGTGGTATTACGATTAAAGCTACGTCTGTGACTTTGTATTACACTCATCCTAACGGTGAAGAATACCAGCTTAACTTTATTGACACACCTGGGCACGTTGACTTTTCTTATGAAGTTTCACGTTCACTTGCTGCATGTGAAGGCGCATTATTGGTGGTCGATGCTGCACAAGGTGTAGAAGCCCAGTCTGTTGCTAACTGCTATACAGCAATTGAACAAGGCTTAGAAGTCCTACCTGTTTTAAATAAAATCGATTTGCCGCAAGCAGAGCCAGAGCGTGTTATTCAAGAAATTGAAGACATTATTGGTATCGAAGCGACTGAAGCACCTACATGTTCAGCTAAAACCGGTCTAGGCATTGAAGGGGTGCTTGAAACACTAGTCAATGTCATTCCTGCACCCGAAGGCGATCGTAATGCACCATTACAAGCCTTAATTGTTGACTCTTGGTTCGACAACTATTTGGGTGTGGTTTCTTTAGTTCGTATTAAAGAAGGTCGTGTGCGTAAAGGCGATAAAATGTTGATGAAATCAACTGGTCAAACGCACATCATCACCTCAGTAGGTATTTTTAATCCTAAACATACAGAAACTGACATGCTCGAAGCAGGTGAAGTTGGTTTCGTGATCGCGGGTATTAAAGATATTTTTGGTGCTCCAGTTGGTGATACGATTACCTTGGCAACTACACCAGAAGTTGAAAGCTTACCGGGTTTCAAAAAAGTGAAACCACAGGTCTATGCAGGTTTATTCCCAATCGATTCAAGTGAATTTGAACCGTTCCGTGAGGCGCTGCACAAACTGCAAATTAATGACTCAGCATTATTCTTTGAACCAGAAAGTTCAGATGCACTCGGTTTTGGTTTCCGTTGCGGCTTCTTGGGTATGCTGCACATGGAAATCGTACAAGAGCGTTTAGAGCGTGAGTATGATCTTGACCTGATTTCTTCTGCACCAACCGTAATTTATGAAGCGGTGATGAAAAATGGTCAAACCATTTATATCGATAGCCCTTCTAAAATGCCGGATGGTTCAACAGTTGAAGACTTACGTGAGCCAATTGCAGAATGTCATATCTTAGTTCCGCAAGAATACTTGGGTAATGTGATGACTTTATGTGTTGAACGTCGTGGCGTTCAAAAAAATATGAAGTTCATGGCAAACCAAGTCGCCATTACGTTTGAAATTCCAATGGCAGAAGTGGTGATGGATTTCTTTGATAAGTTGAAATCATGTTCACGTGGCTTTGCGTCGCTTGATTATAGCTTTGTCCGTTTTGAGAGTTCATCTCTCGTTAAGGTTGATGTGCTAATTAATGGTGAGAAGGTTGACGCCTTGGCCATGATTTGTCACCGCCAAGATGCTCGTCATCGTGGTATTGCTCTAGTTGAAAAAATGAAAGATTTGATTCCACGTCAAATGTTTGATGTGGCTATTCAAGCAGCAATTGGTGCACAAATCATTGCACGTTCAACTGTAAAAGCGATGCGTAAAAACGTATTGGCAAAATGTTATGGTGGTGACGTGTCGCGTAAGAAGAAACTTCTTGCGAAACAAAAAGAAGGTAAGAAACGTATGAAACAAGTGGGTAGTGTTGAAATCCCACAAGAAGCGTTCCTTGCTGTATTGAAAGTAGAAAGATAATAAATAGAGGTTTATGAGCTCATGGATTTTGACTTTAATTTGATCCTTGTTCCTGCCACAGTCATTTTTTTCTTAATTTGGTTGTTGGATAAGTTTGCCTGGAAGCAACGGCAGACCAAAGGTAAGGGGAATGAAAATGTCGTTATCGCATGGGCTTATGATTTCTGGCCGATTCTAGCGATAGTCTTGGTAATGCGTTCATTCTTATATGAGCCATTTAATATTCCATCAGACTCTATGGTTCCAACTTTAGAGACAGGTGATTTTATTGTGGTGAATAAATATCAGTATGGCGTACGATTACCTATTATTAATAAAAAAATTCTTGATGTCGGTGAACCTGAGCGTGGTGATGTCATTGTATTCCGTTATCCACCACAACCAACCATTAGCTATATTAAACGTGTGGTCGGTTTACCAGGGGATCATATTATTTATGATCATGGTCAACTGAGTGTGAATGGTCAGAAAGTGGCAAAAGTTCCTGTGGAATTTAGCCGTGAAAAAGATCAACTCGACACACCTACATCGATTTATCATAAAGAAACTATGGGTAAGCATACGTTTACCATGCGTGAGCTTGAAGGCGTAAATGTTGCGCGCCAAGCGCCATTTATCAACTATGTTGAAAATGGTAAATATTCAACAGAAAATGGTTTATATTGGGAAGTTAAGGTTCCTGAAGGTCACTATTTTGCGATGGGGGATAATCGCGATCAAAGTGCGGACAGTCGTTTTTGGGGCTTTGTGCCTGAAGAAAACCTCACTGGACGTGCTTTTTACAAGTGGATGCATAAGGAACCTGGTTTAAAACTGCCTTCATTTAGTCGTAATGGCAGTATTGATTAGTCTATAAAAATAGGAATATAAAATGAGACATCAACGGGGAACGTCTTATTTAGCTATAATGTTAGCTGTAGTTGGTTTTGCATTTATGGCGAAGGTTGCAATTGCAGTATGGGGGCCATATTTTGAGGATCGGATGATTAATAGTCAGATCCGTGAGCAACTTGTTAGTGCTCCTAAGAATATTAGTCCGGCTGGATTTGTAAAGGAAATGGATAAACGATTTAATATGAATATGATTGATATTAAATTTTCAGATATTGCACAAGTAAACAATGACAATGGTTTGCGAGTGGAAAAAAATTATGAAATAAGAAAACCTTTCTTATTGAATATTGATATTGTGTTGAAGTTCGAGAAAAGTTTTGATCAAAGCTCAGTCCAAGCTAAATGAAGCTCGTTTAGCAAGTCGTATCGGTTATCAGTTTAAACAACCTGAATTGTTACAACTGGCCTTGACCCACCGATCGGTGAGCCATAAATACAATTATGAACGCCTAGAATATCTGGGCGATTCATTATTGGGTATGATAATTGCCAATTATCTGTACCATGCCTACCCGCATGAAAATGAAGGGCGTCTAACGCGTATGCGTGCGACACTGGTTCGTCAGGAAGCGTTAGGTAAAATTGCCAATGACTTAAAACTTAGTCAAGAATTAATCTTGAGTACAGGTGAGTTGAAATCTGGCGGTCATCATCGCGAGTCTATACTTGCGGATACCGTTGAATCGATCATTGGTGCAATCTATGTCGATTGTCAGGATTTAAAAATTCTGGAACCGATTGTTCTTAAATGGTATGTGCCATATTTAGATCATATTGAACCGACCGATCAACTGAAAGACCCTAAATCACGTTTGCAAGAGTATTTACAAGCACGTAAAAAACCTCTCCCGGTTTACGAGGTTGTAGATATTCAGGGTGATGCTCCGAACCAACATTTTAAAGTTGAATGTACAGTCGAAGGGCTCCCTGTTAAATACGGTGAAGGTTCAAGCCGTCGCTTTGCTGAACAAGCTGTAGCGGCAGAAATCTTAGAAATTTTGGAGAAAAAGTCTTAATGACTACTCATTCCGATCACGTAGATGCTGATCACGAGTCGCAAGGCGACAGTAACGATTTAATTAGTCAGTTTTTTAGTGCGCAAGGCACTGAAATTCCGGCCGATTTTAAAAGTGGTTTTGTAGCGATTGTTGGTCGTCCAAACGTGGGTAAATCAACGTTGATGAACCATATTTTGGGTCAAAAACTTTCAATTACGTCCCGTAAACCACAAACGACTCGTCATAAAATTGTGGGTATTGACTCACGCGAAAAATCTCAAGCGGTATTTGTAGATACCCCGGGGATGCACAAAAAAGAAGTCCGTGCCATCAATAAAATGATGAACCGTGCGGCACATTCTGCACTTCGTGATGTGAACTTAGTTTTGTTTGTGATTGATGCAGACAAATGGACACAGAATGATGATTTAGTGTTAGAAAAGCTAAAAAATGCCGATATGCCAGTGATTCTTGTGATCAATAAAATTGATACACTAGAGAATAAAAACCATGCATTACCATTGATACAAGAGCGTGCAAAATTAATGAATTTTGCAGAAATTGTTCCTGTATCAGCATTACGTGGTGCAAATTTAGATCATTTGCGCAGCACGATTGAGAAATATTTACCATTCCAACCACCACTGTATTCACTTGAGCAATTAACGGATCGTTCAGAGCGCTTCCTTGCCTCTGAAATTATTCGTGAAAAAATCATGCGTCAATTGGGTGAAGAGCTTCCTTATGATTTAACCGTTCAAATTGAGTCGTTTAAAACAGAAGAAGCAACAGTTAATCCAAAAACTGGTCGTCCTAAAGCGGCGTGTACCTATATTGATGCGACGATTTTTGTCGATCGCTCTGGTCAGAAGGCTATTGTGATTGGTGAGAAGGGTGCCAAACTGAAGAAAATCGGTATGGATGCACGTGTAGATATGGAAAAAATGTTCGAGCAAAAAATCATGCTAACACTTTGGGTGAAAGTCAAAGGTGGTTGGTCTGATGATGAGCGTGCATTGAAAAGCTTGGGTTATAGCGACATTTAATTGCTAGACATTTAAAACTTTGAGGGAAGAGTAATGATGAAAGTAATAGCTGTAGTGGCATGTGTTTTGTTTCTACAAGGATGTATTCATAAAATCGTTACTGTTCCTGTCAAAGTGGCTTATAAAACCACAAAAGGCGTGGTCAAAGGGACCGCTGCAGTTGTGGGTGCAGTCATTCCAGATGGGGATGATGAAGAAGACGAAAAGAAAAAGAAAGACAAGGATTAATATTTTAAATCATGCGTAATGAGATACTGCATGGTTATTTAATTCACCATCGTAAATATCGTGAAAAAAGTCATATCGTGCACCTGTTTACGCAGGAGCATGGCCGAGTTGACGGTATTCTCAGGCAAACACCTCCGCCTCAGTATCAACCGATTTGCTTGCAAGCATCCGGCAAGTCTGAGCTTAAAAATTTCAGTAAACTTGAAATTGTAAATCAACCCATTTTCTTTTTTGGGGATGCTTTTTTTTCAGGGTTTTATTTGAATGAAGTCTTATTGAGGCTATGTCCCTTAGAGGTCGAGATGCCAGAGACATTTGCTCAATATGCACATACCTTAGAACAACTCCAATGCATGTCTGCGCACGATAATCCTGACCTGTTTTTGCGACAAATCCTTAGACAGTTTGAGCATGAACTGCTTGAAGAATTGGGTTATGCGCTGGATTATTCAACTGATGCAAATCAACAGCAAATTCAGCTTCATGAAAATTATCAATTTCATTTAAATGAAGGTTTTCAACCTGTCATTAAAGCCTCACGCGCAACATTGTCAGGTCAGCACATTTTAAGTATGTGTGATTATGAAAAAGGTGGGGAATTTAATTCTGAACAGTTACAATTACTGTCTAAGTTGTACCGACAAATGATTACTTCCTTGCTTGGCGATCGTCCATTAAAAAGTCGTCAATTGTGGATACAGAATTCTCAAACTCAACGTCATTAGGAAAGAATTATGGCAGCTTTGCTTGGTGTAAATATTGACCATGTGGCAACACTACGAAATGCACGTGGGACAACTTATCCAGATCCTGTGAATGCCGCAATTATTTGTGAGCAAGCGGGGGCGGAAGGGATTACGCTACATTTACGTGAAGATCGTCGCCATATTAAAGATGATGATGTGCGTCGTATGCGTTCTGTATTAAAAACCCATATGAATCTTGAAATGGCAGTGACCAATGAAATGGTTGAATTTGCCAAAGAGATTCAGCCGCATCATGTATGCTTTGTTCCTGAAAAGCGTGAAGAAGTCACGACTGAAGGCGGTCTAGATGTTGTTGGGCATTTTGAAGATGTAAAAAATGCGACTCAAGCACTCGCAGCGATTGGTTGCGAAGTTTCATTATTTATTGATGCTGACTTTGCTCAAATTGATGCGGCGATTGCCTGTGGCGCGCCAACGATTGAGTTGCATACAGGTGCATATGCAGATGCTGAAACACCAGAAGCGCAGAAGGCAGAGCTGGAGCGTATCATTCAAGGTGCTGAATATGCGGCATCTAAAGGTTTGATTGTGAATGCTGGTCATGGCTTAAATATTGACAATGTCACTCCAATTGCTCGCATTGCGCAAATTCATGAACTAAATATTGGTCACTCGATTATTGCTGATGCAGTGTTTATTGGATTGGCACAGTCTGTAAAACAAATGAAAGCTGCGATTAAAGCCGCACGTTAATTTTTTAAGTAAAGTATATGTCAAATATTGATTATGATGCCCTAATGAAGCCAGTCATTGGCTTCTTGGGGTGTGAAACACCAAAAGCATGGCTAGATGAAGCTTTAAATAATTTGGATATCCTGATGCAGGATCATGCCAATTGTGAAAAGAAAGCTGCAAGTACAGCAATGAATTTGATGTTTCGTTATAGTTTTTTCTCGGATTTACAAATCAAACTGGCACAGCTAGTACGTGAAGAAATGCTTCATTATGAGCAAGTGCTGGAACTGATGGCAAAACGTGGTCAGGAATGGACTGCAATCAGTGCTGGTCGGTATGCAGGTGGTTTACGTAAAGAAGTGCGGACTTATGAGCCAGAAGCGTTAATTGATATTTTGGTGATCGGCGCATTCGTTGAAGCACGTTCATGCGAACGTTTCTATGCGCTTGCACCGCACGTGGATGAAGAGTTGGGTCGTTACTACCGCTATTTGCTAAAGTCTGAATCACGCCATTATGAGGACTATTTAGCATTGGCCATGGATGTGGCGACGACCAATAAGCTAAAGAACCCGAAAGAAGATATTCAGATGCGTATTGAGCATATTCGTGAAGTTGAAAAAAATCTGATTAGCAGCCCAGATGAGTTATTCCGCTTTCATAGTGGTGTGCCAGTCAAAGCAGCTTGATAAAAGAATCCTCCAGAATGGGGGATTTTTTATGCACTTAAAATAAATGATAATAAGAATTATTTACAATTATCTTGGGTGAATCTAAAATGAAACGATCTCTATGAATCAAACAATTTAAGCTCACTTATTCAATATGAAATTACAATTCACTTTACTCTGTATCGCTTTGTGTGCGGTTGGTCAGGCTGAAGCGCATTATCCTTATGTTGCACCTCTAAACTATCAAACATTTAATAATCATAGTGCCATTCTTTCTGGTTTTTATGACAATCCGTTTGTTTCTGAAATAGCCATTAAAAATTTTAATTTCCATGTACATACACCGTCAGGTGAAAAGCTGCATCTAACAGATGCCGATTGGGCAAAAACTCAAACAGTCAGCAGTTATAGTTTAGAAAATAAGCAGGATGGCACGTATCGTATTCGTGGTGAAAAGCAGGGAAGTACAGCGCGTTTTGCTTATGATCAAAAGCAGTGGAAAGCGTTAATCAATGGTGTACGTGATCCTCAAAAAACTGCGAATGCAAATGTCATTTATACAGCCGAGTTGACTAAAAAGTCGCAAATCAAAAGTATTCAAACCCAAGAAATCATTGAAACTTTTGTATCGCGCCGTGTAACGTCTACAAATGTAGTGAATCATTTGCATGATGGTTTTGATGTGCAATTTAGAACCCATCCGAATGCCATTATGCAAAATGAGCCAGTACAACTGAAAGTGCTAGATCAGAAAAAAGCGGTTCCGGGTTTACAGGTTGAAATTTTGCAGCAAACAACGGATTACAGCCGTGAAGGAAAAGTTTATAAAACGCTTAAAACTGATCAAGAAGGAAACTTGAATTTTAGCCTATCAGATCGTGGTCAGTATTTACTGAAAATCGATTATCAACAGCCTTTTGAAATGAAAGGCGATACATTAAAACGATACAAATATACTTTGAGCTTTAATGTAATCTAAGGTGATTAAAAGAGAAAAAGCTCTGCGATTTACGGAGCTTTTTTATGAAAATGATTTAGCTATCTTTAGGTTTAAGATAAAACATCGATAAACCTATCAATAAAATTAAACTGGTTTGAGTGAAAAAGTGTTTATTAAAACCACCATAATATTGCTGCGAATAGCCTGCGATCAGTAAATACCCCGTTAAATAGAGCAGTCGATAATATCGGCTTTCAAAACAATAAAAGACACTTGCAAAACATAAAATCAAGCAACCAATCACCATATAGTGGATATCCCAAATGATGGTGTTGATAGCAAATAAAAGTGCTGAAAGTGCGCCGATAGATAAATTACGAAGGCTTTCAAACCCTTGAAAAATGTGCATCAAAGCTAATATGAAGAGTGGTAATAGAGCAAGTGCATATTTTATTTTCATACTGTTTTGCGTCATGAGCATAAAATTTTGCTGTTTCTCAACAATGGGGCTAGTACTGATGCTTAGCCTAAGCCATTGTAGGGTTAAGTGTTCAGGGATGTTGGCTTTAACTAAAAATTTGAGAGTGGCTTGTGGTGGGATAATATAATTTTCTTGGAATTCATGGCCATAAAAGATCCAAGATTTATTGGTCTCCAATGTGTGATATTGCGTATTTTTTTGAGTTGAGATGTTAAAGAGTTGTCCACTTGCATTTAACCCAGCTTTCATACATGGTGTTTCTTTTTCGTGAACAATACATAACGGCAGTACCGAAATTTCAAGATCTTTTCGAGTTTGTTGCTGACCTGCAAAATCGATATGAACATATAACTGATCAGATTGGTTTTGCAGCGTAATCGGTGTGCTTGACCAATATTGTCCTTCTGTCATCTCGTCCAATACAGATTCAGATATTTCCGGAATAGTATTGTGATTTTGAATCTGCTGAGGTGGAATCAACCATTGTAGGTTGCTGTCAAGAAGGGTGTTCGATTCACTATTATATAAATTGGGTGGTGTTTTGAAGTGTTGTTCAATTTCACTTTCGGGTGTGCAGCTCACCAAATAAATTGCAAATGGACTGATAAAAATTAAAAGAAAAATGAATGCAGTGAGGTAGTGTTTTAAGGCAGTTTTATTTGATTCAGCATCAACTTGAATGAACATTTTTTTTATTTTAATGACAATGACTTATAGATTATATGTAAATCAAAGGCATTAAAAAAGCCCATTTAAATAAATGGGCTTTAGAATTTGGCTCTCCAACCTGGGCTCGAACCAGGGACCTGCGGATTAACAGTCCGTCGCTCTACCGACTGAGCTATTGGAGAATCTGAATGCGATTATAAGCAGATTTTGAAGAGGGTCAAGCTAAAAATACCAATATGAGGAGAAATGCGTGATAGACGTTTTTTATTTGAACAAAAAGAAGGATTTTTTAGAAAAAATGAATCTTAGGCTTGCAAAGAAAAAATTCAATTGATAGTCTGAATGCAACAACAGAGCGTTTAAACATATGTTTAAACAGTGTGGATTTAAACCCAACTTGCCAGCACTAAAATGGCTAAACAGGAGAAAGCGAATGAATACGCTGACTATTTCTCAGATTTTTTCAAACTTTTCTTTTTATCAAGAAAACTATCTTTCCATTATCAGTAACCAAGAGCAATATCAAACACCTGTCGAAGGGGCGTACGTTGACGTTTGGCCTTTGGGTCAACGTGACTTAGCATTGGGTGATTTATTACAACTGTGGTTTAGTGAAAAATGGTTGATCAACGCGCCATGTCATTTACGTTTTGAACATCAAGATGATGGTCGTCGTATGCCTTTGCAACGCAAGCAAGATTTGTATTTATACCAATTGGCAGGTAATGCGTTATCAGGCTCAAATCGTTCTAAAGTATGGTCTATTTCAGAACAACGGGAACTTCGTGTTGAGTTAGATAGTGCTTTAAAATATTATTGCTTTCAAAAGGGCAGTAATCGCATTGATCTAAGTGAAGGCCAATTAATTCGTGCCTTACATTCAGCAATTTAAGTTTGAATCATCATCTGCTCGCATTGAATTGCGAGCAGAAAAATAAAATATTAAGGACGTATAATCATGCAGGTTGCAGTTGCATGTGCATAAAGTTTGCCATTGTCATCAATAATTTTCCCTTCAGAAATCCCTAAATTTTTACTGATATTAATGACTTTTCCTATAGCCGTAAGTTCAACATTCTTTGGGATCGGACGACACATTTTAATATTTAAGTCGATGGTGCCATAACCCACACCAGCCTCTAATAACGTGTGAATGGCACAACCTGTCACCGAGTCGAGTACCGTAGCAGCAAAGCCACCATGCACACCGCCAAGTGGATTTAAGTGTCGTGCATCTGCTTTAGCCTTAAAGCTAATACTGCCCTCAGATACTTCATAAGGCTGCATAGGAATAGTTTCGCTAATACTTGCTGGTGGAATTTTCCCTGCACACATGGCTTGTAGAAGTTGTAGTCCAGTCATTTCTTTTGGGTTCATTATTGTGGCCTATTTTATGAGTTCTAAAAAGGAATCTGAGCTTAACATAGCTAATTGTTGAAATTATTGTCAAGTTGATTATTTGAAGCTTTCATTGAGTAATCTTGCTTTGGCATTTACGTGGGTTATATAAAGAATAGCAGTGAGTAGAGGGGATAAAGGGAGGTAGGCATGATGTGAAAAATAACGCGAAATGCATCTAAAAAAATAAGTAATAAATCTATTGTATATACTTGGTTTTTAACAGATGATGGGTAAAACATAAAAGATATCAGCTGATTATAAGTCGAATTGAGACTTATATTTAGAATAAAAAATACAGTGAAAAGTCATGAAAACGTTTTTAAATTTGTGGATGCCCATTTTTTTGAGTAATACCATTTTAATGCTTGGTGGTTTATTCGATACGATTTTTTTATCTCATTTTTCAGCACAACATGTCACTGCAATGGCTGTTTGTTTGGGTATCTACAGTTTAGTTTTTGTCTCGGGTATGGGTATTTTGCAAGGCATGATGCAGGAACTGGCGGAAGCAAATGGCCGCAAAGCGTATCTGGAATTACAGCTGATTATTAAGCAAAGTATCATTATTGTGCTCTGTCTTTCATGTGGTGCGGCTTGGCTTTTTACTCATGCAGAACCATTGCTTAATGTCTTAAGAGCTGATGAAGAAATAAGAGCATTAATTCAACCATGTTTGGTTTTGATGGCTTTAACCATTCCCGGGCATTTTTTATTACGAATTCTTTTTATTTACACGCAAACCTGTGGGCAGGCAAAGCGCGTGTTTTATGCAAACACGCTGTATTTAATAATAAAAGTAACTTTGGCATATGGCTTTATATTTGGAATTTCGGTTTTTAATATTCCTGCTTATGGTGTGAAAGGCGCTTTTCTAGAGCATCTTCTTGCGCAATGGCTGTTGCTTGTTCTCTATTATTTCTTTTTCTTAGAAAAGAAATTAAGTATTCACTGGTTAGGTGAGTTCTTTAATTTAAAAATTTTATGTAATATTTTAAGCATTGGATTACCAACTGCTGTGGTTGTTTTTATTGATGTATTTACCATAAGCGCAATTGCGTTACTGGCATTACCACTGGGTAGTGTCATTGTAAATGCGTATCAAATCGCTATGGGGTTTTGCGGCTTATTGTTTATGTTGCCGCTTTCACTTGGCGCAACCTTTAGTATTTTGGTATCGACTAAAATTGGAGAGGGGTGTGTTCAGGAGGCGTGGCATTTAACCGGTATAGCGATGAAGGTGGCATTCGTGGTCGCATTATCCGCCTCAATCGTTGTGGCAGTATTTCATCCCTATATATTGCCCTTGTTCAGTAATGACAAAGATGTACTCAACGTGGTTTTCTCATTGGTGTTTTTATTGTGTTGGATGCATATCTTTGATGCGATGTTAGTAGTTTCGGTCAATATGTTGAGATGTTGGAAAGTTATTGTATTTCCGATGCTGGTTTATAGCAGCATGATTTTAGTTTTCGGGCTTGGTGGCGGCTGGTATTTGGCATTCCATCCAGTGACATGGTTGGGGCGCACGTACGTTGCATTCAATATTCAAGGATTTTGGATCATGCTTTGTTTTGCTTATACGCTGGCGGCAATTATTTGCTTTACCTGTCTTAAATGGAAACATAGTAAATATTTAAAAATGGCTCAGATATAAAAAACCCGCGAATATCGCGGGTTTTTTTGATTTGATCTTTAGATCAAATTATTTTTCAGCGGCAATTGAAGCAATCGCAGCGTCTACGCCTTCGATTGAGTCAGCAGCTTTCTTGATACGTGCAAGCGCATCTACAAGAACTTCGTCTGCAGTTGCATAAGAAATACGCATGTAACCACCTAGACCGAACGCATCACCAGGAACTACGGCAACACCAGTTTCTTCCAATAACCATGCAGAGAATTCTGTGCAAGATTTTAAACCTTTTGCACGAATCAATGGACGGATGTTTGCGTATGCATAGAATGCACCATCAGCAGGAAGGCAAGTGATACCGTTGATGTCGTTCAAGCCTTTCACAACTAGGTCGTGACGGCGTTTGAATGCTTCAATCATTGGCTCAAGAACGTCTTGAGGACCATTCAATGCAGCTTCAGCAGCAACTTGTGAAATAGAAGTTGGATTTGAAGTTGATTGAGATTGGATTTTTTTCATCGCACCAATAAGTTTAGCAGGGCCCGCTGCGTAGCCAATACGCCAGCCAGTCATTGCATAAGCTTTAGATACACCGTTAAGAACGATTACGCGATCGTAAAGGTCTGGTGCAACTGTTGCGATGTTGTAGAATTCGTCGTCCCAACGGATTGGTTCGTACATATCATCAGAAGCAACTAAAACTTCAGGGTATTTACGTAGAACGTCAGCTAAAGCAAGTAATTCTTCTTTAGTGTAGATCATACCTGTTGGGTTAGAAGGGCTGTTTAGAACCACTAAACGAGTTTTGTCAGTGATTGCAGCTTCTAATTGAGCAGGCGTAATTTTGAAACGTTGGTCTTCACCACATTTCACGATTACAGGAGTACCTTCAGCAATGATCACCATGTCTGGGTAGCTTACCCAGTAAGGAGCAGGGATAATTACTTCGTCACCTTTGTTTAACAAAGCAAGTGCCAAGTTAAAGAAAGATTGTTTACCACCACAAGAAACCAAGATTTGGTTTGCAGCGTAATCAAGGTTATTGTCGCGTTTTAATTTAGCAATAATTGCTTTTTTAAGACCTGGAGTACCGTCAACAGCTGTATATTTAGTGAAGCCATTGTTGATAGCAGCAATTGCAGCATCTTTGATGTGTTGTGGGGTATCGAAATCCGGTTCACCTGCGCCTAAACCAATTACGTTTTTACCAGCAGCTTTCAATTCAGCAGCTTTGTTAGTAACAGCAAGTGTAGGGGACGGTTTGATGCTATTTACACGATCAGACAGACGTACGTCCACGGCAGTATTCCTTCTTATAGGGATTAAAAAATAAAAAGCACACTATCTTAGCTTAAATGCACAGTAATGGGGAGTGGCAAAATCAACAATGTGCAAAAAAGTGTGATATTCTATCCTAACCATATAATTGAGAAAATTTACATTGAGTTACTTAAATTTTTAATCAAATTTTATGGCAAATTCTTAAAGTCACGGACAAAAATAGGGCATAAAAAAGGCCACAATATCTGTGACCATTTTTAATAAAATTTTGTGCTTCAAATACTTTGCTTATTGAACAAAACGCGATAGATCTTCTTCGGGGCGAGCAGTTAGCACTTCTACACCATTTTTTGTTACAAGTAGCGTGTGTTCGTACTGTGCAGACAAGCTATGATCTTTAGTAACGACAGTCCATTTATCACCAAGAAGTTTGGTTTTCCAGTCGCCACCGTTCACCATTGGTTCGATGGTAAAGGTCATGCCTTCTTCTAAGATCATGCCTGTATTGGGTTGACCGTAGTGTAAAACTTGTGGTTCGTCATGGAAAACAGTACCAATACCATGACCACAATATTCACGTACAACGCCAAAACGTTCTGATTCAACATATTGTTGAATGGCATTACCAATATCACCCATGGTTGCGCCTGGTTTTACCACCGCCATACCACGGTACATGGCTTCTTGAGCAACTTTACATAAACGGTTCGCTAAAATAGATGTTTCACCGCCTACGATATACATCATGTTGGTATCACCGTGGTAACCATCTTTAATCACAGTGACATCGATGTTTAAGATGTCACCTTTTTTTAACTTTTTGCTTTCAGATGGAATACCGTGACACACCACATGGTTCACTGAAGTACAGATCACGTGCTGGAACGCTGGACGACCCGGCGCAGCACCATAACCTAAACAAGCAGGAATAGCTTCTTGTTTGTTGACAATATAGTCATGACAAATCGTATCAAGTTCTAGGGTAGTCACACCTGGAACAATATGCGGTTTGATCATATCCAAAACTTCTGCCGCCAGTCGACCCGCGACGCGCATTTTTTCAATTTCGTCAGGCGTTTTAATTAATCGACGTGGAGCTTCGTAAGTACTGTTCATGATCTCTAAAAACTTTTGGAAATTTGTATGTGACTATGGTATAAATAGCCGCCCATTTTATCAAATGCTTTTTCGTGAATATCTTTCATGAGCTTTGTGCGATGGGGCAATAAAATCCGCACATATATCGACACATTTCTCTGGGTGCCTTTTTAGGTGGAGAATGCGGGTATATGGAGGCCTAACCCAAACTTTAAGGTAAAGAAAATGGCAGATTACAACGTAAGCATGCGCGACCTTCTTCAAGCAGGCGCACACTTCGGTCACCAAACACGTTTTTGGAATCCAAAAATGCGCGAATACATCTTCGGCGCGCGCAACAAAATTCACATCATCAACCTTGAGCACACTGTTCCTGCGTTAAATGATGCTTTGAACTTTGCTAACAACTTGGCTAGCAAAAAGAACAAAGTTTTGTTCGTTGGTACAAAACGTGCAGCTTCTGCAATCATCCGTGAACAAGCTCAACGTGCAGGTCAACCATATGTTGATCACCGCTGGTTGGGTGGTATGTTGACTAACTGGAAAACTCTTCGCCAGTCAATCAACCGTCTAAAAGACCTTCAAACTCAATCTACTGACGGTACTTTCGCTAAACTTACTAAACGTGAAGCTTTAGAACGTACTCGTGAGATGGAAAAACTTGAACGCGCTCTTGGCGGCGTTAAAAACATGGGTGGTTTACCTGACGCATTATTCGTAATCGATGTTGATCACGAAGCAATTGCAATTAAAGAAGCTAAAAACCTTGGTATTCCTGTTATCGGTATCGTTGATACAAACTCTAACCCAGACAACGTAGACTACGTTATCCCTGGTAACGACGATGCGATCCGTGCAGTTACTCTTTACGCTTCTGCTATGGCTGATGCGATTCTTGCTGGTAAAGAATATGCTCAATCACAAGCAAATGCACAAGCTAAAGGCGAAGAAGCTCCTGCTTCTGAGGCTTAATGCGTTTGACGTAAGCTTGTCATTTTTGCGACACGTGATGGTGGCAAAGTAAGCGTCATGTATGCAGACGGCCCAAGAGACAGCTCTGGGCCGTTTCTGTTCTAAAAAGAATTCATTTTCTACCGTATTTAGGAGATTAACATGACTGCAGTTACAGCAAGCATGGTTAAAGAATTGCGCGATCGTACTGGTCTTGCAATGATGGAATGTAAAAAAGCATTAACAGAAGCGGGCGGTGACATCGAATTAGCGATCGACAACCTTCGTAAATCTGGTCAAGCTAAAGCTGCTAAAAAAGCGGGTAACATTGCTGCTGACGGCGCGATCACTATCGCTCAAGAAGGTAATAAAGCAATCCTTTTAGAAGTTAACTGTCAAACTGACTTCGTTGCTAAAGACGAAAACTTTGCTGGTTTCTCTGCTAAAGTTGCTGCTGCTGCGCTTGCTGCTGGTGTAACTGACGTTGCTCAAATTGCTGAATTGAAACTTGAAGATGGTGCTACTGTTGAAGAAGCTCGTATCGCGCTTGTTCAAAAAATCGGTGAAAACATCCAAGTACGTCGTGCTCAAATCGTTGAAGGCGACAACCTTGCAGTTTACAAACACGGTTTAAAAATCGGTGTTGTAGTTGCATACGCTGGTGATGCTGAAACTGGTAAAGGTTTGGCTATGCACATCGCTGCATTCAACCCAGTTGCTGTAAACGAAGCTGGCGTTTCTGCTGAACTTATCGCTAAAGAAAAAGAAATTGCTGAAGCGAAAGCAATTGAATCTGGTAAACCAGCAAACATCGTTGAAAAAATGGTAACTGGTTCAGTTCAGAAATACTTGAACGAAGTTGTTCTTGAGAACCAAATGTACGTTATCGACAACGATAAGAAAGTTGCAGAAGTTCTTAAAGCAACTGGTACTACTGTTGCTAACTTCGTACGTTTCGAAGTTGGTGAAGGTATTGAGAAAAAAGCTGAACTTTCTTTCGCTGAAGAAGTTGCTGCTGCTCAAGCTGCTGCAAAATAATCTCTGATTATTTGTAGAAAAAAGCCCTCGTTTTAGAGGGCTTTTTTTATGGCTGTAGCTTTACTGATTTCAAAGCTATTCTGACTTTAAATTGTGTGCATTGTTGTTCACAGATCCTATTTTTATCCATATTAATGACTATAATGAGTTGAAAATTTAGATTTAAACTATCTTATGGCAAACAAAATAAACTTAACCATCGGCGGAATTATTGTTGCGCTTGCAGCAGCTTATTTCGGAATTGATTTACAACAACAAAAAACTGCACAAGTTCAGACGACAGCTGAACAAAACTCACAGCCACAAATAGAACCAGTACAACCCGCAGATGCTCAACAAAAAGGGCAGAGTGCTGAAGATATTATTGCGCATGCATTTAAAAATAAACTCAGTAATGTTCAGGTTGAGGGTGCAGGTCAAGTCAAAGCGGTACTTCGAGATGATAATGAAGGTAGTCGCCATCAAAAGTTCATTTTGACCTTAAATAATGGTCAAACGCTTTTGGTCGCGCATAATATCGATCTAGCCCCACGAATTGACGACTTACAAAAAGGCGATACAGTTCAATTTTACGGTGAATACGAATATTCAGATAAGGGTGGTGTGATGCATTGGACACATCACGATCCGAATGGACGTCATCAAGATGGTTGGTTAAAGCATCAAGGTAAAACCTATCAATAAAAATCACGTAGTCATTTTAACTTTAGTCATTTAAATGATCATGATTCAGATGAAGCTATAAACATAAAATTGGATTAATCATATTGAGTAAAAGCCAGTGTTTAAACACTGGCTTTTTGGTCGTATAAATAGAAAAAATGATTGGAAATACCAGAGATAAATACACCTATAAACAATAGGGTTTTAAGCATCGAATATGAAGAAAACCGATGTGGAATAAGTGAAAAAGAGATCTATGAAATTAATCGTGCTCTAAATGCTCTTTATTTGCGATTTATAGCGTGTTTTCCAATTACCAAGTACTTTTCCTGCAAATGTATCTAAACACCAAATAGGGCCAATGAGGAGGAATTGGAGATCTTTGAAAAAAGAGGGCTTTTTACCTTCAATTTTATGGCCATAAAATTGACCAATCCATGCGAATATAAAGAGCGCGATATAAAAGCCATATCCAACTGGTAACACCCAAATTAGCCATGCCATGATTAATGTTAACGCGGCCATTGCAACAGCAAGGACAATGTCTAAACGTGCGTAAAAGATAAATGCTAAAGCAAGTAAGACAGCAGTAAGTAGCGCGCTAAAATGCGCCAATATGCCAACGATTGAAAAATAAATCGTGGGTACGCAAATCCAGTGAATCATTTTATTGGTTTTATTTTGATGACTTTCGCTGTATTCATCAAACCATTCGTTGATTGTTTTCATGATAGTCCTTAATCATGGGGAAGGACTCCAATATAAACAAGAATGGAGGAAGGGTCAAAATCAGGATTACTGATGATTTGAAAGGCTAAGAGGCTACAAATAAAAAAACCACGCTAGGCGTGGTCTGTTAAATGCAGTCACTTCATTGGAGAATTAAGAATTTGGACCGTCTACACGCTCAATACTCACGTTTGCAGTACCGGCACTGGTAATACCCAATTGCTTAGCAGCACCATAAGATAAATCAAGAACACGGTTACCATGGAATGGACCACGGTCATTTACTTTCACCACGACGCTTTTACCATTATTGCGATTCGTAACACGAATAAAGCAATTAAGTGGCAGGCTACGATGTGCTGCTGTAAGTGCGTTCATGTCAAACGTTTCACCGCTTGCTGTTTTACGACCGTGGAATTGACGACCGTACCAAGAAGCAGTACCTGTTTGAGTGAACTTACGAACAGTATTCGATGCAACAGTGTTTAACTTTTCAATCACTGAAGGCTCATCTTCAGGAATTTCGATTTTAGCAGCGATTGTTTGACGACGAATTTTATCGCCAGAACGCTCAGTGATTGAAAGGCTACTTAAATTCGTAAAGTTTGAATTGAAGCTTTGAGCTTCTTTATTCAATACACGAGCTGCAAGACGCGAGTTGTCATTATCATGATTGAATGATGATGACTGAACCATCTCAGCTTGTGACTGACTTAGCGCAACTGCCGTGGCAAGCGCTAAGGCATATTTAAAAATTGATGACTGCATTGTTTATCTCCCAATGGCATATTTACTGGTTCAACTAAGTCGCTGATATCCATGTAAACACGTCTGATATTTCACTTTTGCAACTATATTTAACGAGATGGATAATATTCATGCCATCAATAGGCTGTCTAGTGTTTAATTAAAATACTTTGAAAATGTCTAAAAAATTAACAATAGTTGGTTAAAAAATAATCAATAATGTAACAAGGTGTGTAAAATGTCGAATAAATGCTCATTTTAATGAAAATATTTGTTGACTTTTTTGCTCTATGGGGAAAAACCAGTCTTATCGACTGGTAACTTCAGTGCCTAAAAGCCATAGCGCAGTCGCATACATACGGCTTTTGTTATAGGTTGTAATGACCTGAAAATTTGGATATGTGATGTAATAAATTGGTCCATAACTATCTTGCAATTGGATGACATTGACCAAATCGAGATCATCGATTTTTACCAATGGATTCATAGGGGTTACACCTTGAGCCTTGAGTACACCATAGGGTGTTGGCTGGTTTAAATCCTTTGCAATAATAGCATCTGGGTTGTTTCCGCTATAGCGAGCAGCAAAAGCAATCGGTTGATTACGCTGCCAACCATAATTTGCTAGATAATTTGCAATTGAACCAATGGCATCGACAGCCGAATTACGCAGGTCAACATGACCATTGCCATCGTAGTCGACACCAAATTTTGGAATATTACTTGGCATAAATTGAGGATAACCCACAGCACCTGCATATGAACCGACGACAGAGTTGGTTGGAACACCATCTTTATATGACCAAGCAATCAGTGCAGCAAGTTCATCTTGGAAATATTGTGCACGGCGTTCATAGCCAAAACCAAGGGTCGCCAAAGCATCACGGGTGATAAAATTACCTTTATTGCTGCCGTAGCCTGTTTCAACACCCAAAATGCCTAAAATCACGGATTGAGGCACACCAAATTGTTGTTCTGCACGATTTAAAGTGTCGGCATATTGACTTTTGAAACGAACACCGCGTTGAATTGTGCTTTCAGCTAAAAAGTTGGTTTTGTATTGGTACCAAGGCTTTGATTCGCCAGGTCTATTCATAATGCTAATAATGTTAGGTAGGTTTTTACTGCCTTGCATTGCCCAATCAATTTGATTTTCACTCAGACCATAGGTTTGCATTGCATTTTGTTTAAAGCTTGCATATGCCGGATGAGATTGGAAGTCGTTAGCCTGACAAAAACTGGTCAGTGAAATTGAACCGGCCATAATGGCAATATGTGATAGTTTTTTATAAAAATTTCGATTTAGCATAAATAAAAAATTTCCAGTTGCTTTAGCGATGAGTATGAACAAAATTTCGAGGGGAAAAGATCCTGAAAATTGTGATGACCTTCTGGTTTCATAGCTCATTAAAGGTAAACGTTACCAATAGCAACTAAGATACCACTGACAGCGCATGCTTTCATAAATAGATATACAAAAAAAGACAAAGCAAAGGGTTTTTTCGCAGTTAACATATTGAAAAGTGACATATTCATTTACATAACTTGCAAATATTCACAAATCATTTGAAATATAGATGACTCTAAAACTCATGCGTCATAAAAACGCAGAACGAATAAACTTTATCGCGTTGCGAAATACTGTTTAGAAGCTACAAATTTTGCAAAGTAAAATCCAAAAAACGAAGGGGGCAGGGTTAGAAAAGCACAGGTCTAAAAACATCTATATGCATGTGATGGCGTATTCACCTCATGGGTGTTTTCGCTAACGCTTCAAAGCTGTTGAAAACGTCGCTATATATAGTAGAAATATAGACTGAATGATAAAAAAGAAAGAGATTGAATATTAAAATGGACGCATTGAAATTTAAGCCAAAATGACAACTAACATTAAAATATGATCTGTAATCAGGTTCTTTCTTTTCTGTGTGTATTTTTAAAAATAGTACATATAAATGTACTGTCATTTAATTGAGATCAGTTCATATTCTAGAACTGTGTTTGCATGACTATATATAGTCATTGTATCGGGATTCGATTTTATGCATTTAGCCATAAAAAAACCTAGCTGAAGCTAGGTTTTGACGAAAAGCGAGATTTATTTGTTAAACATCGCATCATGTGCTTCTGCAAGGGCACTTAGCTCTTCTTTGGTTAGATTTGGGAAAATCTTATCAATTGCAATATGAATAGCTTTAATCACGGCAGAAGAACCGATATCGGCTGCTTTACGTTTAATCATGCCTAAATCGAGTGTTTTATTAAAATCATTCATAAAATGACGCACTGCAGCTTCAGCAAACTGTTTATACAGTTCACCAAAAGCAGCTTTATTTATATCTGCGCCCGATTTAATTTCCGCATAACTATTTTTAAGGTTAGTGACTAGTCCTGCATCTAAACTTAGACCTACACGATAAGTGCCAGTCGCGTCTTGAAATAAACTTCGTTCTGAAAATTCAATGGATTGTTTCACCACATCATTCGGAGATTTACCCAATAGCTGCTTTAACAATACAGCGACTGTTGATTTGACATAGCCAGCCAGTTTTTCTGCTGTGTCGCGCTTATCGCTTGCAGGAAACAGATGAACAGGAGCTAATATAGTTGCACCAATGATTTCTTCATTAATCAGCAAAGCTGTTTTATCACGTAAAGGATAAAGGGGTTCACTCGAATTTTTTTTCGCGTGACCATTTTGGATACTGCTTAGAAGTTCCTCAGAAGGAATAAAACCAAAAAATGGCATCACTAACCTCAATTTTTTTATTGTCGCGCCAATCGAATGGGGCGAGGCATCCATGTTAAATCCGATACACGACAAGGGTTGATATCCAATCCACCACGGCGTGTATAGGCAGCATATACCATCAGCTGACTTGGTTTTAAATGTTGCCAAATATCGGCAAACATTTGCTCGACACATTGTTCGTGGAAACCATTATGCTGACGGTAAGAAATAATATAAGCCAGAATACTACGATAACAAGGCTTAGTACCTTTATACCGTATAAATACCGTTCCCCAATCAGGTTGACCCGTGACTGGACAGTTACTTCTTAATAAATGTGAATAAAGTTGAATTTCAACTTCTTCTTGCGCTGCATCTTCATCTAAAGAGAGCAAATCTGCATTTGGATGATTTTCTAACTGGGTGGGTTCTAAGTCATCAATACAGATGCCTTGCGGTTTTGAAATTTCAACATCGTCAACATGAAAAAGATCAATAGTCACAGCAGCATTGGCTGCTGCAGATAAGTCTTTTTCAACAGTTGCTTTAAACGCTGCCTGAGAATCAAATTTGGTAAAGTTCATACTATTAAAGTAGAGCTTTAAAGATTTGGATTCGATGAGGTTGTCTGAACTTGCAGGCAAAGTTAAACGGCCAATAGCGACTTGAGGCACACCAGAAGCATTTAACCAAGAAATTTCAAAAACATGCCACCAGTCTGTACCTTGGCGGATGCCTTCTACATGGGCATATTGTTCACGTGCAGTGGCACGTGCAATCGGAAACAGAATATCGGGTTGATATTCTGTTGGGTAGTTGGTGTCTTTACCTAAAAGGGATTGTTCTACACTCATTATTCACGCATTCCTGAACCACGAGAAAGTAAATGATACGCCACGCCATAAAGTACAACGCAACATGCAGTAATTACTGTCAGTGAAATGCCGACATTCACATCGCTATGACCTAAAATACCGTAGCGGAATGCATTTACCATATACACGACAGGGTTGATTAAAGAGAGATTTTGCCAAAAAGGACTCAGTGATGAGATGGCATAGAAAACACCGCCTAAATAAGTCAGCGGAGTCAGGACGAAAGTCGGGATAATCGAAATGTCGTCAAAAGATTTTGCATAAACAGCATTAATAAATCCGCCAAGAGAAAACAGCAGCGAAGTAATGAGAACTGTATATATAGTTATAAATATATTAGTCAGGTGTAATTCAGTAAAAAATAGGCTCATGGCAGTAACAATAAAGCCGACTAAAACACCACGGCAAACGCCACCGATCACATAACCCCAAAGCACCATGTGTAACGGTACTGGACTCATGATTAATTCTTCGATGCTTTTTTGAAATTTTGCACTAAAGAAACTGGATGACACATTGGCATAGCTATTGGTGATGACCGCCATCATAATTAAGCCGGGCACGATGAACTGCATATAGCTAAAACCACCCATTTGCCCAATGCGTGAACCGACTAAATTACCGAAAATCAGAAAGTACAAACTCATGGTGATTGCCGGTGGGAGAAGGGTTTGCGGCCAAATACGCATGAAACGGCGAATTTCTTTATACACTAAGGTGTAGAGGGCAATACACAGTTGGTTAAAATTCATTGTGCTGCACCTTCAAGATTTTTTTCGACCATACGGACAAACAGTTCTTCTAGTCGGTTAGATTTATTACGCATACTTCGAACCTGAATACCTTGTGATTCCATGAGTTGGAATAAATCATTTAAGGTATGGGCTTTATCCATAGTGACTTCTAAGGTGACAGGATCTACTAAGTTGAAACGGACACCAATAATTTCTATATGGATCGGTTCAATGGGTTCGGCTAGATCGAAAATAAATGTTTCTTCATTCAGCTGACTAAGGAAACCTTTCATGCTGGTGTCTTCTTTAATTACACCACGGTCAATAATTGCGATTCGACGACACAACATTTCTGCTTCTTCTAAATAATGTGTCGTTAAAATAATAGACGTACCTTTTTCGTTCATTTCTGTGAGGAAATCCCACATCGAACGGCGTAGCTCAATGTCAACACCAGCAGTCGGCTCATCTAAAATCAGTAGTTTAGGTTCATGCATCATGGCACGAGCGATCATTAAACGGCGTTTCATACCGCCCGATAACATACGTGCTTGGGTACTGCGTTTTTCCCAAAGGCCAAGCTTTTCTAAATATTCCTCGGCACGTTTTTCTGCAATTTTTTTGGAAATACCGTAATAACCAGCTTGAGTCACTAAAATATCAAATGTTTTTTCAAATTGACCAAAGTTAAATTCTTGAGGGACAACGCCCAAACACTGCTTTGCATGCGAGGGATGGGTATCTAAATTATGGCCAAAGATTTCAACAGAACCTGAAGTTTTACGGGTAAGTGAACTGATAATACTAATCGTGGTAGATTTTCCTGCACCATTGGGACCTAAAAGTGCATAAAATTCACCTTCGGGTACTGTTAAATCAATACCTTTAAGCGCCTGAAACCCATTTTTATAGGTTTTTGACAGCTGCTTTAACGTTAGTGCATCAGTCATAAATAATTCACTCTATAAATAGTGTGAGTATTGTGCGATATCGGGGCAAATAAACCAAGTAAATCGTATGGAATTCTGCATTTTAAAAATAGAACGTTGTATAAAGCTTAAGCAGAAAAATACCTAACATCTAGATAGTTGCTTTACCTTACAGTTTTTTTTGTTATGATGTGCGCAATCCAAAATAAGCGCTCATAGCTCAACTGGATAGAGTACAGGTCTCCGAAGCCTGTGGCGTGGGTTCGAGTCCCGCTGAGCGCACCATTTTTTAGTTTTGACTGTTTAACTAAATTTTGCGAATCAATAGCTTTTTTTTACTACTTTTCTATTCAACCCGATCAATCTCTAAGACTATTATTGCTTTCGCCATCATTGATGTATCTGTTTCCAAAAATATTAAATTTAAAATGTTTCGCTGGTTATTTATTCCAAGTTATACAAAACATCTAAATTGAAAGCTTATAAATAGTGGCAATAGTAATTTCACTGTATTTATATCCGCATCTAAATGAAAAGAATCTATTGAAAACACGATTATAAAAGTCATGCACCAAAATAGTGGAGCTTGGAAACTTAATAGAACACTTATCGTTTTGTATTGCCTAAATAAAATAGGGAAATGATTGTTTTTTAATATTAAGATATTGAAAAATAATAAAAAATTAATTTTGGCATGATGTGTGCAATACAGTATTCAAACTTGGATACAAGAATGAGCACATCAATGAACTCAATAAAAACTTTAGGCTGGACTTTAGCGGAATGGAAAGCGGGCTACACGAATAACACAATTCAACTCGAAGACTTATATGCCTTGGTCGAGCAATTTGATCATGCAGATCCAGCATGGATTTCCATTGCCTCTATAGAGCAATTAACTGCGCAGATTGAAGCTTTAAAACAAATTGAGAATGCTACTGCTTTGCCTTTATTTGGTGTGCCTATCGCAGTTAAAGACAATATTGATGTGGTGGGCTTTGCGTCAACGGCTGCATTCAAATTATTTACCGAAATCAAAATTGAAGATGCCTTTGTGGTGCAACGCTTAAAACAAGCGGGTGCGATTATTGTAGGCAAAACTAATCTAGATCAATTTGCCACAGGATTGGTCGGTACACGTTCGCCATTTGGTGCAGTGCCGAATACTTTTAATTCTGACTTTGTAAGCGGTGGTTCAAGTTCAGGTTCAGGCAGTGTGGTGGCGCGCGGTTTAGTCCCGATTGCGCTCGGTACAGATACAGCAGGCTCAGGGCGTATACCCGCAGCATTTAATAATATTGTTGGTTTAAAGTCAACCAAAGGTCGCTTTTCAAATACAGGCTTATTGCCTGCGTGTAAAAGCTTAGATTGCATTTCAATTTTTGCCTTAACCGTCGCTGATGCAACTGCAGTGGCAGAAGTTATGGAAGGTTTTGATGTAACCGACAGCTATTCACGTGTGAACCCAGCAACAGCGCCTGCAAAGTTCAGCGCACAATTAAAGTTAGCCATTCCAAAACAGTTAGAATTTTTTGGCGATGCTCAATCTGCTGATGCATTTCAGCAAGCACTAACTGAATTAAAAAACTTAGGTGCAGTACTAACTGAAATTGATTTCAGTCCTTTTGCAAAATTGGCTGCACAACTGTATCAAGGGTCATGGGTAGCAGAGCGTACGGCAGCCGTAGCTGAAATTTTAGACAGCCATGCAGATGACTTTGATCCAACAGTTTTAGAAATTATTCAAAAAGGGCAGCAGTACACTGCGGTGGATGCTTATAACGCCGAATATTTAAAGCAAGATTTGGCACGCCAAATTCAGCAAACCTTAGCGCAATTTGATGCTTTAGTGGTGCCAAGTTCGCCAACCATTCACACACTGGCTGAAATGGCAGAAGCGCCAATTGAAAATAATAGCCACTTTGGCACCTATACCAACTTTACTAATTTAGCTGACCTCAGTGCCATCGCTGTACCTACAGGCTTTCGTGCCGACGGGCTGCCTTTTGGAATCACATTCATTGCGCCGGCTTGGCACGATACGGCTCTAGCAGACTTTGCAGAAAAATGGCAAAACCACCTGCAATTACCGCTGGGTGCAGTAGCTAAAACATTGCCTGACGCAGCTTCAGTCATTTCTGCACCATCAGCACAGCATTTTCGTGTTGCTGTTGTAGGCGCACATCTCACAGGTATGCCACTCAATTTCCAACTGACAACACGCCAAGCCGTGCATGTTGAAACCACAACGACTTCTGCCGATTACGCCCTCTATGCACTGCCGGGCACAGTACCGCCGAAACCAGGTTTAGCGCGTCAGGAAGCGGGTCAAAAAATTATTGTCGAGCTTTGGGATATTCCAAAAGCACGCTTTGGTGAATTTGTCGCCGAAATTCCAACACCACTAGGTATGGGCAATGTCGAGCTTGCCGATGGACGTTGGGTGAAAGGCTTTATTTGTGAACCTTATGGCCTAAACGGTGCAAAAAATATCAGTGAATTTGGCGGCTGGCGCGCTTATATCCAATCACTGCAAGCAACAACAGCAAAATCAAATTAAAAAAATCGGGGAAATAATCATGTTTAAAACAGTTTTAATTGCAAACCGTGGTGAAATTGCTGTTCGTGCGATTCGTACTCTAAAAAAATTAGGTGTGAAATCTGTTGCCGTGTATTCAGAGACCGACCGTTATGCACAGCATGTGTTAGATGCAGATGTAGCGGTTTCACTTGAAGGTGTTAAACCTGCAGAAACTTATTTAAGTATTGAAAAATTGATTCAAGCAGCCAAACAAACTGGCGCTGAAGCAATATTTCCCGGTTATGGTTTTTTATCTGAAAGTGCCGACTTTGCCCGTGCATGTGAGGAAAATAACATTGCTTTTATGGGGCCAACGGCTGAACAAATTTTAGAGTTTGGTTTGAAGCATCGTGCACGTGAATTGGCTGCGGCCGCCAATGTACCCATGACACCAGGCACAGGTTTATTGGCAAGTTTGGATGAAGCACTCGCATCTGCTGCAGAGATTGGCTATCCAATCATGCTGAAAAGCACCGCAGGTGGTGGCGGAATTGGTTTAACCCGCTGTGATGATGAACAATCATTAAAAGATGCGTATGAAAGTGTAAAGCGTCTAGGCGAGCAATTCTTTAAGGATGCAGGTGTTTTCCTCGAACGTTTTGTCGATAAAGCCCGTCACGTAGAAGTACAAATTTTTGGTGATGGTTTAGGTCAAGTCGTTGCCTTTGGGGAGCGCGATTGTTCATTGCAGCGCCGTAACCAAAAAGTCGTTGAGGAAACACCTGCACCGCACTTACCAGAAGCAACCCGTCAAAAATTGCACCGTGCTGCTGTAGAGCTTGGTCAATTGGTGAAATACCGCAGCGCAGGTACGGTTGAGTTTATCTATGATGCTGCCCGTGATGAAGTGTATTTCCTTGAAGTGAATACCCGTTTGCAGGTTGAACACCCAGTCACTGAAATGGTGACGGGCTTAGACCTGATTGAATGCATGCTGAAAGTGGCGGCAGGTGATGCTTTAGATTGGGAAAAACTCAGCAATATTCAGCCCAATGGCGCTGCCATTGAAGTGCGAATTTATGCGGAAGATCCAGTGAAAAACTTCCAGCCAAGTCCGGGTGTACTCACGGATGTATATTTCCCTGAAGACATCCGTGTGGATACGTGGGTATCTACAGGCACAGAAATTTCACAATATTTTGACCCGATGATTGCCAAAATTATTGTGCATGCTGCAGACCGAGACAGTGCGGTTGCTAAGTTAAAAACAGCCTTGGCTGAAACCCGTCTGAATGGCATCAGCACCAACTTAGATTATGCGCATACCGTAGTGTCTGATGCACGCTTTGAAAATATGCAAATCTGGACACGTCTGCTGGATGACTTTAAATACGTGCCAAATGTAATTGAAGTGCTGCAACCAGGTACACAAAGTACGATTCAAGATTATCCGGGGCGTGTCGGTTATTGGGATATCGGCGTACCGCCATCAGGCCCGATGGATGATTATGCATTTCAGTTGGCCAATCAAGTTGTCGGTAATCCAAAATCGGCAGCAGGCTTTGAATTTACCTTACAAGGGCCAAGTCTTAAATTTCATGCCGATAGCATTATAGCCCTTGCAGGTGCGCCATGCAGCGCGACCCTAGATGGTGTGAATGTCGATTTTGGGCAGCCGATCAGCATCAAAGCCGGGCAAACTTTGGCACTCGGACAAGTTGAATCGGGTTGCCGTACTTATCTTGCAATCCGCAACGGACTAAATGTACCTGAATATCTAGGTAGCCGTTCAACCTTTGCATTGGGTAATTTTGGCGGTCATGCAGGGCGAGTGCTGCGCGCAGGCGACATGATTAAAATGGTCAATCCTAGCCTGCCTTTGGATGGATTGGAAATTGCTACAGCAGCACCACAAGCTTTGGCAGCAGAGCGTATTCCAAGCTATGGCAAAGAATGGAAAATTGGCGTGCTCTATGGCCCGCATGGTGCACCAGATTTCTTTAAACCTGAATATATTGAAGAATTCTTTGCTTCAACATGGAATGTGCACTTTAACTCAAACCGTTTAGGTATTCGCCTAACAGGCCCGACACCAAGCTGGGCACGTGAAAATGGTGGTGAAGCAGGTTTACATCCATCCAATGTGCATGACTGTGAATATGCCATTGGGGCGATTAACTTCACTGGTGATTTTCCCGTGATTTTGGCTAAAGATGGCCCAAGCCTCGGTGGCTTTGTTTGCCCAGTGACGATTGCCAAAGCGGAACTTTGGAAAATTGGTCAGCTTAAAGCGGATGACAGCATTAGTTTCTACCCGATGAGCGTTGAGCAAGCCAATGCATTGGAAGTTCAGCAAATTGCCGATATCCAAAACTTTGCTCAAGCACCTGAAAAGTCAGCGTTGTTCAATTTTGAATGCAAGTCTGAAGGGATATTGGCTGTGCGTGAAGCAGATGCGTATGCTCCAAAAGCGGTTTATCGTCAGGCAGGTGACAGTTATATCTTGTTGGAATATGGCGAAAACGTTCTCGATTTGGCTTTACGCTTACGCGTTTATCGGCTGATGCAGCTCATTCGTGAAGCGAATATTGATGGCATTTTAGAGCTTTCACCGGGTGTGCGTTCACTGCAAATTAAATATGATGGATTGCGTTTCAGCCAAGCGAATTTGATTCAATTCTTATTGGGGCTGGAAAATGAGATGGGGGATTTGAGCCAAATCAAAATTCCATCCCGTATTATTCACTTGCCGATGGCATTTGAGGACTCGGCAACTTTAGGGGCTGTAGAACGTTATCAAGAAAGTGTCTGTGCCAAAGCGCCTTGGTTGCCAAATAACGTCGATTTCATTCAGCGCATTAATGGATTAGACAGCCGTGAGCAAGTCAAAGACATTCTTTTTGATGCCAATTATCTGATTTTAGGTTTGGGCGATGTGTATTTAACCGCACCTTGTGCCGTGCCAATTGATCCACGTCATCGTTTACTCAGCTCGAAATATAATCCTGCACGTACCTTTACCGCAGAAGGCACAGTCGGTATTGGCGGGATGTACATGTGTATTTATGGCATGGACTCACCGGGTGGTTATCAATTGATTGGCCGTACCTTGCCAATTTGGAATAAGTTTAAAAAGAACAAGCAGTTTGGCGATCAGCAATGGTTCTTACGCTTCTTTGATCAAATTAAATATTACGAAGTAACCGAAGCTGAACTGGATCAATTCCGTGCCGACTTTGCCAATGGCGTTGCTGAAATCAAAATTGAAGAAACTGAATTTGATTTTGCAGCTTATCAAGCCTTTTTGGAAACAGAGAAGGACAGTATTGCCGAATTTAAAGCACAGCAGCAGCAGGCATTTACAACTGAAGTTGCGCGTTGGAAAGATGAGTTTGATGCACCTGCGGAAATGGAAACCCTGCAAGATGATACCGACTATAGCCAATTTGCAGCCTTGAATGCGTCGATGACCGGCAACATTTGGAAAATTTTTGTCGAAGCTGGACAGTCTGTGAAGAAAGGCGATACTGTAGCCATTATTGAAGCGATGAAAATGGAGCTTCCAGTCTATGCCGATGATGACGGTATCGTGAAAGCGATTATTTGCCGTGCAGGACAAACGGTACATAGCGGTGAGCCGCTGGTTTATATGGAATAAATATGACCTCAGCCATTGTTGGGAAAAGCTCAGACAACTTGTCTGAGCTGGTTTTCCAAAAAATAAAAAACGATATTTTTGATTTCCAGCTCAAACCGGGCGCACGTTTTACCGAATCTGAAATTGCCGAGTTGTATGAAGTGAGCCGTACACCCGTACGTCAGGCTTTATACCGTTTACAGCAAGATGGCTATGTAAGAGTACATTTTCGTAGCGGTTGGGAGGTGAAGCCGCTGAACTTTAAAGCTTATGAAGAACTGTATGATTTAAGGATTTTGCTGGAGTGCTATGCCATTGAGCAACTTTGTAAAATGGAATCAACTCAGCTCAAACAGGCTTTACAAGACTTAGTAAATGTGTGGTGTATTCCGCCTGAGCAGTTTTTGCATGATTTAAAAACTTTATCGATGCAAGATGAAGCATTTCACTGCCAATTGGTTGAGGCAATCGGTAATAGTGAAATGGCGAAAGTGCATCGGGATGTCAGTGAAAAAATCCGTATTATTCGACGTTTAGACTTTTCTAAAGATTATCGAATAGAAGCCACTTATGCAGAGCATCAACAGATTTTACAATTGATCCTTGGACATAATGTGACAGTGGCATTGGAGAAAATGCGCAGCCATATTCAGCAAAGTAAAAAAGAGGTGAAAAAAATTACTTTGGAAATGTTGGCACGAATGGCATAGAAGTATTTTCAAAAGATCTAGCTCACGATAAGCCACGGTAGTGTATTTTACGAGTCAATCTGTGTCGTTCAAGTAGCGCTTAGAGCTACAAATATCTGTATTCATTGGTTAATATGATGGAGAAAAATAAAAAAGACCACGAAGGGGAGATTCTTTATTTCAACTTTAGAAAACGCGATTTCTTTGGCGACTGAACGCCATTTCGGACAAGTCGATAAAGCGGGTCAAGCTTATATTCAGCATCCACTTCGTGTGATGCAAAATGTGCAACATCCCGACGCTAAAATCGTCGCTGTATTACATGACATTTTAGAAGATACAGAGACAACGACGGATGAGCTTCATGCTTTAGGTTTTCAAGCCCATATTATCGACGCAATACAGGCACTGACTAAAACAACAGGTGAGAACCGATTTCAAGCTGCGCAGCGTACTGCTAAAAATGCAATAGCGTGTGAAGTGAAACTCAGTGATTTACACGACAATATGGATTTGTCTCGCTTAACTTTGGTCACAGCAAAAGATCGACGTCGTTATCAACAATATTTAAAAGTTAAACGTAGATTAGATCGTGCTCGGAGCGTCCATTTACATCTGATCGAATTAAATCTAACAACAGATTATCCGAGATTTCAATTTCAAAGTTCACAGCAAAATTTTCAGTATCTGCTCAATGCGATGTTTGATCTAGAGCATTCATTAGGTGGCATTCAGATTGGAAGTCCACAGGAATGGTGGATTTTATTTGAAGATGTCAGTGCATATTTTGCATATTGCCAAAGAATGGGAGTGGTTCCCAAGCAGGCAATATTCTTAAATTTAATTTTAACCATAGATCGAGACTATTTCGGGGGCATCTTTCAAACTGAACAAGATCGGCAATTATTTGCCTCTATGTTTTGCGTCTTTATGCAAAATCATTTTTATCGCGTGGAAACTGAAGGCTGATTAGATAGATTGCATCAGCAATAGAATAAAATCACCTTTGATTGATGAATTTTATCTAGATAATTAGATG
This sequence comes from Acinetobacter sp. YH12069, assembly GCF_013419675.1. Classification (NCBI taxonomy): domain Bacteria; kingdom Pseudomonadati; phylum Pseudomonadota; class Gammaproteobacteria; order Moraxellales; family Moraxellaceae; genus Acinetobacter; species Acinetobacter sp. YH12069. The sequence goes on along the minus strand of NZ_VOZS01000007.1, from coordinate 39,791 downwards.
CTGAGTGTCATTTAAGAATATCTCGAAATGCTTGATTTCGAGACTTTTAAAGTGATTCCATCCATTGACATCTCCAATGAAATATGTGGCCATGCTTGCTGAACCTTATGCCTCAATCCTACATGGCATCATGGTGGCTGCTGGATTTATTATTCCGTCTTTAGTGTTGATATGGTTATATAAACGCAGTGAACGCCTTAGCCAAGCTGCATAAAAAAAGCCCTCACATTTGAGGGCTTTTAATTATTTTACTTCGGGTAAATCAAACCAAATCACTTGAGCATCTTCAAGCGCTTCAATTTGGCTATCTTCTAAGAACGCAATTGCACCACCAGCTTCAACTTTATGTTCAGCAATTTGCACTGAACCTGAAATAACATGGATATAGTTGATATGCTGCGTTGCACGGATCTCTAAAGATTGACCTTTCGTCAAAAATGCGGATTTAACTTCCGCTTGCTGACGAATATGCATAGCTGCATCGTCATTTGGACCGACAATTAAATGCCATTGATTGGGTTGATCGCGTGGATCACATTTAATTTGTTGATAGGTCGGTTCAGCATCACGTTCATTTGGAACGATCCAAATTTGTAGTAAATGTACATCTTCATCACCTTGGTTCATTTCGCTATGACGCACACCTGTACCTGCGCTCATCAGCTGCCATTCACCTGCAGAAATGCCACCATGGTTGCCCATACTGTCTTTATGCGTAATGGTGCCTTTTAACACACAGGTTAAAATTTCCATGTTGTCATGTGGGTGTTGACCAAAACCTTCATGTGCTGCTATTAAGTCATCATTAATTACACGAAGTGCACTAACGCCCATGTATTTCGGGTCATACCAGTTACCAAAAGAAAAGCTGTGTTTAGACTCAAGCCAGCCCATTTTTACGTGACCACGGTTTTCACTTGGATGTAAAAAAGCATTCATGGCATTCATCCTTATCTTAATTATTGAACATGTACCTATTTTAAGATTGAACTAAATTGGGATATATAGTTTTTTAGCGACAATTCATCCTATTTTTGCAACGCTCAGCCAAGATTGAGTCTTTTGTTATGCATAAAGGCGCAACTATAAAAAAGCCTGCACGAAGCAGGCTTTTTTGAATATGACTAAAATTATTCTAAGAATTTAACAGTCACACCAGATTTCACTTTCTTACCTAAGTCATTTGCATCCCAGTTGGTCAAACGAATACAACCGTGTGACGCAGTTTTAGAGATAGCAGATGGGTTCGGTGTACCGTGAATACCGAATGATTTTTTGCTCAAGCCAATCCAGATATTACCAACAGGACCATTTGGACCAGGTGGTAAAGACAATGGTTTTCTGTTGTTACCTTGAACAAAGTTAGAAGGCGAGTAGCTGTACCAAGGGTTTGGTGCAACACCTGTAACTTTGTATGTACCTGTAGGCGATGGCGTATCTGAACTACCAATCGTTGCCGGGAATGAACCAATCATTTGGTTGCGGCTATTAAACAAGTAAAGTTGTTTCGCGCCTTTATGTGCAACGATCAGGTGAATATCTTCAGGAACTTCGTTGCGAATATTCGCCACTAAGATTTTTTCACCAGCTTTTTTAAATGTCGCTTTTGGATTCAACTTTTTCAAAAAGTCTTCGTCCATGTGGAATTTTTCACCTAACATTTCAGTCACACGTGTGTAGTACAAGCCTTTCATTTTTGCTTGTAATGCATAGTCGTGTGGAATCGATGCTGCATAAGGACCTTTCAAGTCTGCATCAGTCAATGTGTATTCAATGAATGCAGGTTTAGAACCTTGTTTCGCAATCAGTGCATCCCAAGTTTCTTTAGTTAAAGTCCCTGTAGGTTTCAACCCATTCATTTGTTGGAATGAAGCGATCGCCTTTAAGGTATTTTTACCACTAGTACCATCAATTGCACCTGGTGAAGCATGTGCATTATTGAGCATGACATGCGCACGTGCATAAACAGGGAATTGACCTTTACCAATGTTGTCATACCACTGAGCATTATTTAGGTCATTTAAACCCCAAGCAACTTTGGCAGCAGGCGAAGTTGATGTTGGAGTTGTAGCAGTCGCTGTAGCAGGTGCAGCACCGATGTCGGCTTTAACATCTTCTGATTGTTGCAGGCTGTCTAAAGTTTGCGATGCTTGGTTCAGATCTTCTTGTTCTTGAGCGCTAATCTGGCTAGTTGCAGATGAAGCTTCAGTCGCTAACGGATCAATGGGATCCTGAACTGCAACATTAGTCACTTTTTTTGGCGTTAATGGTTGTTCAGCAGTAGATGCGGCAATAGCTGTACCAGCAAATATGCAACTTAGGCTCAGTGCGAGCATGGTGCGAACGAACATGTAATTCAACCTTAAGAATTATTCATTTACTGTGTATTAAAAACTGGCTAAGTATTACAGAAAAAAAGTGGAGATGCAGTAGTTGTTTTGTGTAAATATCATTTTTGGTACTCAACATGATCGGTTTTTAAATGCTTGAGAAGTTATTATATTTACAACCTTTTTGATATGATGATGCGAATATCGAATTAAGTTGGGAAAGTGAATGACGACCTTAAAAAATGATCGTTTCTTGCGTGCCTTATTACGTGAACCGGTAGATGCCACTCCGGTTTGGATGATGCGTCAGGCTGGCCGTTATTTACCAGAGTATCGTGAAACACGTGCAAAAGCGGGTGATTTCCTATCCCTTTGTAAAAATACAGAATTTGCTTGTGAAGTTACTTTACAACCTTTGCGTCGTTATGACTTAGACGCTGCCATTTTATTTTCAGACATTTTGACTGTACCTGATGCGTTGGGTTTGGGACTGTATTTTGAAGCAGGTGAAGGTCCGAAGTTTCATAAAACTGTACGTACCGAACAAGATGTACTGAATTTACCTAAGTTTAATGCCAAATCTGACTTAGATTATGTCATGAATGCAGTGACTACGATTCGTTCAGCATTGGGCGGACAAGTTCCTTTGATTGGTTTCTCAGGCAGTCCTTGGACACTGGCAACCTATATGGTGGAAGGCGGTTCAAGCAAAGATTTCCGTTTTACGAAACAAATGATGTATGCACAACCTGAAGTGTTGCATGCCTTATTAGACCGTTTAGCTGTGGCAGTGACTGAATATCTCAATGCGCAGATTGATGCAGGTGCCCAAGCTGTACAAATCTTTGATAGTTGGGGTGGGGCATTAGCACACCGTGAATACATTGAATTTTCACTAAACTACATGCAAAAAATCGTGGCAGGTTTACAGCGTGAAAAAGATGGACGCAAAGTTCCTGTGATTTTGTTTACCAAAGGTGGTGGTCAATGGTTAGAGCCAATGATTGCAACGGGTGCAGATGCCTTTGGTTTAGATTGGACTACGCCATTAAATGTGGCGCGTCAAACAGTCGCAGGCCGTGCAGCATTGCAAGGCAACTTAGATCCAGCAACATTATATGGTTCGCCTGAAGCGATTGCGAAAGCGACGCGTGCCATGTTAGATGATGCATATGCCAACGGTGAAAAAACCGGTTATGTGGCGAACTTAGGTCATGGTATTACTCAGTGGGTAGATCCAGCCAATCCAAAAGCCTTTATTGATACGGTACACGAATATAGTGCCAAGTATTTATAAGGCTTCAAGGAAATAGGTTTAGGATTCAACTGTGGTCAAGATGATAAAATCATGTTTTGAGTTCTCTTATAAGGCAGCTTCGGCTGCCTTATTTGGGATATTACTGCTGATCGCTTTTGCATTAACTGCAGTAATGGGAAGTCTGGAATATTTTGGCTTTTTCCGTTATGACTATTTATTGTTTTATGCACTGATTATTCAAGTGTGTTTACTCTACCTGAAACTCGAGTCTTGGGCGGAAGCCAAAGTCATAGCACTGTTTCATATCCTTGCAATGGGGATGGAAATATTTCTCACCCATCCACACATTGCCTCATGGCAATATCCGCAGCCTGCGGTTTTCAAACTGCTGACCGTGCCATTATTTGCAGGTTTCATGTATTCGGCGGTGGGGAGTTTCTTTGCACGTTCGTTACGTCTATATCAGGTGTCGTTCAGTAACTTACCGCGTTTTGGCAATATGCTGTGCTTAGCCGTTTTGTCATATCTTAATTTTATGACCAAATTTTTTGTACCAGATATTCGTATGTTTTTGTTTGCTTGGAGTGTGGTGATCTTTTGGAAAACCAAGCTGAGTTTTCAATTACAAAATCATGTGATTCAGTTGCCCATGTTACCAGTATTGTTGATTTTGGCATTCTTGATTTGGATCGCAGAAAATATCAGTACCTTCTATCAAATTTGGTTATATCCAAGTCAGGTCGATGCATGGCATATGGTCGGTTGGGGGAAACTCGGTTCTTGGTATTTGTTGCTATTACTCAGTCTGGTTTTAGTACTCAAAATCCTTGGAAAACGTGATGAAAATGGTACTTGGTTGCTCAAAAAATAGTGAAAAAGAACGTATTATTTTTAGCCAAAAGTTTTAGATGAAAATGTTTTGCCTTATCTGAAAGATCAAGTTAATCTACAGGTGTGTAATCAAAATTACACATGTTTTAATAATTAAAAACAATGGAATAAAATTCCCTGGAGAAGTGCCATGTTAAAAAAATTAGCTTTAGTTGCAGTCGTTGCACTAGGTTCTACAGCTGCTTTTGCTGACCGTGACGTAGGTTGTGGTGTTGGTTCTCAAGTTTGGGCTGGTCAATCAGGTAAAATTCCTAAAATTTTAGCTGCGACTACCAACGGTATTTTTACTAACCAGTTACTTGGTATTACTTTTGGTACTTTAGGTTGTAGCGGTACTGGTACAGTGACTGCTCAAGCGGTAACATTTACCAATGAAAATGCTGAATCACTTGCTCGTGATATGGCGGTTGGTCAAGGTGAGAGCCTGAATGTTTTGGCTGAGCTTTTAAACATCCAATCAACAGATAAAGCACGTTTCTTTGCTGTGTCTAAAGCAAATTTTGCTGAAATCTATTCAGCTGAAAACCAGTCTTCTCTACAAGTACTTGCTTCATTACAAAGCGTAATGGCGAAAGATGAAGTACTTAAAGCATACGTTTAATCGATGCTTTCAAAACCCTGTCTCTCGGCAGGGTTTTTTATTATCTAAAATATATAAAAATGGATTTGAATATAACTGAATGAAATCAACTGCTTTATTTTGTACCTTTATGATTCCGAGCATCTTATATGCTCAGCAAGTTGTAGATCCAAACCTCTCTAAAACCGTAGAGCTACAGCGATATATTGAACTTGCACAATCAAAAAAACTGTCTGAACACATCAGTTGGCAACGACTTTTATATACAGATCATAAAGGACAAAGTGAAGTTGCCTATACAGGTTATTTTTTAGCTGAAAATGGCCGCCAAAGTGCTCAAGCTGAATTAGAGGCAGATATCGCTGCACTGTTTCAACCCGCCGAACCTAATCAAGCCTTTCGTTGTCGTTTCCCTGCGCGTAGTCAGTGGCTGAAGCAAGAATTATCCATCCGTTCAGAGCAGTTACCAGTGGTGAGTTGCCCTGAGTTTGATGAATGGTTTGGGAAAATTAAGCCGTATAAAGCGACATTAATTTACGCCACAGACTTTATGGGTAATCCAAGTTCTATGTTTGGACATACCTTATTGCGTCTCGATCCGAAAGATCAAAAAGAGCTAAATTTGGTGTCCTATGCCATTAACTATGCAGCGACAGTTGCAGGTGAAGATAACTGGTCTTATGCATGGAAAGGCTTAACAGGACAGTATCCTGGTGAATATTCCTTGATGCCGTACTACCGAAAGGTGAAAGAATATGGTGATTTTGAAAGTCGTGATTTGTGGGAATATGAGCTAGCGCTGACCGAGCAAGAAACCAGTTATTTGGTTAAACATATTTGGGAAATGCAAAATGTCAGTTTTCCCTATTATTTCGCCAGCGATAACTGTGCATATCGATTATTGGGTTTAATGGATTTGGTTCGCCCGACACTGAATTTAACCGAGAAATTTAAAGTTGCTTCCATTCCCGTTGAGACGATTAAAGCAATTAATGATGAACAACTGATTCAAGCAGCGGTGTATCGTCCTGCATTAGAAACGCAGCTTTTATCACAAGCGCAGCAACATGGATATCGTTTAGCACGCGAAGCGCATAAGCTCGCTGAAATTGAACCTGCGATGATGTCGACAGCACTCGCTCAGTTTAATGAAGCAGAGCAAGCGAAAATATTAGAAATGGCGTATGACCATCTGTATTTATTGCTGATTGGTCGAAAAGTGAGTGCGGAAGAAACGCAGCCTAAATTGCGTCAAATCTTGGCCTTACGTAGCCAATCTTCACAACCCAAACAACGGACTGAACCTAAGCAGCCAAGTCTAGATCCAGTCAATGGACATCATGCGCGAAATTTTTCAGCCGCAGTAGGCGAAGTTCAAGGTGAAAAATACATCGAACTCGGTCATCGTCAGGCTTATCATGATTTGATCGATCCGCAAGGTGGCTTTCGGATTGGAACGCAGCTGATGTTTTGGGATGGCTCGATCCAATATCGAGACGACCAACTCAAACTCAATCATTTTGATTTTTTATCGGTCAATTCTTACAACCCGATCACGCCATTTAAAACACCGCTAACTTGGGGTTTTAATTTTGGCTGGCAGCAAGTGTCTGTAGATGCAGGTCAATTTAGCGAAACGAAACAACATGGTGTTGCTGAATTAAAAGCGCAATCCGGTTATAGCTGGGCTAATCAAGAACGTACGCATTTGTGTTATGTACAGTCTCAAATGCAGGTGCAGGGCGGCAAGTCACTCGATCAGGGATGGAGAGTTGGACTTGGGCCGACACTGGGTTGTCAAAATATTTGGTCTGAACGATTCAACAGTGTAGTTCAGGCAGAGCTTCCGTATTGGCAAGATGCACATCAATGGAATCTGAAACTCGATGCTGAATTACAATATATCGTTAACCAGCAAAATGCGTTAAGACTTGGCTATGAATACCAGCAACAAGATGATCAAGATTGGAATAAATTGAAATTGAGTTATGTATTTTTCTATTAATTTTTAGAATAGATAAAATATGAAATATCAAATAAATTTGTTTTTATATGTAAGTAAAGCAAGGTATGATTGCTAACTTTGTAATAGCTGTGGTTTGTGTCACCAAATGAATCAAGAATATATTACAGGTCTAAGTCAGGCTTGGAAAGATATTTGTGATCAATATACTGAAAATGAACATCTTGCAGCATTGCAATTTATCCAAAGGCATGTTGAAAATTTAGTTACTGTTTTTTATGAAAAAATGTCGAGTGAGCCTGAGTCGGCTGAGTTTTTTAAAGACGATATTATTCAAAAAAGGCTCATCGACACCTTAAGAAAATGGTTATTAGAAACATTTAATGTCGCACTGAATGGTGAATTTGAAAGCTCAGTCAAAAGACAACAGAAAGTTGGAATGGTACACGCGCGTGTTGGTATTCCGTCATGGTTTATCATGCGTGGTGTACGTGAAATAGAACGTAAAATATTTGAAATTTTAGAGTTAAACCAAACACAAAATATTCTCCATATGTGTAGTTATATTGTACAAATTATGGGGTTCAGCACTGAAATCATGTGCCGATCTTATGAGATCAATACGGAAAAAAACCAAGAAACAAAACACAATTATCGCTTATTTTCTGCGATGCAAGATGTAGCAGTGCATAAAGATAAACAACGGGGTTCATTGCTCGATTGGGAAAATGAACTGATGTTTAAAATCTTTTCGGGCAATGTTGGTTTTTATCATCCCTTATTTTCAAAATCAGAGTTTGGGCTATGGTTCATTCATAAAGCGGCATATGCTTTTTCAGGTTCAGATCAGGTGCAACTGATTATTGACCGAATTTATGAAGTCGATCAATTAACCCAGCAAACGATGCAGATGACGGAAAAAGATCAGCTGCAACAGTTGATTCAACAGATTCGTGAATTGAACCGTGAAATTCAGCATTTAGTCGATCAACTATTTCAAGTGGCTGAATATATTGAGTCTGGCAATGATTCTTTAACTCAACTTCTGAACCGTCGTTATCTCAGTACTATTATTTCACGTGAAATTACTTTTGCACGTCAAAATGAAACGCCTTTGTCTTTGCTAGCCTTTGACGCGGATTACTTTAAAATGATCAATGATAAGTTTGGTCATGCGGCAGGTGATCTTGCACTGAAATTTATTGCCGAAGCTTTGCAGCGTTACAGCCAAGGTAGCGATTATGCATTCCGTATTGGTGGCGAAGAGTTCTTGTTACTCTTGGTGGACACTAATGTAAACCGTGCGATGAAAATTGCAGAAAATATTCGCCAATATATTGAAAAGGGCTTGATCCGAACGGCACAAGGTCAGCAATTTAGTTTTACCGTAAGTATTGGTTGTGTACAGTATGATGGTCATCCTGACTATCAGCGTTTTTTAGATGCCGCAGATCATGCCTTATACGCAGCAAAAAATAATGGTCGAAACTGTATTCAAGTCACAAAGCATTTGTCGTATATCTAATTCATTCTGAGAATAAAAAACTCCCTTATGTGGGAGTTTTTTTATGGGTAAAGAAGTTTAATGGCGAGATGTGCCGTAATTTAAACTTCGACAACTACATAGTATTTTTTGACGGCTTCGACAACTTCAAACTTGCCCTGAAAAGATGGGGGAATAATGCCCGCATGGCCAGCGGAAACCTCGATATATCCACCTTGTTGATCATGAATACGTACTAAACCTTCAAGGATTGTAAAAAATTCTTGTTTATTGGGTGCAAAGACAATATTCCATGCGCCAATTTCACATTGCCAAATCCCGCAGTCCATATTGGGGTGTACATACAGGCTTGCAGTTTCACGTTTAGGATTGCCCTGAACCAAACGGTCTGGGCGAGGGAAGTCTATGCTGTGTTTGGCTTGTGCTAAACCCTGACCGGCAATATATACATCTGACATGATTCATCCTGAAAATAGTGCTTTGCTATCAAAGCAAACGATTTGCGATATTAAAACACAAATAAAAAAAGCCTCAAAAGTTTGAGGCTTTTTTAAAGAGCTGACGCTGAATGTTCTATTAATAGCTTTCAGGCACAGCACTTAAGAATTCACGGCGTTCTTCTTTATTGGTTTTAAAGTCACCGACAAAAGAAACGGTACGGGTTGTAGACTCTTGTTTACCTACACCACGCATCATCATACACATGTGAGCTGAATCAATCACCACAGCAACACCACGTGCACCAGTCACTTCAGCCACAGCTTCAGCGATCTGCTGAGTGAGGTTTTCCTGAATTTGTAGGCGACGGGCAAACATTTCTGTAATACGTGCGAATTTTGATAAACCTAAAACATTGCCTTCTGGGAGATAAGCAATATGTACACGACCATAAAAAGGTAATAAATGGTGCTCACACAAAGAATAGAATTCGATATTCTTAACTAAGACCATTTCACGGTTACCGGATGGGAAAACCGCATTGTTGGTCACTTCTTCAAGTGTCTGGCTATAACCAGAAGTAAGATATGAAAAAGCTTTAGCAGCACGCATAGGCGTATCTTTAAGACCTGGGCGATTCAGATCTTCACCAACGGCAGTTAGGATATTTGCGTAGGATTGCTGCATAGACATAAGACGTGTTCACTTACACTGAGAGATTGAACAAGGACGGCATTGTAGCAGAAAACTATTACAATGCCTTCTTTTGGAGTTAAATCCGATTATTGTTTAAACTGTGGGTTCTTTTCTGCACGTTTAAGCAGAACCAGTACAGCACCTGTACCGCCTTGTTTTTCTGGGGCGCTCACAAATGCCAATACATCACGATGTTGACGTAACCAACTATTTACATAAGTTTTTAAAATTGCTTCTGGTCCTTTGCCATGCACAATTTTAATGACGTTTTGATTGTCATCTTTCGCCATTTGAATGATTTGCAGCACAGCCGAACGAGCTTCTTCTACAGTGCAACCGTGTAAGTCGACTGCTTCGAACCAACGTAGATTACCGGCTTTTAAATCTTCAAAAACTTTATGTTGTAAGGTTGCAATGCGATAGCTTAAGGCCGCTTGACTGGCAACAGGGTTGAGCATCGCTTGAGTATCAGAAAGCAATGCATCATCTGTTTCCATAGGACCAATTGCAGCAGCACGTTTAGCCAAGGTTTGCGCATCAGGTTTTTTACGACCCACTTTTTCCATTTTTGCAGTATTTCCTGCATTCATTTTTTGAACACCTTGCATTTGCTTTTGGAAAAGCGCTAAGTCTTCTTCCTGCTCTTGTTCAACAGTCTTTGGCGTTGGCTCAGGCTGTTTAGCAATCGTAGAGGAATGTGGATTCGTAATTTGCTTTTTAAAAGATTTCAGTAGGTTGTACTGATCTTTTGAAAGCGAAGAATCGTGTTTGCTCATAATGAAAAAACGGGAAATATACAAAAATTTAGAGCAATTATAGCCTTAAATGGCACTGATTTGAACTGGAAAGACTTTATATAAAGAAGATCTCTTAATTCATTACAAATCCTATTTGGGCTTCAAAGTTGAATTAATTAATTTAATAACTTTTTTATTTTTATATTGTTCTGCAAGAGCTAATGCTGATTGTTCTTCATTAAATTTAGAAATACACACGATTTCGGTTGAAGCGCCTTTTTCAAGTAAATAAGAAATTATCTGATATTGATTTAGGCGAATAGCTTTACCTAATGGGGAGTATCTAGTGAAATAATATGTCTGTGGTTCAACTTCATCTACTACAAGTTCATTTATTTTTCTCAGCTTCATTTTTTTAATGAAAGAAATATCTGCATGCTCGATTGCCGCCATAATTAAGGTGGTATCATAAAATTCATTGTTTTCACCTAAATTTAAATATTCAAGATACAAGTTTTTGGCTTTTTCATAATTATCAATATCATTTTTCTGTGCCAGGTTCTTTATCGCATTTTGGAAAAAATCATTCATATCATCAAAATCATTTATTGCTGCATGGAACATGAATAGATTTATTAAATATGGCTCATCAGCTAAATTCTTTTTCAATAAATGTGGGTTATCTTTATAAAAAATCTGTTCAAAATGATTTAATTTTTCCATGGAAATAGGGTGAGATTTAATATTGATTGGTTTTGATAAAGAATTTTTATGTTCTTTAGAAATAGAAAAATAGGTTGAATTTTCAATATTCTTGTTTTTAGTATTGACTGAGAAATTAATGACTATTGGTAAGCCTTGATAACTAATGATTTCAATTTGATTCTTATTGAAATCATAATTTTTGCCCTTTAGCACGTTAGTATTTATATTTGGAAAAATTTGATTTAGGTCAATCTGAGCAGCAATGATGCCTTCGGGCATAGTGGAAATATTAAAGTAGAGGATATGATTTTGGTCAATATGATACGGTGAGCCAGTATACAGAGTTATATTTTTTGCCCAACTTATCTGGTGTATTGAAACCAAGATTAATGAAATGAATAGAAGAGTTGAAGAAATAATCGACTTCATTATTTTTAATTCTCAATTGAATAAAAATTATAAAAAGGATGTGTAATTTTTTAATATGGATGCAAAGGAGAAAAAGGGTGAGCGAACTCACCCTACATATTTCATTTATATTTTATCAGGCACACCAAACAGCTCCTTAAACGCCTGATCAGGACGTGGCTGCTTCATAAAGCTTTCACCGACCAAGAAGGCATGAATATCATGTTCTTGCATCATCGCGACATCAGCAGGTGTTGCAATACCGCTTTCTGTCACCAGCAGGCGAGAAGGCTCGAGTAACTTTTTCAAACGTAATGATGTGTTGAGGTCAACATCAAAGGTTTTTAAATTACGATTATTGACGCCAAGTAGACAGTTGTCAGAAAGACGCATTGCACGCTCAAGTTCTTCTTCGTCATGTACTTCAACCAACACGTCGAGATTGTGCTCAAAAGCAGTTTTCGACATTTCTTCGAGTTGTTGATCAGACAAACAAGCCACGATTAATAAAATACAGTCCGCATGTAAAGCGCGTGCTTCAATTACGCCATAAGGATCAATTAAAAAATCTTTACGCAGCGCAGGTAAGTCACAGTTCTTACGTGCAATCTGAATGTTTTCATCGGCACCTTGGAAAAAATCCACATCGGTGAGAACAGACAAACATGCCGCACCAGCATCTTGATACTGCTGCGCAATTTCAGCAGGGTTAAAGTTTTCACGAATGATGCCTTTCGATGGTGATGCCTTTTTAATTTCAGCAATCACCCCCGGACGTTTAGAGCCGAGGTTTTGTGCAAAACCTCGAACGGGTGTAGCTGCTTGAGCTAGCTCTTCGACATCTTTATAGCTACGTTGTTTAAGACGGGCTGCAAATTCTTCTTTTTTACGGTCAACAATTTTACCTAAAATTGTATTGGCGATATCTACCATGATTTGAGTCCTAATCTTAAGCTTCGTATTCTTTTAAAGTTTTCGTAAATTCTGACAAAATGCCCATTTTCTCTAGAGCTTGACCGCCATAGATAATGTCATGTGCTAATGCAACACCTTGTTTATAGCTTTTGGTTAAGCCTGAAACATAAATGCCTGCGCCTGCATTTAGGGCAATCATATTCGCGGCTTTATCACCGAGTGCAGATTTGTTTTTACCTAAAGCATCTTTGATCAATTTTAGACTTTCAGCAGCACTATCTACAGATAGACCCGTTAAGGTTTGCGACTCGATATCTACGGCTTCCGGCTGAATTTCCCATTCAGTGACTTCGCCATCTTTGAGTTCAGCAACATAAGTACTTGATGCAAGGCTAATTTCATCTAAACCGTCTTTTGAATGCACCACCAAGACATGTTCTGCACCGAGTTGTTTTAAAACTTCAGCCATAGGACGACATAATTCTGTAGAGAAAACACCAATCACAAAACGTTTTACGCCGGCCGGATTCGTAAGCGGGCCAAGTAGGTTGAAAATACTACGGAAGCCCAATTCTTTACGTGGACCAGCAGCATATTTCATGGCTTTATGATGATTAGGTGCAAAGAGGAAACCCACACCCATTTCACGAATACAGCGTTCAGTTTGCTGCATGCTTAGGTCAAGGTTAATTCCTGCTTGTTCTAAAAGATCAGAAGAGCCTGATTTTGATGAAACACCACGACCGCCATGTTTAGCAATGGTTGCACCTGCTGCTGCAATGACAAAACTAGACGCAGTAGAAACGTTAAATAAGTTTTGACCATCACCACCTGTACCAACGATATCCACCAAATGTGGCAGATCACTGACATCGATTTTGATCGCAAACTCACGCATTACACGTGCTGCGGCAGTGATTTCATCAATACTTTCACCTTTTTGGCGTAAGCCCATCATGAGTGCGCCAATTTGCGCATCGGTCGCTTCACCTTGCATGATGGTACGCATCACTTCTTCCATTTGAGGTTGAGTGAGTTCAATATTTTTAGTGATGTTATTTAAAGCTTGTTGAATATTCATAATATTTTTTGCACTCGATTAAGCGTAAATTTCTAAGAAGTTTTTAAAGATTTGATGGCCATGTTCACTAAGAATTGATTCAGGGTGAAACTGCACGCCTTCGACAGGCAATGTCTTATGTTTTACGCCCATGATTTCTTCCATCGTGCCATCTTCTTCATTGGTCCAGCAGGTCACTTCTAAACATTCAGGCAAAGTCGCTTGATCAATCACCAAAGAGTGATAACGCGTTGCTGAAAATGGCGAAGGGAGGTTGCTGAAAATGCCTTGATCGCTGTGATACATGTCAGATAAACGACCGTGCATCACTTTTTTAGCGCGAATAATATCGCCGCCAAAAGCTTGTCCTATGGCTTGGTGGCCTAAACACACACCGAGTAAAGGAATTTTTCCCGCAAAGTGTTGAATCGCAGGAATTGAAATACCTGCTTCACTTGGCGAACAAGGGCCAGGACCAATGACTAAATACTTCGGTTGCCATCGCTCGATATCTTCCAATGTCACGGCATCGTTACGTACAACTTTTACTTCCTGATTTAACTCGCCAAAATATTGGACGATGTTGTAGGTAAAAGAGTCATAATTGTCGATCATCAAAAGCATGAGCGTATTAACCTTTGAAATTTATGCACTTAACTGTGCTTTGAATAGTCCGAAATGATTCTAAATAGTTGTATATTGACCCAAATATCGTGTGGATATTTTTAATAGAAAAATAGTGAAATATTTAGAATGCAGCCAATCATAGCAAATATTATTCAATTTCTGCTGAACAATTTCGCCAAAGTTCATCGCAACTGAAATCATTTCAATAAATTTTCGACTTATAAATTTGGGATTTAATTTGAACAAGACATTAGGCTGAATTTAAGTGGGTAAAATATGTTCAATTGATATTTTAAAAAGATCTGCTTGATGTCGTTAAAAATAGCAATTCAGGCTCTAGATGGAAAAATATGAATCGTTTTGAAGCAAAATCACCAAAATGGAGCACAATTAATGTAAAGGTAAATTGATTAAAATTAAAACAAAATGGTTAAATTAACGTCGAAAAATGGGTACTTTAGGGGCTCAAAAAATCTAAATATCGATTATGAATATAGTGATTACGCTGATTTTTTTCCATCTATAACTAGCTAAACCATTAGTTTCTCTCGTATTTAAATTCGATCTTAAAGCTTTGATAAAATCTCAATGATTTTATCGTTGAAAGCGATTAATCATTTTGGTGCATACTAGTGCAAAACCAAGTTGCACTATTTTGATACACCTGCGAGAAGTTTTTAAACAAAAGTGATGAAGAGTGGCTGAATATGGTGCATTTACTGTTACACACAGTATAATAGTCGAAAAGCAAGGAGTTAAAATCTTCTATTCTGATAAGGAATTCAATATTTTAGCTTGGCTTTTAAAAGTTGGTACGGTAATTGCTTAATAACTACCAACTACTAACACGCACTTCAGTGTGCACAAAAAAATCATCGGAGCAAAATGAGCATGGCGAACAAGGTCCTTCAACTCATCCAAGAAAGTGGCGCAAAATGGGTCGATTTTCGCTTTACTGATACTAAGGGTAAAGAACAACACGTAACTTACCCAGCAGATTCAATCGACGAAGATACGTTTGAAGATGGCAAAATGTTTGATGGTTCTTCAATTGCTGGTTGGAAAGGCATTGAAGCATCTGACATGATCTTACGTCCAGATGCAGAAACTTGTTTTATCGACCCGTTCTTTGCAGAAGCTACAGTTGTTGTGACTTGTGATGTTATCGAACCTTCAACTGGTCAAGGTTATGAACGTGACCCACGCTCTATTGCTCGCCGTGCGGAAGAATACCTAAAATCAACTGGTATCGGTGATACAGCTTTCTTTGGTCCAGAACCAGAATTCTTTGTTTTTGACGAAGTAAAATGGGACATCGATATGTCTGGCGCGCGCCACACATTAATCGCTGAAGAAGCTGCTTGGTCTACTGGTAAAGATTATGAAGCGGGTAACTCTGGTCACCGTCCACGTGTGAAAGGTGGTTACTTCCCAGTCCCTCCTGTTGATTCTTCACAAGATATGCGTGCAGATATGTGTGCAAAAATCGAAGATATCATGGGCCCAGGTCGTGTAGAAGTACATCACCACGAAGTTGCATCTTGCCAGCTTGAAATCGGTGTAAGCTTCAACACTATGGTTCGCAAAGCGGACGAAGTTCAACAGTTCAAATATGCTGTTTGGAACGTTGCTCACCAATATGCTAAAACTGCTACATTTATGCCTAAACCAATGGTTGGCGATAACGGTTCTGGTATGCACGTTCACATGTCGATCTCTAAAGATGGCAAGAACTTGTTTGCTGGTGATGAATACGCTGGTCTTTCAGAAATGGCGTTGTACTTCATTGGCGGTGTGATCAAACACGCTCGTTCATTGAACGCAATCACAAACCCATCAACTAACTCGTACAAACGTTTAGTTCCACATTTCGAAGCGCCGATTATGCTTGCTTACTCAGCACGTAACCGTTCAGCTTCTATCCGTATTCCTTATGTTTCTAGCCCTAAAGGCAAACGTATCGAAGCACGTTTCCCAGATCCAATGATGAACCCGTACTTAGGTTTCGCTGCACTTCTTATGGCTGGTCTTGACGGTATTCAAAACAAGATCCACCCAGGTGAAGCTGCTGACAAGAACTTGTATGACCTTCCTCCTGAAGAAGAAGCTAAAATCCCTACAGTGGCTCATAGCCTAGATATGGCGCTTGAAGCGCTTGCTGCGGATCATGATTACCTTCTTAAAGGTGGTGTGTTCACTAAAGAAATGCTTGATGCCTACATCGAACTTAAAACTGAAGAAGTTCGTCGTCTTAACACGACTACTCACCCAGTTGAATTCGACATGTACTACAGCTTGTAATTCTGTACAGAATTTCACTGTAAAAAGACCCGCCTTGTGCGGGTTTTTTTATGGAATGGGTTAAGATAAAGCAAAGAGTTGAATGAATATCTAAACATGGCAAAACCACGTAAAAAACATACCGGTTTTTTTCCTTGGATTGATCCAGCGGATCAAGCAAAGGGATTTAAACTCAACTTTTCAGAAGTGACTTATTTGGAAGTGGGACGGACAGTTGAAGGTTATAAGCAGGCTCAATTTGTCGAACTGAAAAACCCAGAGTTGGCATTGGAGTTTGATTACCCTGAAAGTTTTTATATTACGACCGAAGGGCTGGTGCTGATTAAAACGCCGCAAGGCAAGTTTGAAGCCATTGCCAAGACAGATAACTTTTAATTCAACACGATAATATTGAACTGAAAAAATGACCTACAACGTTGCAGGTCATTTTTTATTGAATATCTAGAAATTTGCCAAACGTCATTTCAAACCATGCTGTTTTAAATTGTCGCCTTCATAAGGCGCATCTTCGGCGGGGTAGCGCAGCTGTGTAATTCCTTGAGTTTTGGCAATCGACCAAATCACACTTTCACCCGCAGGAATGTTTTGACTGCGCTGCGCATATAAGGGGTCTTGTAGGGCGTTTGCTGCTGAAATAAAAGTCCAGCCATGTTGCTGAAATGCGGTAATGACATCCTTTAAAAATGCAGCATTAATGGCATTTACATGTAAAAGTAAAACATGTTGTGGCGAACGATTTATGGTGAGCTGTGCAAGTTGGTCATAATAATCTGCTCGGTGAAGCAGGTGAGCAATATAAGCTTGTTTTAGTCGGTCTAATTTGTCCTGATCTTGCTGTTTGGCATTGTCGAGATATTTTCGGTTATAAAACCAGTCACTGGCATCAATACTCACACCGCCAATGCGGTATTGATGTTGCTCTAACCACTGATAGACAGCATCACGCTTTTTAGCGCTATTACCTTCTTTTAAAAAAGGATACCGGTAAATACGTGTGTAATTTGGCAGCGTTTTTAGCACGGTATCCGCCTGTTCAATGCTGTGCAGATAATCTTTTAATGTGACATTTTCTTTATTCAGGTTTTGGTGCAGTGCACTATGATTGCCAATCAGATGGCCAGATTGTCCCCACGCTTGAATCAGTTGTTTACCTTGATAATCGCCAATTTTAATCAGGCTAGGGAAGACAATAGTTTTGATTTGTTGATCATGCAGATGTTTTAAAATTTGGGCATTGATTTGTTCCGCTTGTGCGTTAAACGCTGGATTTAATCCATCATCAAAACTGAGTGCAAGAGATTTTGCTTGAGCCGTGATATTGGCACAAAGTAAAACGAAAAAAATAAAAACATGTAGTGGGTTATATGGAAACATTATGCTTGTGTAATTTAGTGGTTATCCACGACATCATACTGTGTATGTGAGGTTTGTGTTGATTGCATATGTAATGAAGTACTTAAGCCGTTTTGGTTTTGCTCATTTTACTGAAAACAAGCTATGGGTCATGAAAAACGATGTTGAGTTGGTTACACTAAGGATTCGCTATACTCAGCAAATGCTTATAAGGGAAATGAAATATGCAGCGTCAAGCATGCGAAATGCGGGATAAAAGAATGTCTCCTGAATTAAGAACATGGTTGTATGCTTCGGGTTCATTAACCCAACAATTAACAGATTTTGCCCAAGGCGTATTTAAGGTTGAGCCGAGTATTGAGCAATTTCAACGTATGACGCTTCAAGATGCACGGTGGCTACAAATGCCAATACAGCACACAGCTTGGGTACGTGAAAGTTATTTATATGGCTGTGAAGCTGAGCCGTGGGTCAAGGCAAAAAGTATATTTCCAATCCTCAGTATACAAGGCCGTGCGCGGATTTTTCAGCATATTGGAAAAAAACCCATCGGACATTTTTTATTTCAACGTACCAATCCGAAGTGTGAGCGGCGTGTACTGTGGCTAGACGATGGTTGGACACGTCAGAGCTGTTATACTTGGCATGGTTGTAAATTTATAGTTCAGGAAACTTTTTTAGCGAGTTTTGAGCAATATTTGCAGAAATAACATTACCAGATGAAGGACAGTCATGGCCGTGGTGCAAAAGATTACTTGGCAGCAGCGTTTAGAAGCTTATTACTATTTATGTCGCTTCGATAAGCCAATTGGCACGGAACTGGTTTTTTGGCCAACTATGTGGGCACTGTGGATTGCTAATCAAGGAACACCGCAATTCAGTATTTTGATTCCTATGATTTTGGGTACGATATTTATGCGTGCAGCAGGTTGTGCGATTAATGACTTTGCTGACCGTAAAGTCGATGGTGCTGTGGAAAGAACCAAGCATCGTCCTCTAGCGACAGGCGTAATTAGCGCTAAAGAAGCCATATATGTATTCTTGATCTTGGTGCTTGCTAGCGCATGTATGTTGTTCTTTTTACCGATAGAAACTTTTTATTGGTCCTTTGGTGCATTGTTTTTAGCGTTCATTTATCCCTTTATGAAACGCTACACGCATCTGCCACAAGTATTTTTAGGCGCGGCATTTTCATGGTCGATTCCTATGGCTTACACCGCAGTAGGGCAAACACCTGATTTAACGTGTTGGTTATTGTACTTTGGTAATTTGGCGTGGACCGTTGCGTATGATACACAATATGCCATTACTGACCGTGAATATGATTTGAAAATTGGCGTGAAATCGACTGCGATTTTATTTGGTAAATACGATATTGAAATTATTTCATTATTGCAGGTGCTTAGTATTGTACTAATTGGTTCTGCACTGTATTTAGAAGATCTCTTGATGCCATTCGGTTTGGTCGCGTTGTTGGCTGTGGCTGCCGATTTTATTTACCAGTGGACTAAAACCAAAGGCCGTGATCCGCAGTTATGTTTTTGGGCGTTTCGCCATAACCGTTGGGTAGGGCTTATGATTTTTATTGGAATTTTCATGGCACTGACGCTTTAATGTCATTGATCTGAAACTGTTTAAAATGAGCTAAAGCATCCTATTTGGGTGCTTTTTTTTATGCATTAATAAAAAGGCATGTAGTTTCATGCTTAAAGAATAATGATTAAAAAGGATATTTTATGAAAAGTTCAAAAATAGCATTAGCTCTGACAGTTGCAGTTTCTATGCTGTCTTTAACCGCGTGTAATGACGATGATAATGACTCATCATCTTCGAATCAAAAATCAACATTTGTGTCTGAAGCAAATTATGCTTTAGATACTGTAGACAATACATCGTCCATTAAAGTCATGACGTATAACATGACCAATGTGCAGGGGAAAGCAGCAACAGCAACAGCCTTAGTATTATTTCCAAAAGCTACACAACCTAAAGATGGGTATCGTGTTGTGGTATGGGAGCATGGAACAGTCGGGGCTGGAGATGAATGTGCGCCAAGTAAAAATCTAATTCATCCACGTTTTAAAATTCTAGCTAATACGCTTATGGCGGCAGGTTATGTAATTGTGGCACCAGACTATGAAGGTTTAGGTACGAAGGGGGTGCATCCATACCTCAATTTATCGAGTGCGGCAAATTCGGCACTTACTGCGGTTAAAGCAGCAAAAGAACATTATGGTAAGCAACTCAATGGTCAGTGGATGTCGATCGGTCAATCGCAAGGTGGTCATGCATCCTTAGGGACGGCGGAATTTGCAAATACGGATGCAAACTATAAAGGGGCAGTGGCAGCCGCACCTGCATCGAGTTTGGGGACGATTATTAAGATCTATCTTGATCCTGCTTTAAATCTGGATGACAACGGCGTGAGTAAGGGCGTCAATATCTTAGATGAACAATTGCTTCAAATTCGTTACGCGCTTGCAAATAACATAATCAATGCACAGCAAGCAGATGCGTTAATGGGGCAACTTGCAGATGGCTATGCTGAGCTTTTGGCATATGCTGCATTGACCAGTTCGGGTATTAAAGCCTATGAGCCAAATTATGATTTAAAAAATATCTTTACTGCAGATGCTGGTGTTATTGCAGAAAAAGCCTATGGACGTACAGGGGATGATGGTGCATGTTTAAGTTATGCCGATCCAAATGGCGCAAATGGTTTGCAAGAACAGTTTAAAGCAGCTGTGATTGAATTCTTAAAAGATCCAACGCATATGGTTTCACAGTACGGAATTGATTTGAATAAAATCGATACCGATCCCGTTGTTCAGAAATTTTTAAATGATAATCAGCCAGCGACGAATGCAACTGCTGCCAAAGTAATTAAAGCCCCTGTTTATATTATTCAAGGTGAAGAAGATAAAGCTGTATTACCTCCTGTGACTCAAGCTTTATTTGAAAATATGAAATTGCAAGCGGTGAAATACTTCCCACAGGCAAAATATGAGGATGGATATTTATTGGATATTGTGCCAAAAGCAAGTCATACACAGGCGATTATCTGTAGAAATGCGCAAGCGGTCGAATTTATTCAAGCTAAAATGTCCGCAGGTACAGGTATTGATTTAACCAATGAGCAAAAAGATGCGAGCCAAAGTCCACATTGTACGGGTATAGTTGCTTCAAGCTAAGTTTTTAAATAATAAAAAAGGAGCATGTCTCCTTTTTTTATTGAATATTGGATTGTTAATCATTCAATCCGTGAAAATGAGGGGGTATAGTTGGTTAGAGTAAAGAATGATATGAAGGCTTGAGCGAATTTTGTTTTTTGCTATATTGGGCGTCGAATTATTTATGTAAATGAAAGAATCGTTATGTCTGAAGTTAAGCCAAAGCCCAATACCAAAAAGATGATCATTTTGATGGCACTTGGGCTATTGATTCCTATATTTTTGGTCAGTATGGCTTTTCTTGCAGTCAATAGTGATGCCAAAAACCAAGAAAAATATAAGCAACAACAAGCTGAAATGATTGAGCGCATTAAAGCTAAAGAAGCCCAAGATGAGGCTTTGGCTGCTGAGGCTGACCAAGCAGTATCAGAAGTGCTGGCTGCTCAAGAGTCAAATGCTCAATAAAATTCTGTTTACATTATCGATGTGAATGCAATGCGCATTCACTCAATGTTTGATTTTGATTTACGTATTTTACAACTATTTATTTATATCATGCCTGAGCGTGTGAACTGTTGGAATACTGGTGTAGCGGATTACACGGTAGCCCGCTTCTTCAAGCATTGCATCACGTTCAGCATCTTCTTGCTCTTTGCCTATATGACTAGGGTCATCCAGTTCGATAATCACAAGCACATTATAAGTTTGGTCAAGTATGACAAAATCAGTGACTTTTCGATTAAATCTATTCCTAATTTTATAATTTTGATTGGTGATCAGTGCGCTAAAAGCCACTTGGGCTAAAATGTGGTAGTTCGGAAATGCTTCATTTAAACGATGAAACATCTTACTTTCAAAGGCAGTGATTACACGACGTGGGAAAAACTTTTGTTTGCTTCTAAACAGTCTCGGAAAGACTAAGCAGACAAGTGCAAAAGTTGCCAAGCAACCAATAATAAAAAATATGAACTGACTGAGATCTGGCACGGAATAAACTACATATATGAAAAAAGCCCACGTCATGATGCGTGGGCTTTTTAGAATTTGGCTCTCCAACCTGGGCTCGAACCAGGGACCTGCGGATTAACAGTCCGTCGCTCTACCGACTGAGCTATTGGAGAATCTGCACGCATTCTATGGGGCAAATGCAGTGAGGTCAAGTCGGAATTGCAAAAAATAAGAAAATTTAGGCTGAATGTATTAAATATAAACACCTTTAATATAAAGTGTTTTTAAAACTTAAGCTTTGATAATTGCTTCTAATGTGGAAGGAGAGGTCGGTGAATAGCTTAGGTCATAGAGCAAGTGATTCTTATCTTAAAAATAAAAGCCTAGAGCATAAAAAAAGCCCACGACATAATGCGTGGGCTTTTAGAATTTGGCTCTCCAACCTGGGCTCGAACCAGGGACCTGCGGATTAACAGTCCGTCGCTCTACCGACTGAGCTATTGGAGAATCTGAAACGGATTCTAAAGATGTATGGCAGGGTGGTCAAGCCTGATTTAAATAAAATACAGAAAAATCAAATTAAGTGTTTTAAAAATAGCCGAATCAGACAAGTTAGTACTTATACGGATACTTTTAGGAAAGCATAAACAAAAAAGTAGGTATGCTTTGCTTAAACAACAGGCAATAAAAAACCCACTTCGTAATGAGTGGGTTTTTTAGAATCTGGCTCTTCCACCTGGGCTCGAACCAGGGACCTGCGGATTAACAGTCCGTCGCTCTACCGACTGAGCTATGGAAGAATAGATGGCTCTCCAACCTGGGCTCGAACCAGGGACCTGCGGATTAACAGTCCGTCGCTCTACCGACTGAGCTATTGGAGAATCTGATGCGCATTTTAGGGATGAATTTTAAAGTGGTCAAGCAGATTTGATGAAATGACTATTTGAATGTTTTTTTATTGTTCAAGTCTAGAAATTTTTTCTTAAATAGTGGTTATTTTTGAAGTTTTTTATATCATCTAGGTTGCTGATTTGCTTTATCGTCAAATTTTGTAGATTTAAATTTTTAAGCGTAGTTATGCGTTTCTCTTGATCTAAAGGAATTATAATTTGGAATAATAAATATATTTCTAAAATTTGATGGTTTGCGAAGGTATCTAAATGAAATTTAGAAAAAGACATAACAGGTTTAATGGTGTTTTGGTATAGATTAAAAAGATTTTGATTGTGTTTGAATACAATCCTTAATAAATATTCATTACCGACAGGTAATAGTTTGTAGTGACTTTTTGTGTTGTTAATGGATATGCTTTCTATTTGATCATAGTTAAACTGAATTTTCATTATATAAAGTTGAATTATACAATGACTTTCGAAAAATCTAATTTGTGGCAGTCCATTTTTGATGATAAGTAAAATTAAGACGAATTCCATAATTGATAATCCAGTCAGTATTAGTGCTGAATTAAAACTATATTTAATAGATTCTTGAACATAAGAGTAACTCACATACTGGATTATAGTGATAAAGATAAACATCACTAATATTTTGGTATATTTTGCTTTTATGATTAGTAATGGCTCTTGATTCATTCTTTTGTGTAATATTGTTTGTTGTGGCAGTATGATATTTAAAGCATAAAAAATCACCCTAAAAGGGTGATTTTTTTGACTTTTGAATAAGTTTTAAAACTTATTTTTCAACGCCAGCAGCTTGACCTGCATATTTAGCGTTTGCATAGTCCCAGTTCACTAGGCTTTCTAAGAAAGTAGAGATGTATTTAGGACGAGCGTTACGGAAGTCGATGTAGTAAGCGTGTTCCCAAACGTCGATAGTCAACACAGCAACTTTACCGTGAGCAAGTGGAGTGTCAGCATTTGAAGTTTTAAGGATAGAAAGGTTGCCGTTTACTTCGTCAGCAACTAACCAAGCCCAACCTGAACCGAATTGAGTTGCAGCAGCATTTGCAAATTCTTCAGCGAATTTTTCGTAAGAACCGAAAGCTTCGTCGATTTTAGCTGCTAAAGCGCCAGTAGCTTTACCGCCACCGTTTTTAGCCATACAGTTCCAGTAGAATGTGTGGTTCCATACTTGGGCTGCATTGTTGAAGATACCAGCTTTAGAAGCATCGCCTTTAACAGCAGTGATGATTTCTTCTAAAGTTTTGCCAGCAAGGTCAGTACCTTCAATTGCTTTGTTTAGATTAACCACATAAGTATTGTGGTGTTTGTCGTGATGGTATTCTAAAGTTTCTTTGCTGATATGAGGAGCAAGATCTTCGTAACCGTAAGGTAACGCTGGTAAAGTAATCGTTGTCATGTTTTCAATTCCTTGCATTTTGCTGGGTTTTGACATTAAGTGCCGTTATTGTAATAGATTCTTGCAGTAAAATGCGCATTGCTTATAAATAACAATACAGAATAAAGCCTGAAAATATACGTATAAGGACTGAGCCAAAGACCAGGACGATTTAAATTAAATCGGGTTATTTAATTCGAAATAACTATACTCAATATTGAACTGTTCTGAAATAGCTTTCGCAAGTCGTTGTACACCATAACGCTCGGTTGCATGATGTCCACATGCATAATAATGCACATTTAATTCTTCAGCTTCGTAAAAAGTACGTTCACTCACTTCACCTGAAATGTACGCATCACAATCTAATGCAGCGGCTTTGCCAATAAAGTCTTGTGCGCCACCCGTACACAAACCAATTTTTTGAATCGATGGTTTATCTGCCGGTAGGTGAATGGCATCAAATCCTAATTTTTCAGAAACGAAGTCTTTAAACGCCGCTGGAGTCATTGCTTGTTTTAAATAACCAACATTACCAATAGGATTGCGCTCAGTAGGATCTAAGGCTTCAATATTCTCTAATTCGAGCAAATCTGCTATCGCTGCATTATTACCTAAAGTAGGGTGACTATCTAAAGGTAAGTGATAGCCAACTAATGAAATATCTTTTTTGATCAGGCTTTTGATTCGTTTGCCACGCATACCTGTGATTGGGTAAGCTTCACCTTTCCAAAAATAACCATGGTGTACCAATAGCAAATCAGCTTTTGCTGCTATCGCGGCTTCAATCGCTGTTTGTGACGCGGTAACTGCACATAAAATTTTATGCACTTCTGCTGAGCCTTCAATTTGCAAGCCGTTGGGAGCATAGTCCTTAAATTCATGTGCTTTGAGTGTGCTATCACACCATTGAATAATTTCACTTAACTGAGCCATATACTGTCCAAAATCTCAAAAAGATGCATCAAAATTTACGATTGTTTAAATTGTAACTAAAGAATCACAAATCTCTGTGTTTATTTTTAAGTTTGTTGAAAATATTACATTACAATACGATATAAATTATTTAGCCATCAATGAATTATAAAATTTAGAGGATATAGACGTGCGTCGGACCTTTACATGGTTACCTTGGGTATTATTAATACTTGTGATCATCGGTTTCTTTACATGGCAACAGGTTCAAAAACCTAAAGCACCCATTGCCCCAGATGGGGTCAAAATGCCTGCAGAAAAGGTTGAGCCCCTCATTGATACGTCGCGTACAGGCGGTGTAGTTTCGTATAGTGCTGCGGTAAAAGTTGCGGCTCCAGCGGTTGTCAATATTTTCACTACGCAAAAAGTGAAACAATTGGATCATCCTTTATTAAATGATCCGGTTTACCGTGAGTTTTTTGGTAATCAACTTCCAGATCAAACCAATCAAAACGAAAATAGTTTAGGTTCTGGTGTGATTGTTCGTCCAGATGGCTATATTTTGACGAATAACCATGTGATTGCGCAGGCCGATCAGATCGTTGTGGCTTTACATGATGGTCGTCGTGCTGAAGCGAAAGTTGTGGGTACAGACCCAGATACAGACCTAGCTGTGATTAAGATTGAAATGAGTCAATTACCGGTTTTGCCATTTAAGCTAAGTGGCAATGAAGTCGGTGATGTCGTCCTAGCGATTGGTAACCCTTTTGGCGTGGGTCAGACGGTTACGCAAGGGATTATCTCAGCTACAGGTCGTTCAGATTTGGGAATCAACACTTACGAAGACTTTATTCAAACAGATGCTGCGATCAACCCCGGCAACTCTGGTGGTGCTTTAATTGATGTTGCAGGGAACTTAATTGGTGTAAATACCGCGATCTTCTCGCAGTCAGGTGGCTCTTTGGGGATTGGTTTTGCCATTCCTGCAAAAGTGTGCCAACAAGTGCTGAACGCTATTTTAAAAGATGGGCGAGTGGTACGTGGTTGGTTAGGTATTAGTTTACTTCCAATTAAACAAGAAAATATTTTAGATCCACGGGTGAATGGCGTGATTGTCGCAGATGTCATTCGCAATGGACCTGCAGCACAAGCAGGTTTAAAACGTGGTGATAAAATCATGAAAGTGAATAATGAGCTAATTACCTCGACTTCGCATTTAATCAACTACGTTGCACAACAAGCGCCATTGAGCACTATGCAAATTGAGATTGAGCGAGACGGAAAGGTGATGACATTGCCGGTACAAGTGGGAGAGCGTAAACCGCAAACTCAAAACAGTGACTCGCAATATATTCCATTACCCCGCTAGCATAGAAAATCCCTCTTCATGAGGGATTTTTTTTGAGTTCCTTTTTTGCACATCGCTTTGAAGAGCTTCGTTTGCGCCAAACAATGCGCTTTGAAATTGAAATATCAATTACAAAAATGCATTGCACGCTTTGCTGAATTTGGCTTAATTTATAAGCAATAATAATCAGATAAGCGTATAAGAATATGAGCTTTTTACCCGCTGAACATGCCAAAGTTTTATCCAGTCAAGCCAATTTAGATATCGCCTTATATAAGACACGTTTGGCTTTGCTGATTGAGGAAAATGCCAAACAGGGGAATACCGCCGTATTTACGGTTTTACCCAAGCATTTAGCTTTAGAAGAGATTCGAAGTTTATCTGCTGAGCTTACAGAATTGGGATATCAAGTTCGATTTGAAGTGAATGAATTCTTCTATAATTTTAATGTCTACTGGATTTGATTCGGGATTCACTGCATTTAAGGTCGTAAGTTAAAAACAAGATGAAACCCTTTAGAAAACCACGCTAAGCGTAGTTTTCTAAAACTGTTTTATAACGCAGTATCTTATTCAGATTTTTGATAGTCGTTAATGACTTCAAGCGCCGCACGAAAGGCTTCTTGAGTCGCTGGTGCACCACAATATGGCAAACTATGAAGTAATACTTCCTGAATTTCTTCTACAGTCGCCCCGTTATTTAAAGCACCTCGGACATGACCTTTGAGTTCTGTCGGACTTTTTTGTGCTGTTAAAAATGCAATAGTAATCAGTGAGCGATATTTACGGGGTAAAACGCCTTCACGCTGCCAAGTTGAACCCCATGCATGCTCATTAATCCAATCTTGCATCACATTAATATAAATGCTAAATATGTTTTAATTATCAATATCTTATCTATTTTATTATAAATTACAGTACTTTAATTAAATAAGCCGCTTGCAGATTAATACCGATTAATACAGATTAACAAGTATTAAAGCATATCGAATTACGCCATAATTTACGCCATCTGAGAAAAACATTAAATGGCGTAAAAATGGGAACAATCACACAGCGCAAAAGCGTCAGCGGTGCTATCCGTTATCGTGCTGAAATACGCATTAAACGCACTGGTTTACCTGAATACAAGGAAAGTAAAACCTTTGGCACCATGCGCACTGCATCAAACTGGCTCAACAAGCGTGAGCAAGAAATAGCAGATAATCCTGATATTTTGCTTGGTATCAATAATAAGTCAATGACGATTGCTGCTGCTATTGCAAAATATAAAGAAGAAGTTGGTGGTGAGTTTGGTCGCACTAAAAACAGGTCGCTTGATCTAATTGCAAAACTACCTATTGCCAAGGTGTATTTAGAACAAATTAATGCCACCCATGTTTCCGAGCATGTGGCTCTGCGGAAGAAAGGCTATAGCAAGTTAGGCCTTGACCCAGTCTTGCCATCAACCATCTTAAATGAACTCCAAAACATTAAGTCCATCTTGACTCATGCTTCTGTGATGTGGCGTATCAATGTCAATTTGAATGAATTTAACAACGCCTGCCTACAACTCAGAAAGACACGACAGATCAAGAAGTCAGATAGGCGAGATAGGCTGCTATCAAATTCCGAATTAAAAAACCTGTTGCTGCATTATCTTGATAAATGGAATCGTGGGCGGACTGCATACCCAATGCATCTGATAGTTTTATTCGCCATTTTTTCATGCAGGCGACAAGCAGAGATAACCCGAATACGGTTAAGCGATTACGATGAAGAACATCAATCATGGATGGTTCGAGATTTAAAAAACCCCAATGGCTCAAAAGGAAATCACAAGCATTTTAACGTGCTTTCAGACTGTCAAAAAATCATTGAGCTTTTAATGCAGGATGACACAAGATCAAGAATGCTGAAGATGGGCGGTGATAGTGATTTACTTGTACCATTGTCTGCTGTTGCTATAGCGTCCGAGTTCAACCAGTCCTGCCATATATTAGGCATGAGTGACTTTAGGTTTCACGATTTAAGACACGAGGGGGCAACACGACTTGCTGAGAATGGATTAACTATTCCACAAATACAGCAAGTCACATTGCATGACACATGGAGCAGTCTTGAGCGATATGTGTCAGTAAAAAAGAGGGTGAACATTTTACAGCTAGATGACCTGCTACAGATCATTGGTGAAATGTAGCAAAGTCTTTTGATGCGCTTCGATGCTCTTTATCTAGCGCATCTGCCAAATCCCGCAAGTTTACGAAATATGGCGCTGTACGGCTTTTCTGATCCAGCTTAAACACTGGAAAGGGAAACTTGTTTTCGGTCGCCATCTGATGCACAGTCGCTTTTTTTAGGGATGGATAGTATTCATCCGCAATATCAAGCAACTTCACTACAACAGAGCGATGCTTTAAAAACAAGTAGTCATAAGTTGAAAACTGCAATGCACCCATCATTTCACCTCCTTCAAACTTTCCACCACATTTCTAGGCAACCCACTCAAATAACAACTAAACAAGTGGTATAGCTCATCCGCATTCATTTCATTTACTTCGATCATTCCGCCTGTGCCATTTACTACACGCTGACGTGACCACCCACGCATATTGAAAGTGAACTCATTGTCGTAATTGACTGCATTCACAATCGCATTAAACAGTTCAACTTCCTGCGCATCCCAATTTTCAAAATAGGGCTTGTCTTTGGCCACAAGGTTGTCGATCTGGAGTTGGGCGAACTGCACATTGGTTAATTGAATTTCAGTCATTGGCTGGCTCCTGAACAATCTCTTCAACAAGACAGAAGAAAGGCGCATTTGTGTCAACTTGATTGCAGCAAATCATACTGCCTTTGAATTCACGTATCACACCAGTAACAACAACTTCATCCTGAAAAGCAGGGGTAAATTTAGCAGTGATGGTATCGCCAATTTTGTAGGTACTAGTCATTGGCTGGCTCCTGCGCTTCCATGCGCTCAATAATTGCTTGATTCACAAACTCGCTGTATAAGCTATAAGGCAGGTAGGCTTCACCCTCGTAGCACTGGCGCACAGCATTAATCATTCTTTCACTTGGTACCATTGGTACTAAAACAAACCCTTCCGGCACCGCTTGGGCTTTGGCTGCTTGCCATGCTTCCCAAGCAAAGTTCATTGTTTCAGGGGCATCTGATGGGCAAAAATCCTCATTGGGCCAATATGAATTTGTTTCTTCGTTGTAATAAACATATTCACTTTTGATTGCTAATTCAGCTAAAGGCAATCTTTCAAACGCTTCTCTTTCTTTATGAATATCCATCACGCCACCTTTCCAATATTCTGACTTTGCACATAAAGCTTTGCTAAAAGCGCAACGGTTTCCTTTGTTTCAGGTCGCTGCAGTTCTTTAAATTTACGGTTCATTGCAAGCAATTCCGCACGGCTTACCAACATTAAGTTATCCAGGCGACAATCGGTTTTAATGCCGTTTTTAAAGATTAATGCGTGACCACTAGGGATAGGGCCATTAGCCTTCTCCCACAGGTACTTATGCTTGAGCTTCATTTGACGCTCACCCTCAAACTTGCGCTCGATGTAGCCATCTTTAGTGATGTACTCATAACCAACTGGTGCTGAAGTGTGAGGAATATTGCCTTTTTTCCACAATGTTTCTGGACTTGGTTTATAGCCTTTCATGCCTTTATTCCAAGTAACATGGCCCTTTTCCAAGCGACCAGTACGGCCAGTTTTAGCACCAATCCTGAGGCAGTGAGCCTTAATCTGATCCACATTGACACTCATACTAAACTCAGCATTAAAAAGCTCGGTTAATTCCTTGCGAGGCATGATTGTGTGCTTAATCAAAAAGGCATCCATTTCAGGTGTGTATTTAACTTTCATTTAAACCTCGACATTCATATCGCCAAGCGCAATGCGTGGTGCTTGCTGATCCTGATTTAAGCCTTTGTGCTGAGCGACCAACCTAACCGCATCCAACTGAGTAGCGTGTGCCTTGATAATCTCAGCACTAATGCCCTGAATTGTCTGAGCGCGCTTAACCTCAGTTTCAAGCTCATCTTTGTCAGCCTTAGCTAAACGACCCAACTGATCAAACAGATGCTTGTTTAAATCTTTTAATGTGCTCATCACGCCACCTTCATTATTTGATTAGCCACAACACGCGCTAAATTTTCATTCGTTTCATCTGATATAGCAGGGCTGCGCAAGTGCATTTCATATTCATCAAACAACGCTTGGCACGCCGAATTACCCGTTAAATCACTCTTTACAAACACATAGCTCAAAGCCTTACGGGTGCCTTTACCGCTGAAAGTGCAGCTACCATCTGCAAGGACTTTCTTCACATAACCGAGCTTCTCTAACCAAATTTTGAAGCCGTCGGCATGTCTATTTTTGATACGGAAGATCATGCTGCAATCCTCCCTTTGCTACGTTCAGTAAATAGCTTTTCGTAGTACGCTTGGCAGTGCGGGATTTTGTCTTTGATTTTTTGAATAATTGTTTCATCGCGCTCAATCACAACAGTTGTAAGACGCTCACGAATATCAATCTTTTCAACAAGATCAATCAATTGCTCCCGATCATCCCAATCTTTTGTGAGCTCGACAGGGCAAGGGAATAGCCAAAAATCAATGTTCGCCACTTCACATTCGTAAAGCCACATATAGGCTTGCATCTGAATGTCATAGCCTGCCTTTTTAACTTTCTCCATGGCCTCATCAATAAAAAAAGGATGCGTGCCAATGTCCCAAGTACATTTTGTGTCGATAATGAGCTTGCGATCTAAATCAAGAATGTCGCACTCACCAGTAATCAAGCTATTTTGAACACGCCCCACATGCTTCGTAAGCTTACGAAAGCGCATCTTTCCAGACATTTCAATCGCCAAATCTTCTAGCATGTTGCCTTTAGCTGTGAATTGATTCCCTTTGAATGAGCGGAATGTATATAGATCCTCTTTCACTACATCGCGAATTGCGCTTTTAGCAGTATCAGAAAGCGATGCATCTTTAAGTTCTTGAACCAAAGCATTTTCTTCTTCAGTGCGCTTTTTTTTACGAATGAGAGCATTAATCTCATCATTTCGTAACTCACTGGCAATGCTTTGAGCATCGCCAATAAGTTTATGTAGAGAGGAACAGCGAAATAGTTTCATGGGAGCACCTCCACAGCTTGACGTTGTGCATCTGTGAGCGCGTACTCACTGAGCACATAATCCTTCTCAAATGCACCTGCTTTAACCTGTTCAAGCAACACTGGAAATTCAGCATCAGGCACAGTGACTTTTGACTCAATCGCACCAACACTTTCATTGTGATCGATGTAATCAAAATCATTTGTTTCCACGTCACGAACAATTGCCTGATCCGCAAGTTGTGCTGTCTGCATTTCAATTGAAAGAGGTGCTTGTTTTGAAAGCAAAAGTTTTGTCACCGTCTTAAGCGCCATAGCTTCAAAATTATCTTTCCAAACACCAGAGCCATATTTGAATGACTGACTGTATTTACCTGCATGCTTTTTCACATCAGTGGTGCTCATGTAAAGCTCAGCAGTAAAGCCATTCAGTAGCTTAAAGAAAGCCACATAGCCAATAGCTTCACCCTGATTTGGAACTGTCCAGTCGAACTCATAGCCAAGCAGAGGATTTGCTGAAATCAACTGACCCTCAAATACTGGCGTTGCAGCAATACGTGCAAACTGACCTGAACGCTGTGCCAGTTGAATGAAGCCTTTGTATCCCATCTGGAATTGAGCCTCTAAAGACTCTGACCATTTGCCTTGAGCATCTTTAAATTTGCGCTTGTACGGCACAATGTATGCAAAGCCAAGGTTATTGTTAATTGGTAAATCAAGCGTTGCTGCCATCATTGCTGCATTAACCACAGTTGCCGGGACTGCGCCTTTGAGTTGTGGTTGGTTGGCAACCTGCATCACCGATGCAAGAAAACCTTGAGTTTTCTTTCCAAGAACTTCTTCAAATTTTTGACGGATTTTAGAATCTGAAACATAAGCCTTTATTGACTTTGGATCATGCTCTGCAACCTGATTTTCTGTTTTCACTGGTGCATTCATCCGTAAATCTCCTCTGCTATATCCTCAGCAACATAAGTAGCTTGCTGTTCAGATTCCTTTAAAAACTGATCTTCACACCAATCCACAATCAACACATTCAACGCACGCAACTGCTCAGGAAGTAAGACAAATTCATTGCCTTCTTTGGTTGCTACGGCATCAGTTTTCATTACAGTTACCAGTGTGTTTTCAATTGCTTTAAAAGCAGGGATATCAATTTCATGACAGTTCTGTGGATCTGAATCACCAACTGCAAAACCTTGTGTGCATTCAAGTAATGGCATACTGCATTCGATAGACGCATCACTAATAAAGTCGAAGCGATACTGAAGCGTGAATTCAACCTTTCCGTCTTGAATAACAATGTCTTCAGCCACTTCAAAATCAGGGAAGACAGGGGCGAGGATTAAAGTATTAGTTTTGATGTTCATGCTGGCACCTCGGCTTTATTTTTATAAAAACCAAATTGGCTATTTAGGGTGTAAAGCTCGCGCTCCAATTCAAGGCGTCGATTGTTTGCAATCTTGCGTTCTTGATCTTCCTTCCAGTCGCTATTAGCAAAAACAGCATCACCTAGAGCCTTAATTTTTGCTTTTCCTGAGCTGCTTACATCATTCGCATACATCAGCGCATCAAGAGTTTGGAAAGGGCATCCATGGTCATAATCCTCATCTGAAATAACATGAATATCTCCAATAGGAGTGTTTGTAAATGAGTATCGATACTGAGGCTCTGCTAAAGCACCGCTTAAGTACATCGCAAATCGACCTTGTGACACCCGAACAGAAAACACTTTTTCTTTTTTCACACGGCTATAAATATGGTTTGATCCACACTCAGGACACTTACCCGAATAGCCAATTAGGCTTTTACTTGCCTGGTAGTTGCAATCACTACACCATTCAGTGATTGGAGCGGTGATAGTCAAAGTTAAATCTTCCATCACTTCACACCCCCAACAATCGCAGCGTTAATTTTTTGAATATCTACCTGATCGATGTATGCATTTACTTCGATACCGTCTTTGGAAACGCTCATTGGTTCCATATAGCGAATTGACTCACCATCAAGCCCATATTCAACAAATACTTCGTAATCACCGATAGTGATTAGCGCAGGGCATTGTTCAGCACAAAATTTAAGTTTTTGCTTAAGCTTTACTTCACCTGTAACGACAACTTGATTGTCGTCAATCGGTGCGGTTGTGGAGGCAGGTGATATTGAAAATGCACCGACAATGAATGCTGCAAGTGCAATAGCACCACCAGCAAACTTGATTTGTTTCTTGTTACTATCCATAATAGACCTCGTAGTTTGCAAAGCACATCGAAGGTTGAAAGGGTCGGTGTGCTTTTTTTGTTTACGAGGTTCATAGTAAACATGATGTGTACTGTAGTCAACACTTATAATAAACAAATGTTTAATTAATTTATAAACAACTGTTTTATATAGACATAAAAAAAGACCGCATAAGCAGTCTTAAAATTTCATTTTGTTTACTTATTTATGGCAGCGAATTTTGCACATTAAATGCATAAGCAATAACTTCAAACTCCTGGTCGATAATTTCTTGCTGCGTTAAAACCTCTTCTTTGTATTCGTCACTATTGGCGCTAACAATCCTTATACCACCCATTGGCATTCTATACAGGTACTTAAACTTAAAAAGACCACCATGGCATACCGCATATACCTTGCCATCAATAACATTCTTTCTGCCTATATCAACGTAAACCGTTGCACCATCATTGATGACTGGAGACATTGAGTTGCCGAAAGCTGTTAATGCAAGTGCATTTGCTGGATCAACACCATAACGCCTTAATGTTGAGGCGCTTAGTCTTAGTTTTCTTGTTTCTGTGTTTATGATTTCACCAAGCGACCCTGAACCACAAGACACTAAAACATCTTTATAAAACGGCACTTCAACCTCATCGCTATCTAGTGGAGTGGAGTTATCCCACCCTGCAACACGAGAAACATCACTACTAGAGTTATCGCCCGCACCACTTAAAATCCAGTTTGCAGAACAGCCAAACTCAGCAGCCGCTTTTAAAGACCCAGCTTTTGATACACCACGCTTTTTCCAATTGGTCAGCGTTTGCGGTGATTCATCAATACGTCTTGCGATTTCTTCCTGGCTTAGATTGTTGCTCGCCTCAAGCAGCCTTTTAAATGAATCGTGCATAACAAACCCCTTTTGTTCTTGGTTTTATTATCTCAGTAGTAAACAAATTGTGTTAAACAAATGATTTGACATTAGTAAACACAGCGTTTACCATCAAATACACAAATGTTTAGTGGAGGGTGAAATGTCTATCAGCACTGATAAAGACATCATTGTTGCTCTTGGTGGGTCAACAAAAGTTGCTGAAATGCTTGGCTTAAAAAGCAAACAGCGAGTTCAAAACTGGATGACAAGAGGGATACCTGCGGAAGTGAAACTCCAGTATCCGCACATCTTCTTAAATCCAAATGTATCAAGTGTGGTTCGCAACAAGGATGTTGCGTGATGGGGGTAGACGATATGCAAGAAGCACTAGATTTAGGTTTTCTTGATGTGCATGGGAAAAAGACCGACTCAACATCAGTCCGTATGACACATGAAGCATTGCAGGCGATTGATGCGCTGGCAGCAATGGACGACATAAAACGCTCGGAATGGATTCGAGATGCAGCCATAGAAAAACTCGTGAAGTTTAAGAAGCAACATGAGTATCTCAGCAGAGCATTTGGTAATACCACGAATACGGTGAATACATCGTGTGAAAACGAAAAAAGCCCAGTAGCGCGAACTACTGAGCCTGATGTTCAATAAGGAGTCTAGTCAATATGAACATGCCAATTTTACCACAGTTCGGAAATTCTGAACAAAAAACTATGGGCACTCGGGTAATTGCAGAACTTTGCGAAAAAGAACATCGAAATGTTAAGCGTGACTGCGACGTAATGTTCGCATCCTTAAATTTAGATGCGCTCAACTTTGAGCATATCTATTTTGACTCAATGAACCGCCAACAAACCGAATATTTGTTAGATGAAGAATTAACAATGACCTTGGTTACTGGTTACAGCATTGTTTTGCGTAATCGAGTTATTAAACGTTGGCAGGAGCTTGAAGCTCAAGCTTACCAACCACAAAAACCAACTGAACTTTCCCGTATGGATCTAATCCAGTTAGCCCTACAAGCTGAGCAGGAAAATATTGAGTTGCGGGGACAAGTCGCAATCCTCGAACCAAAAGCAAAAGGCTTAGATCGCATTGCTGACTGTACCAATGTTTTAGGGATTCGTGAGGCCGCTAAAGTTCTCAAGGTTGGTCAAAACCAATTAACGCAATACCTACTGGACCACAAAGTTGTATATCGCGACAACTTTTCGAAAATTCAGGCCTATCAAAAGTCCATTGATCAAAAGCTTGTGCATGTTGTGACTTCTGCACCTCGTTTATTTGAGTCAGGTGAAAAGGTTTTTACGCAAGTTAAGTTGACTCAGAAGCTTATTACTCGCATTGCGAAATGGTTAGAGCGAGGAGTAGCGGCATGATTAGTAATCTTACTGAGCGTCAAAGCCATGTATTGCAATGCGTTAAAGATGCTAAAGCCCAAGGTAAGCGACCCTACACTAAAGGGGTTGTTGCTCGAATGAATGCTAAAGGTCATGACATCACAGAACGTCAATGCGCCCATGACTTGGGTGTGCTTATTCGCACTAAAGGTACAGGTGTTATCGGAATGCGCCTAGGAAGCAGACCAACACTTTGGATTTATGATGAGGGGTGTGCCAATGCATAAATACCTACACCATATTGGCGATTTCATGCGTGACACCGTTCACTTGAATACCCTTGAAGAATGTTTTTACCGTCGTGCATTGGATTTTTATTACTTAAACGAAAAACCATTACCCAAAGAAACCCAAGTGGTTTTTCGTCGGTTGCGTGCAAATACCGAAGAGGAAAAGCAAGCTGTTCTAAATGTGCTTTCTGACTTCTTTGTTGAGCAAGAAGACGGTTTTCACAATAAACGTTGTGATGCTGAAATCGCTGGATATCAGGCTCATGCCGATAAAAATCGTGAAAATGGGAAAAAAGGTGGTCGACCACCAAAAAACAAGGATTTGCAAAACCCAAAAGAAACCCAGTCGGTTAATTTGGGTTCTGAAAATGAAACCCAAAAAAACCTTAACCATAAACCATTAACCATAAACCAAGAACCATTAACCATTAACCAATATAAATATACGTTTGACCTGAACACGGTGAACACGAAATTGAAAATGGCAGGTCGTCATGAAGTAGATCAGAAATACATTGATCAACTGCAATCACAATTCGAGTTGTACTACGCAGATCAACACATGGTTGCCAACAAAGCACTGGTGAAATTTGTTCAATGGATTATGCGAAATCAGGATCAACCTCAAAAACAACAATCCATCACTAAAACCACAGCCCAGATTCTCGCTGAACAACGTATGCAGTTAGATCAACAGCAAGGACAGGTGATTGATGTTGGTGAGCCAAAAAAGCCATTACTGATTGAGGAGGTGGGTCGTGCTTAACGGGATCGCCTTAGACAAGGCTCGCGAATACTACGACATCATGCAAGTGATGTATGGACACAAGTTTATTAGCCAATTTAACGGCATGACTGACCTGAATCGCATTCTGAACATCATCAACGGTGCTTTAGTAATGTTGAGTGATGAGCAGTTTCAAAAGGGCATGGCTCAACTGAATGCAAAAGCTGGATCAGGTGATTTCTGCCCAACACTTTCTGATTTTAAATCATGGTGCATGTCTGGCAGCTGGTGGACAGCAACAGAAGCTTGGCAACGTGCTTGTGATTATTCAAATCAATCAGAGATTGAATTGCTAGAAGGCAAATTGAAAGTCACCACCTTGACCAAAAAAGCATGGGACTCTGTTTACTGGTTGGTTGAGCAGGGAAGCATGAAGGAGGCTTTCAGGCAGTTCAAATCGATCTATGAGACCTATCTAGCCAAAGCTCAGATGCAAGGTCGTCAGCAAGAGTGGTATGTGCCACCGAAGATGATTGGTACATCCAAGGCAGCGCCTAAACTTAAATCATGGCTACCTGAGCCGACACCAGAGGAAAAATCTTGGGTGGAAAGCAAGGTTAAGGAATTTCAAGAAGCGGGCATGTCTTTGCCAATGGCGATGATGAATGCGATGAAGTTGAAGTATGAGCAAAGCGCAGGAGGTGGGGTGTGAAGGATCAGTATGACAATAAAACCGTGGATTGGGTGGATGCGAATAAATCTAAATATATCGAAACGGAATTAGGTCGGGAAAAACTCTGTATTCAGTGTGGTGAATATTGGCCTTTAGATGATGAATTTTGGTGGCATCGGAACGTTAAATTGGTGAATGGTCAAGTGTCGAAGCGATACGAGGCTGCCTGCAAGTGTTGTTATAACGTTCGCTACAAACCTGGCAAGACTAAGAATAAAAACAGCATTAGGTCTGTTTATGAGAAAGGGTGTGCAGCATGAACCTAACAATCGAACAAATGCGGGAAATTGTGGAGCGACATCGCAAACTTGGAACTCATTTCACTAAATTCAAATATTACTCAGCAGAAAAAGACGATTTCTTTTTGTCGCAATTGTCTACTGATTTTATCTGTGTCGACGACCTTCGCAAAGCCATCGCAGACCACGACCGAACCGATCATGTGTCAGACATTCGGAATCATATAGCGCCGACTACGAGGGTGATTGAGGGATGAGTGAATTTGAAGAATTTTTTAAAGCTCAGTCCTTTTACTTACAAATGAAATATATCTATGGAGATCGACTTTTTGATTTTGATAAGGGTATTGGATATCGCAATTTAACAGTGCAAATCGCATACGTATGTTGGTGTAAAGGTGACAAGGAGTTTGTAATTTGAAAATCCTCATTGGTATCGATACAGGAGTAAATACAGGCTTCGCTGTTGCTATTGATTGTGGCAACGGCGGAGAGTTGAGCAAAGTAACGTGCTTAACAATCACCCGGGCCATGGCTGAAATTAAATTGTTGATCGCTGAAAATGGTCCAGATGACATGAAGCTATATATCGAAGATGCACGTAAGCGAACATGGTTTACAGGTGGACGAGAAAAAGCTCAAGGTGTTGGATCTGTTAAGCGTGATGCGCAAATTTGGGAAGATTGGTGTAAAGAACAAGGTTTGAATTATTTAATGATTCATCCAAAAGCCAATGCAACAAAAACTACTTCAGAGATATTTAAGAAACGCACAGGCTGGCCTGGGCGAACAAATGAACATGCACGTGATGCAGCAATGTTGGTCTTTAAGAGATTTGCAAAATAAGGGGAATAGGGATGAACGCAGTAGCAGAGAAATTTGAACCTTTTGAATGGTTGACTAAGGGAATTACAGCGAAGTCACCAAACTTTGAGCCACAGGCACATGGCACTGGGGAGAAGCCTTTGAATTATGAAGATCGTTTGGGTGCGATTGCGAGTATGGAAACACAGCTTGCAAAGTCAGTTACAGCGCTTATTGTCTTTGATGGAAAGTGTGAAAGTGATTATGAGTATGTGCGTAATCACTTGGTTAAAATTATGTTGGTCAATGCTAAGGATGATAAGAAGCGTGAGCCTGAGCATATCACCATGAATCATTTGGCATACTTGGTTGCACGTATGGTAATTGACTTTGCTTTGAATCCTGAGCTTGAGGGGAATTTTACAGCGCAAGGTCGATTGTATTATGCGGGTATTAATTCGATGCAGATGCAAGCCGAACTTTATCGTAAGACATGGAAGCCATACGAAAATCTGATGTGTTTGGCGCTTGAGTCTGCGATTGAAGAGGCTTCTCAAGCTGTTCAGAAATATAAGAAAAATACTTACAAAGAAATGCGTGCATAGGGATTCCAATATTTCGGAAACCAAGGTATAGTTTTACTATACTGGTCGTATTACGCAGTTTCTGACCATGATTAAATTAAGCTCACTAAAAGGTGGGCTTTTTTAATACCCTGAGAAATGTTTTTGTGTAAGCAATATCAGGGCACCTATGGCGGTTCCTATTAATTTCTAGTGGTTTTTAAATTGATTACCGCCACCCTATTCAGGAGATTCACATGCTCCAATTTTTAAAATGCCTATTCGGCTTTCATGGTGCGATTGAGATTGACCACACGATTGATGGCGATGAGATAAAGGTTTGTCGGGATTGTTTGAAAGAAGTTGAATAGCAAAAACCCCATGAAGAAATGGGGTTTGGATAAGAATATATTGCCTATGTTTTATTA